>CAZHDH010000271.1:0-1010 GCA_964531245.1 uncultured Bacteroides sp. | reverse complement strand
ATGATGAACTTCGTGTGGCGCTACATCGACGAGCTGGTGGGCAAGGGCCTGAGCGCGGGAATCATCATCGAACTGATGTCCTACGCTATGGCCAACATGCTGCCGTTGGGCCTGCCGCTGGCCGTGCTGCTGGCTGCAATCATGACTTTGGGCAACTTGGGCGAGAACTACGAGCTGCTGGCCATGAAGTCGGCGGGTCTCTCGCTGGTGAGAATCACGCAGCCGCTCATCATCTTAGTGAGCCTGATCGCTGTGGGCAGCTTCTTCATAGGCAACAACTTGGTGCCTTATGCCAACAAGAAGATGTACAGCATCATCTACGACATCCGCCAGCAGCGCCAGACGCTCGAATTTCAGGACGGCCTCTTCTTCAACGGCATACAGAATATGTCGATTCGCGTGGGACATCAAGACCCCGAAACCCACCTGCTGCGCGACGTGCTGATTTACGACAACCGCGCGGCCAACGGCAATATGAATACCATCGTCGCCGATTCGGGTTACATACGGCTGTCGGACGACAAACGCTATCTTCTCGTTACGCTCTACAACGGCGAGACCTACGAGCAGACCCGCAACAGCCAGTGGTACACCAAAAGCGCGCTGCGCCACCACACTTTCGACCTCCAGAAGCAGGACATAGCCATGGACGGCTTCGCCATGGAGCGCACCGACGCCAACCAGTTTTCGAACAGCCAGACCAAGAACGTCGCCCAGCTTCAGGGCGACATCGACTCGCTGGAGCTGAAGGTCAACTCGGCCACGTCGAGCTCCTACGAACCGCTGCTCAAGGAGCAGATCTTCGTGCGCGACAATCAGGTGCTGCCTCTGCCGGACAGCCTGCGCGCCGACAAACGCACGTTCCGCGACGTGGCGGTTCTCGACTCCATAGCGCAGCTCTCCCTGCGCGACAAGGAGCGCATCTGGGACCAGGCGCGCACCCAAGCCAAGAGTTCGCGCAATATGTTCTCGTTCGACGAGTCGACGGCCAAGGAGGCGCTCAACCAGCT
>CAZHDH010000270.1:0-1037 GCA_964531245.1 uncultured Bacteroides sp. | reverse complement strand
GTATGCAGGCCGTCGCCGACAATCGAGCCGAGGGGTGCGAGAACGACCAGCCCCAACCCCATCATGATAATCAAAATCAGCATTGGCTTAAAAATCGTTTTAGTCCAGCCGGGAGTTACTTTGTCAATCAGTTTCTCTACATAGGACTGTACCCAAGTAATCAGAAGCGCCGGGAGCACAGTGGATGAGTAGGACGCCGCAGTGACTGGCAAGCCGATAAATGTTACCGCCTGCTCCCCGGACAGCATTGCGATCAGGGTGGGATGGACCAGGACCGCAACGACAGTCATAGCGATGACAGGATTTGTCCGAAACTTCTGCGCAGAGGTATAAGCCAGCAGGATAGGCAGGAAATAAAATGCTACATCGCCAAGGACCGTCAAAAGCTGGTAAGTGGAGTTGTCCGCTGAAACTTTCGCCAAATCGAGCAGGATAATCAGCAGTTTGACCATGCCGCAGCCGATGATCACACACAGCAGAGGGGCCATGGAGCCGGAGATCACATTCAGAACGTTGTTTACAACTACCTTCGGGGTCAGCTTTTCTTTCGGCTTTTCCACAGTGTCCGTCCCGCCAGAGAAATTGCCCAGCTTGGACAGCTCCTTGAAGCACACCGCAACGTCGTTCCCGATGATTACCTGAAACTGGCCGCCTTTTCGCATGACGCCCATCACGCCGCTGATGCTTTTTACCTTTGCGTCATCCACCACGGATTCATCCTTGAGCACAAACCGCAGGCGCGTCATGCAGTGGGTAACGCTGCTGACATTCTGCACACCGCCGACTTGCTCCAGGATTTGACTGGCGCACTTTGAATAATCCTTTGCCATAAAACTCCCTCCAAATTCTTTTGCGAATGATTTATGAAAAAAGAACCTCTGGTTCCATTTCATACAAACAAGTTGTCTTTTCCCTTTGTATCTGCTAAAATCAAAGAAAACACGCTGTAAAGGGGATTGTAACGTGAATGTGACTCAATCAGCACAGCATATGGTCGATACTCTGCTGAAAAATCAGGGACTTCAATATACGGCAGA
>CAZHDH010000269.1:0-1042 GCA_964531245.1 uncultured Bacteroides sp. | reverse complement strand
GAGGTCGGCTCGTTCGCGGGCGATGCTTTCGTGCAGCATCTCCTCCGTAAGTGCCGGATTGAGGTCGAGAACGAGTTTGACCTTGCGGTCGTCGATCAGTGCGTCGACGGCATCGCGGCTCATGCGCAGCGCCACGGCCCCCTCGATACCGCGCTCCGAGAAGCCTATTTCGCCGAACTCCTCGCGCACCGCTTCGTTATCGACATAAAGCACGGCCCGGACGTTGCGCAGCAGCAGGCCGTGGAGGAATTTCATCTGAGGGTGCGACGTTACAAGGGGCGTAAGCGACGGCCGCAACGCCTCGACGGTATGCCCCAAGTCGGCCGCGAAGCCGTACCCGTCGCCCGTGGAACCGGTGGCCGGATAACTCACGCCGCCCGTGGCGAGGATCACCTGTGCGCACTCCTCCTTACGTTCGAAACCCCGTTTGTTGATATAACGGACGCCGAAAACACGGTCGCCGAGGGTCATGATCTCCGTAACGCGCGTATCATAGAGTATCTTCACGCCGTTGTCGACGCAATATTCCAGCAGGGCATTGGCGATGTCCCACGCCTTGCCGCTATGGGGAAAGACACGCTCGCCCCGCTCGATGTCGAGCTTGACGCCCCGCCGTTCGAAGAAGCGAATCGTGGCCCGATTGTCGAATGCGGCGAATGCCTGCGCGAAAAAGTCGGCATTGGCCCTTACATGGTCGGCGAACTCCTCGGCCGGGCGCGCATTGGTGACGTTGCACCGTCCCTTGCCGGAAATACGGACCTTGCGGCCCGATTTCTCCATTTTCTCTATAAGCAACACCCGTTTGCCGCCTTGTGCGGCAGTACCGGCGGCCATCATGCCTGCGGCTCCGGCCCCGACGACGATCACGTCGTAAGGCTGCCGCTCGGCAGGTTGTCTCTCTTCGGTCTGTTCCATACGGGGGCAAAGATAGTGAAATTAAAAATGAAGAATGAAAAATTAAAAATTATTCATTCGCAACTTCTCGGCGGCGGCGGGGGTGAAAGGAGAGACGAAGCCAGCGTAGGGGAGCGCAATTCTTGCG
>CAZHDH010000268.1:0-1042 GCA_964531245.1 uncultured Bacteroides sp. | reverse complement strand
CGCAGTCGGGAATTTCCGCGTAATGATGTAGTATTTGCTGACAGCACACAAGGCACGCTTTCGGAGCGTTTTAAGCTCTGAATGCCTGTTGTAGTTGGTATATTATAGTGCTGTCTAAACATTTGTTTCAGAATTTGTGGGCGCAAAGTTAATACTTTT
The DNA here is from genome assembly GCA_964531245.1 of uncultured Bacteroides sp. Classification (GTDB taxonomy): domain Bacteria; phylum Bacteroidota; class Bacteroidia; order Bacteroidales; family Muribaculaceae; genus CAG-873. The sequence continues at coordinate 883 of CAZHDH010000268.1, read as the reverse complement.
TCACAATTCAACCAAATTATTTTTAAGAGGGGCGAATATTTTACGCTTATTCAATCACTAAAAAGTATAATATATGATACCTTTACGCGCTCCGAATACTCCATTATACAATTTTCATTTCAAAAGTATGGTTTATTATACTTTTATTTGGTTGCGTCAGGATTTCTTGCTATATTTGCACAAAAGTTTATTATGTCATACTATGGAGCTTAAAGATATAATGAAGCAACGTAGGGAAATCCTATCCCTCACACAACAAGATCTCGCTGAAATGGCACAGGTCGGAGTTGCCACAATCAAGGATATTGAGCGTGGCAAGGGAAATCCTGCACTAAACACCGTAAAGAAGATTCTTGAAGTGCTTGGTATTGAGATAGATTATAAGGTACGACAGACTATATAATTATCGTTGATAGATGAGAGAATTAGCAGTATATTTCAATGATACAGAAGCCGGAATACTTACTGAAAAATATCCCGGTGCAGACTATACCTTTCAATACACGGAGGAATATCTTAATTCAAAAATGCCTCCGATTTCAGCGACTTTACCCAAGCAAAGTACCGCATTCAATTCTGAGCATCTTTTCCCATTTTTTTCTAATATGGTTCCTGAAGGAGCCAATCGACGGGTTATATGCCGTTCGCTAAGAATTGATGAGAATGATTTTTTCGGGATTCTTGAAGCTATGGCCGACAAAGACTTCATTGGAGCTGTAAATGTAAGGAGAATTAGCCATGACTGAAATTAAAACCTGTCCATCATTACTTTTGGATGGCTTTGACACATATAGCCCCAAAGCGGCAAAAGTGCTCTTTGGAGGTGCTAAGGTAAATCCAGTTCTCAATTTTGATATTGACGAGTTCAGAAATGCCGGTGAGA
>CAZHDH010000267.1:0-1044 GCA_964531245.1 uncultured Bacteroides sp. | reverse complement strand
CGGGATGAAGACCACGAGCCACGTCAATAAACAATTTCACACGAGCTAATACCTCTCGACCTCGGTTGCGCCACCATGAAGTGCGTCGCCACGGTGTCTTGGCATTGAATGCAATCGCATCAATACCAAGATGCTTTGCTTGATACAAGGCTCGTTCATTATGATATTCTTGAGAAATAATGGTTATTGAGTCCTGACAATACACATCTCGAATTTTTGCAATAGAATTAAGGGTACGCGTACCGTCATAGTCAAGAATAATCCGAGTAGAATCAACGCCTTGTTTCATCAAGGAATCGCGCATTGCCACAGGCTCATCATAACCATTCTCAGTGTTACGATAATCTCCGCCACTGACTACGAGCCAATCAACCTTTCCGGCTTTATACAGTTCAGCCCCGGCTGTAATACGATGGTCAAAATAATAGTTCCTACGACCATTCCAAGTAGATATCGGGGATGTTCCAAGAATAAGACCTACCTTGCGATGAGGAATACTATCTACATCATCATAGGTCTTTCCTGAAGCATTCTTACCGACAAGAATATCGCAAATTGCTATAATAGCGATGAAAGCAACTATTATAGCCATGATTAAAATTAGAATTCTACGCTTTTTCATCGGATATTTGATTGATAAAGGATGTTATCTTCTGATGATACATGGCTCGATTATTCAGATTTTCAATATAATATTTCGGAATAGAGGAATAGCCAAACTTTGCACCGAGAATAGCGCACGCAATCGATCCATTTGTATCAGCATCGCCACCTTCGTTGACTATAGCCAGCAGACCTTCTTCAAACGAAGATACATGCCAATAACACCATAAAGCGGCAGCTAATGTTCGGAGGGTATATCCAATTGAATGCTTTTCATCCAAATCAAGGGCTGAAATATTTTCATTTTGATAAGCCAGATCTACCCATTCAATGATTCTCTCATCATACTTTTTTGCGAGGTCTATTATCTCATCGTATGTTAGTTCGTATTCATTCCATACAAGATTATGAATAATCATTGAAGCTATTACGCATGAACCA
>CAZHDH010000266.1:0-1048 GCA_964531245.1 uncultured Bacteroides sp. | reverse complement strand
ATGGTATAAAAGGCAAGTCCGGACTTGGCTGCCTGAATGTCCAGAAAATAATGCAGAAGCTGTGTATAATAAAAATCTTCATCCTTTATATCAAGAGGGAAATACAGGCTTGCTGAACTGCCGTCTTTAGCAGTATAATAAAATTGTATGTCGTTTTGTATTTCATATACAGGCTCTGATTTTTCAGGAACACTCTTTACCTCGTCAAGTGTCAGGAAAGGTATTCTGTCGATAATTTCCGCTGAATCCTCTGCGTCATTCCATTTCTGAAACTCCTCTGTTTCCTGCTTTATTCTTTCAAGTTCATCGGAACTTACATTCACACTGCTGTCCTCTGTGCCGAATGAACCGTTTCCTGAAACGATTACAGCGCTGTATGGATTTTCGGTAAAATACTTTTTCAGGATTTCTGTGAAATATTCCTTGTGGTTTTTCAGGTAATCACATACAGCATCTATTTCCGTATATGCAATCGGGTCATTGTGATAGAGAAGTCCGTCAAATACATTTTCCCAGTTTGCATAGAAGTAACTTCGTTCCTGTTCGATATAGGTATCAATATCCTGTTCATCAATTGGCTTTTCGGAAAGTTCGTCTAAAACTTTATAATATGCTGATATTGTTTCATCCTTTTTCTCAACCGGAATTTTTGAGAGCATCAAAGCAAGATTAGACACACCGCCGCTGTTTCCTCCGGAAGTGTATATATCGTTACAATTTGTTTCTGCTCCGACTTTTTTGTAGATGATATTAAAGATAATATTCCGCGCATATCTTTCCTGCGCATCCGCAGCGGCAGGAACACCCGATGACATAAAGCCTATGTCAACAGTTTTTGTATTTTCGTCCACATTATACTCTTTTACCGGCTCTGAGGGTATCTGTTTTGTATCTTCAAAGGAAATTTCCGGCGCGTTTGTATTGTTTTCCGAGAAAAAAGCGTCAAGAACATCAAATGTTTTCTCTATATTCATATTGCCGGAAAGATATGTCATACTGTTGGAAGGGATATAGTAGGTATTGTACACTCTCAGCAGATCCTCATATG
>CAZHDH010000265.1:0-1056 GCA_964531245.1 uncultured Bacteroides sp. | reverse complement strand
GATGGCTGTGATTTTCAGCATAGTGATCATAACTCCTTTTTGATGTTATTATATAATGTGGTTATCCCTTTAGCTCAGCCGAGAAAAGTCCAAGTTATCGGACAGAGAGTATGATAAAATAGAGCCATGATACTAAAAAGTGAGGGAAAGTGTCATGGCGAAGAAGCTCAAGTATCCGTTGGGGACATATCTGAAGCAATTTGGCACTGAGGGCCAGTGCCGGGAATATCTGGCGGCTCAACGGTGGAAGGACGGGTATGCCTGTCCCGAATGCGGCTGCCGCCATGCATACAGGCTGAAAAATGGCCGCTATCAATGCGCAGAGTGTGGACATCAGGTATCAGTGACAGCGGGAACAGTTCTCCACAAGACCCATATGCCGCTGACGAAGTGGTTTCTGGCATTCTATTTCGTGTGCTATGACAAACGCGGCATTTCCGCAGTTCAGTTGATGAACATGATTGGAACGACCTACAAAACTGCTTGGTATATGCTTGTTAGAATTCGTGCGGCTATGGGTCAGCGGGATGCAATCCATCAACTTAGCGGTGACATAGAATTCGATGACGCGTACTTTGGTGGGCCGACAGTGGGTCAAAAACGAGGCCGCGGTACAGAAAAGGTAAAGGTTTTCGCAGCTTTATCTCTGGATTATCGCGGTAATCCCCGCTATCTCAAAATGCGGGTCACAGAGAACATCAAAAAAGAAACCGTAAAAGAATTTGCCCAATCGTCATTCGCGGAGGGGAGTACGATCCACAGCGACGGATACCGCAGTTATGGCCCAGCCTTGGAGGGTTATACCCATGAACCTGAGCCTTATGACCGAATTCCCAAGTACTCCGTTGGTTGCACATCGCCATCAGCAACGCAAAGGCGTTCATCCTGGGTACTTATCATGGTTTGCCCAAGGACAACCTCCAGCCCTATCTGGATGAATACTGTTTCCGCTTCAGCCGCCGCTCCTTCGGTTCCAATCTGGTTGAGCGTCTGACCATTGCTATTGGTACATCTGTTCGGCTGAACTAAAGGGATAACCACATTATATAATGTATA
>CAZHDH010000264.1:235-1058 GCA_964531245.1 uncultured Bacteroides sp. | reverse complement strand
GAGTTGTCTCCGCGGTTCAGCTCGCCGCCGACGACCATGCCCACGCCGAATCCCGTGCCGAACGTGTAGCCCAACAGATTGCGGTAGCGCTTCGGGCTCCCGGCCTTTTCGAGGCGGGCGTTCACCTCGGGCAGCGCGCCGCCCAAGGCCTCGCCGTAGGCGAAGAGGTCGCCGTCGTTGTTGATGAATACCGGGATGCCGAACGTCGCTTCGAGGAACGGCCCCAGTGCCACACCCTCGCGGAACGAGGGGAAGTTGGGCAGGTAGCCCCCGATGATGCCGTTGGGATAGTCGGCCGGGCCCGGAAAGGCGAACGAAATTGCGACGGGCTGCTCGTCGAGACGCCCGATAATCTTACGGAATCCGTCGACCATCGTCGCAAGGCATTTGTCCAGATCGTGAGCGTTCGACGGCACGGTGTAGGGGTCGACGATGAATTCGTTGGCACGCATGGCGCCGAAGACGAAGTTCGTGCCCCCGGCGTCGAGCGTGACGACGATACGTTTATCGTTGTTGTACATAGACTCAGAGTATGTCGGTTCGTTTCGTAAATTCGATGATTTCGCCGATGTAGCCGAACGCCAGGCCTGTCACCGTGTCGGCGCAGCCGTAGTAGATCGCCACGCGCCCCGTCGCGGGGTCGTGGAGCGTCGCGCACGGGAACGTGACATTGGGCACGTCGCCCGTCAGCTCGTAGAGCTCGCGCGGCGAGATGAGGTACTCCCCGCTGCGGGCCACGACCTTCCAGGGCTCGTCAAGGTCGAGGAGCGCCGAGCCGAAAGCGTAGACGTAGCCGTTGCACGAGCGCAGCACGCCGTGATCA
>CAZHDH010000264.1:0-225 GCA_964531245.1 uncultured Bacteroides sp. | reverse complement strand
CCCTCGCTCGTCTCGATGGGCACAGGCCCGGCGCCGATCTTCATGCACTGCCAGGCGCTCTGCTCGAAGGCTGCGGGGGCCATGACGTGGCGGTGGCGGCCCCAGAACTCCATGTCGGGAGACTCCGAGTAGAAGATGTCGCCGAAAGCGGTGTGTCCCGTGTCGCTCGGCCGCGACAGCATGGCGTAGCGGCCGCCTATCTTGCGCGGGAAGAGCACGCCGTTG
>CAZHDH010000263.1:0-1058 GCA_964531245.1 uncultured Bacteroides sp. | reverse complement strand
TGTAAAGACAGTAATGTCAAAGTCGAGCAATACTAATTACCCGAACGGCTTTCTTTCTCGAATCTTTATCTCATTTCCCTAATATGTCATCTTTTACCGGGTGCGACGGTTTAAACACCCCCGCCCTCTTCCCCTCCGAGGTCCCAATAAAAAGGGCAGTTGATACGGAGGCTTAGTAAAGGAGAAAAAGGGTGTTTCGCATTGCAAGGTTCTTTCTCAGGTTCGCCTGAATTAGAAGTAGGGATTCAAAGTTCTGCCGATAGCGTTACCGAAAGGTTGCTGGGGGGAATTGTCGGTTGGCTTCGTTTTTTGAGATGTCGCCGTTGCGAATAGTCGATTGCGGTTTTCGTTTCGAAGTCGTACCGATTGTTAATTATGAATTTTGAATTGTGCATTAGATTTAGGTGGTTATAGCAGTGAGGTTCCACCTCTTCCCATTCCGAACAGAGAAGTTAAGCTCACTCACGCCGATGGTACTGCGGTTATCCCGTGGGAGAGTAGGTAGCCGCCTCTTCAAGCCGGGTTGTCAATTGACAGCCCGGCTTTTTTGTTTCATGCCCCCCCCCTCCTCTTTCCGGTCGACCTTTTTTTGTGCCTTTTGTCCGTGGTTGCCGGGTTGTCGATCGGCAGCCTGGTTTTTTGTTTCAAGACTTTCCCTTTCCTCTTCCCTGTCAACCTTTTTTTTGTGTCCGACGTCGATCGATAGCTCGGATTTTTTGTTTCAAGACTTTCCCCTCACCTCTTCCTTGTCGACCTTTTTTTGTGCCTTTTGTTCGTGGTTGCCGGGTTGTCGATCGCCTGCCCGGTTTTTTGTTTCAAGACTTTCCCTCTCCTCTTCCCTGTAGATCTTTTTTGTGTCCGACGTCGATCGATAGCCTGGATTTTTTGCATTGACAAAGCAGCTTGAGCCCGGAAAGGCGGGGTTGTCGATAGATAGCCTGGCTCAGCCGAACTTCGACGCAAGGTTTCGGCGGCTGGGGGGGCTTGTTGAGGTGAAAAGTGCAAGGTTAAAAGTGAAAAGTGCGAGCCTACGCCCACTTTGTCATTCTGAGGCGCGT
>CAZHDH010000262.1:0-1059 GCA_964531245.1 uncultured Bacteroides sp. | reverse complement strand
TTGTGGCTGCCGCTGGTATTGTTTCCTTCAAACTTATAATAAATCTTTGCAGGTGTCTGCAGCTTCTCTTCCAGACAATATGCGCGTACCAACGGTGACGGTCTGTACATCTTGTAAAAGTTTCTAATCTCCTCGGGGATCTCAATGTAAGCCGTATTGTCATCCAATTCTTGTTTACATAACTCCTCACAAAAGATACCTTTCAATTCATCAAAAGTGATGGGCTTGAGTGTTCCCGGGTTTAAAATCGGAGCCGGTTTATTTTTCATATCCGCACGTACATTATACCAGCTCTTCGGCATCTCGTTTTCTTCCAGATAAATTTTGTAAGGGATTTTGGTTGTTTCGCTCATCGTTTTCCTCCTTTGCGCACCTTTGTGCGTCTTTTTATCATTATCACTCGGTTCGGGAGAGTTCATACTCGCTTACTATCTAAATTTAAACGCACAAAAAAACTCTTCCCCCAACCAACTACTGCTGGGACAAGAGCTAAACTCCTGCGGTGCCACCCGGCTTGATGCATCTACACATCCGCTCAACGCATACTAACATATGCTTGATTTGTTAACGAAGTATCCTCTCCGTCTCGCCTACTGTCTTCGGCTCGCCCTCAAAAGCCCATTCCTCTAAGCCGTTCATGCCGCCTTCCACCAATGGCGGCTCTCTGTGATGAAGCATGTTACTTAAAGTACTTACTCTTCTTCAACGGTTTCTGTTTTCTTTTATAGCATATGAAGCCATTATTGTCAATGTGAATTTTGCTTAAATCACTGTACCATGTATAGTTTTAACATTCGTAACTACTGCCCACACTTTCTGAATATCACTGGGGAAATTTGCTTTTATATTTGAGACTGCCATGACTTATCCTCCTTGGGTTAAACGCCTCTTACAAGCATTTTGCAATCATGCTTACCTATAGTTTCTTTTTATCAACACTTTTCAAAAAAGTTTTCTTTAACTCTTGTGGCTTATAGAAAAAACATTCTTCTGATCTACTCAAACGTTTTTCATCTCGCTTAATCCTCAACAATTCCATAGAACAAATAAAATCTGCTG
>CAZHDH010000261.1:0-1076 GCA_964531245.1 uncultured Bacteroides sp. | reverse complement strand
GAAGAAAAGAATTATATGGAAGCAGCAGAACGTCTGTATATGAACCAATCAACCTTATCAAAACACATCAAGACCATGGAAAGCGAACTTGGTGTTCCGCTTTTCGACCGTTCTACACGCCGTGTAGAGCTTACTGAATATGGAAAGGCTCTGCTTCCACATGCTCTAAACATCACCCGTACCGAATTTGAATATTCCTCTCTCCTGATGCAAATAAAGAACCGTGAAAAAGGAATCATGACGCTCGGTACAATTCCTCCTATGGCGCAATATGGCATCATCGGTCTGCTTGCCGCCTTTCAAAATGAATATCCTGACAGTCATGTAACCATTCTGGAAGAGGATTCTCAGAACCTGTTATATCTGCTTCGGGAAAAGAAATGTGAATTAATCTTTTTAAGGGAATCCAAACTTGACTTTGAAAAAAATTTTCTGGATGATCAGGAAATTATACGAATTCCTTTTGTCCAGGATCACCTCATCGCCGTGCTGCCCTGCGGGCATCCGCTCGCTGGCAATATACAGATCACTTTACGGGAACTAAAGGATGAGACCTTCTGCCTGATCAAAGAGGGAACTCTTCTGTATGAGATGAGTGTCAACGCCTGTCAGGCCTCCGGTTTCATCCCCAATATCTCCTTTACCAGCCATAGAATCGAAAGTCTCCTCGACATGGTATCGACTGGCGATTATGTTGCCTTGTTAACAAACCTTCACGCTGCTCCGCCGAAATTTGCCCATGCCGATGAAGAACGCCCCTGGGTGCCCGTTGATCTTACGCCCAATATCAATTCCCAAATTTCGCTCTGCTATCCGGCAAACAGCCGGTTATCAACGTCTGCACAGAATTTTGTCAACTTCTGTCAGTACCGATGTATCGAAAAACAACGGATGCCAGGCTTCGCCGGGCATCCGTATGTTTAAACAAACTCCGCTCTGTGATATCCCAAGCGGAGTACAAAGTTTCCTATTTCACATCCTGTATATCCACAAGGACACTTTTCATCAGACGTTCGCAACATTCCTGTATCCCTGCAAGTTGTTCTTCTGAGATATTATCCAGATGAATACCGCAG
>CAZHDH010000260.1:0-1084 GCA_964531245.1 uncultured Bacteroides sp. | reverse complement strand
AACACATAAAACGACCATTTTTCGTCTTCCGACCGCTAGAACGCTCCGCGGTGTCGGAAGCGCGCCGGATGGCTCTCCTCTGTCCTACTTCAGATATATAATATCTTGATTCATAGATAATTGTAGGGACGAAAAAATTTTGCGTCCACTGCCGGATGGCCACCCCGCGTCCCACCATCCGACGCGCGCCTGACAACGTGGAGCGGTGTCACTCCACTGGACGGTAAACCCCTCCGGACGTGGACGCAAAAATTTTTGCGTCCCTACAAATTGTTAATAACCAATGTGTTACGTTGAGCAGCATCGCCGAGTGGCCCGGGAGCGACGCTGCCCCGCGGTGTCGGGCACTAAATTACAACGACGTTATGTAATTATGACACAACGTCGTTGTAATTGGGATTCTAAATTCTTTTATTTGAGAATAATCTTAAATTTATTATGCTCAATGGCTATTACGTATATTCCCACGGGGAGGGTTAAAATTCTTTCAACCCCTGAATAAATCAGATTGCCGTTAAGATCATATACAGATGCGAGAGAAGAAGACGATGCACCATCAATTATTACCTCGTTTCCGTTACAGATTATTTTAATTGCGTATGTGACACTTAGGTCGGTTATTGATGAAATTTCAATAACTCTCACCAGACAGGTTGCTAAGGTAGCTTCATCGCTCTTGCGCGACAGTGTTATGATAGCTTCACCATTTCCTACGGCTGTTACCAAACCGCTTTCAGAAACCGTTGCAACTTCAATATCAGAAGACTTCCATTCATAATCCGTGATAATTAATTGCAAAGTTTCATTTTTTTCCAGTTTTGCGTTCAATGTATTCAGTGTAAGATCCTCATCGATACGGTCGTTCACAGTAATAATACGTGAAACAGATTCTGCCACTTCGTAATCATCATCACCAGCCTGATTTGCCGTAATTGTAACTTCTCCTGCTGCGCGGAAATTAAGAACATTTTCATCGGTGATTTCAGCAATATTTGAATCAGAAGAGGTGTATACTATTGGTAAACCGGAAGTCGCAGTTGCAGTAAGAATTATTTTGTCACCAACTGTAATATTGGTGAATTGT
>CAZHDH010000259.1:0-1105 GCA_964531245.1 uncultured Bacteroides sp. | reverse complement strand
CAGCACCATCATCAAGTTCATGATCCCTATTCAGCTTTTCGCGCATTATCTTTGCCGGGATTTCGATTTCCTCAGAATCTTCAAGAGCAATGATGTCAGTCCGCATTTTGGTTGAGTGCATCACACCCTCATAGTCTATCAGAAGTGAATCATCGAAGGAAAAGCCAATAACTCTTTTGTTTCCGTCAGAAGACATAAGCGAGTATTTGAAGCCGCCTGAAACAATCCATCCGAGGTATTCCATAACTTAGCCTTAACGCACTAAGTATTCGCCCCGACTAAACAGCCGTCGCTCACCGAATTTCTCAAACAACTCATTGAAGAGTGAAAATTCAACAGTATTCTCTAGATAATTGATCTTTGCCATAAATAAGAAATAATTATCAGCTGTATCCACATTAAGCGCATCTTTAATATTTTTACAATGAAAGCAGGACAAAGCTTTTACCGTTCCAACCTATAAGACGAGTATCGTCAAGGGCTGCGATGCGATAGATAGGATATGGTACATTGAAATATCTGTCTATGACTTTTCCGTTCCAGTCTATCTTATAAATTGTAGGCGCCAATTCCGAAGCATCAGAATATCTACAGGACCAATGCAGTGCATATATATAATTGGACGTGCAAGTTAAATCTACCGTATGCAGAATATTTATATATTCAAAGTCAGCTTCTTCAAGAGTCTTCGGGTCGAAGGTGTACTCTCCGATTTTTACCGATTTGATTGTCTTTCCGTCGGTGTCGAATATCTCGATGACCGGATGAAGTTTATAGGCAAAAGCGAGCCTATTGTGTTTACCCGAATATACCATTTCACCGGTGTTAGGCATCCATGTCTGTAATTCAGAAGAGATGTTTATCTGTCTGATTGTATCAATTTTTGATGTAGCATCAGCAGTCATGGCATACTGGCGACCACCATTTGGCTCACGTCCAATAAAGACATATTTGTCAGGGCTCGTCATATATACATCCTGAACGTATTGGGAAAGAGGGAGCGGCACAGAGGTGTTGCCGTCCATCAGATACTGCCTTGTCCTGACAAACGTGGTTCTTTCCTACTTTAGTTGAAAAAGTAGCTCTGAAGTAGGTTAAGATTGAG
>CAZHDH010000258.1:0-1108 GCA_964531245.1 uncultured Bacteroides sp. | reverse complement strand
CGTGGGCGTATTATGCCTATTATTTCCCGAATCGGATGATTCCGCAGGTGTATGCTCACATTTCCGGTTTTAACCAGTCGGTGGTGGTGGACAGTGCCGCTATCGGAGTCAGTTTGGATAACTACCTGGGGGAAGACTGTGTGTTTTACAGCATGTTGGCGGTACCCGTCCCGATGTACGCCCGGAAAAAGATGACCGGTGGCGATATTGCCCGGGATGCGGTGTCCGGGTGGCTGAGCGCCGAATTTCCTTTCCGTCCGCAAAAGAACGATTTGATTAGCGGAATGATATATCAGGGTAAAATCGTTTATTTGTTGGAGAAGCTGTTTCCCGACGAACCGTTGTCCTGGGTACTGGGTTTTACTCCGGAGCAGGAAGAGTGGTGCCGGAACAGTGAAAGCCAGATTTGGAGTTTCCTGATAGAGAACGATTATCTTTTTTCAACGCAGCAGCGTTTGATTGTGAAATACCTGAACGATGCGCCGTTTACTTCCGGCATGCCGGTCGAGTCGCCCGGAAAGACGGTGGTGTGGACCGGCTACCGGATTGTGCGGAAATACATGGACAAGATGGGTGCCGACCTGGAGGCATTGATGCAGGAGCAGGATTACCATAAAATATTGAGGGTGGCGGGGTATAGGCCTTGATGAAAATCGGAAGTTATGATAGAAAAGAAAGAGGTTAGAAAGTACATCCGGGAACAGAAAAAGCGGTTCTCTTTGGAGGAAAAGCGGGCAATGTCCGTTTCGGTCTGGGAAGAAGTCGAACGGGACGAGCATTTCCGGAGCGCACGGACGGTGCTGGCTTATTGGTCGATGGACGATGAAGTGTTTACCCACGAGTTTGTCTGCCGGTGGGCGGAGCGGAAAACGTTGCTGTTGCCTTGTGTGCGAGGGGAGGAATTGGATATTCGTTATTTTGAAGGCAAGGACAGGCTGTGTCCGGGCGAGGGTTTTGCCATTCCTGAGCCTGTCGGTGAATTGTTCGAGGATTTGGCGCAAATCGATTTGATACTGGTGCCCGGCGTCGCCTTTGATGCTTCCGGCAACCGTTTGGGAAGAGGCAAGGGGTATTACGACAAGATTTTAAGGCAGACAGACGCTTACAA
>CAZHDH010000257.1:0-1112 GCA_964531245.1 uncultured Bacteroides sp. | reverse complement strand
TGGTGTTGTATTGAATAAACTATTATGTTGGATCTGTTTAAAAAAAAGTAAGATCGTTACACAGAGAAACCCTGTCTCAAAAACAAACAAACAAAGTTTAAGTTCATTTGGATTTTGTCTAATTGTGAACATGACAGTGATGACACTTAGACTTTCAGTTTGGATCAGAAACTGAAAGTCCTTCCTTATTTAGATCCATTTGTTTTATTTTGTTTGGGAGAATGGGAGGCAGAGGGGAAGGAGGAAAAGAATGAAAAGAGAGTAGTTCTGAGAATAAAAGAGGACATGAGAATGGGATTAAACAGAAGCATAGGTGGCACTAGAGCTGTAGTCCCCAAACTGGCAGTTGTTATGTTTGGTCATTTTATCAGTTGATGGACTCATTTTATTAATTCGTAAGTGCTCTTTTACTGCTTTGTCTGTGCCTCAGAGGCACAGCCTTAAAGGCTACTGCGGGTACCACCCAGATAGGCTATCCCTATTAAACATAAAGAAGTGTTCTCGCTATTTGTAGAACTGTAATGATAACAAAGAACAGTTCAATAAAAATTTACCTATAGGTCCATTTCCCCTGGACCTTTCTCTTTTCCCAGCACTAATTCTCATATAACTTTTAAAGTTGGGCGTTTTAATCCCAGCACTCGAGCGGTAGAGGCAGGTGGATCTCTGTGAATTGAAGGCCAGCCTTGTTCCTGAACAACTAGGGTTCTGTTACACAGAGAAACCCTGTCTCGAAAAACCATAAAAAAGAGTCATTTATAAATATTTGTACATTTTATTACTTAACTGCTGAGAGATAATTCACAGGTCATGTAATTGACCCACTTAATAATGTCATTCATTTTTTTAAACAAAAAAATGTACTTTTGCTACAGTCAATTTTAGAACTTATTAATCAGTTCGTAAAGACATTCAGTTTTGTTTTGATTATAGTTTTTGGGGGGTGTGTGTGTGTGTGTGTGTGTGTGTGTAACATGAGGGGCCGGCTTGTTGGGGTTTCTATCCCACCCGGTACCTCGTAGCTGGCAAATCCCAAGGAAAATCACACGGAGTCTATATTAGGTTATAAACTGATTGGCCCATTAGGTCAGGCTTCTTATTAGCTCTTATAA
>CAZHDH010000256.1:0-1113 GCA_964531245.1 uncultured Bacteroides sp. | reverse complement strand
GCAGGTGTGGAACGGCAGATCCGGGTCTATCCCCAGGACGTGCCGATCCGAGCGGGCGCGGACACCGAGGAGGACCCGGAGCCTGTGGAGGATCTGGAACCTGTGGAGGACGCGGATCTGGAGGCGGAGCAGCCGGAGGACCGGGAACCGCCGGAGGAAACCGAGCCGGAGGACGTGCCGGAGCCTTATGTGATCGTCCGTCTGCCGGGCGGCGAACTGCCCGCCCAGGATGAACGGCAAACGGTGGAGGCCGTCCTGGTGGTGTGCGTCTGCGACCCGGACCCAAACCGCCAGGGTTTCCGGGACGCGCTCCACATCGTCAACGCAATTCTGACCCACTACGGCGAAAACAACATAGTGGGCCGGCGTTATGAGGTGCAATACCCCATTAAGTGGGTGACACAAGAGGAGGACACCCACCCCTATTATTTCGCGGCCATGGCGCTGAAACTTTACGCGCCGGCCATCTTCAAGGAGGTGCCAGAGACATGAGCAAAGACCCCAAAAAGACCACCCTGGCCACTGGCCCGGTGGTCTACTGCGGCCCCACCATTCCCGGCGTGGCCGTCCAGTACACGACGTACACCAACGGAACGCCCGCCGCGCTGGCGGAGGCCATCAAGGAAAAGCCGGTCCTGGGCGGCCTGGTGGTCCCCCTGGACAAGCTGCCGGAGGTCCGGCGCCAGTTCCACGCCGGGGCCGGGCGCTATTACACCCTGTACCGCAAGGCCCAGGGGAACGGCTAAAGGAGGAAAAGGAAAATGTCTTATTTCCACGGCGTTTATAATTCCGAGATTGACACCAGCCTGACCGCGCCTATTCAGGGCAGCGCGGGCCTGCAGGTCATTTTCGGGACCGCCCCCATTCACCTGTCCAGGGATCCGGCGGCGGCGGTCAATAAACCCATGCTGTGCTATTCCTTTGCGGAGTGCAGCCAGAATGTGGGTTATTCGGACAATTTCAAGGACTTTACCCTGTGCCAGAGCATTGACGCCTGTTTCCGTGTGTTCAATATCGCCCCCATTATTCTGGTGAACGTGCTGGACCCCGCAAAGGCAAAGCACACCACCGTGAACGCGGCGGAGGACAGCCCCGTAGTGGACGGGCAGGTGG
>CAZHDH010000255.1:0-1115 GCA_964531245.1 uncultured Bacteroides sp. | reverse complement strand
CCAAGCTGGTGAACAGCCGCACTGCCGCCCTGATCGTGCTGATGGTGTTCGGTTACGTCACCTCCATGCTGAACTGGGCCTTCTGCACCATCGTCACCCCCATCCTGGCCATGCATCTGGCCAAGCGCATCAAGGGTCTCCACTTCCCCATGATGGTGGCCGGCGGCTACTCCTGCATGATCCTGGGCCAGTGCCTTGGCCCCTCCGCCACCCTGTACTCCAACCTGGCCACTGAGGGCAGCTCCTACGCCCAGATCGTGGGCCAGACCATGAGCGTGGCCGAGACCTGCTACAACCCCATGAACATCGCCCTGTGGGTCATCCTGGCCGTGGTGTTCATCCTGCTGGTGCTGTTCACCCGCCCCGGCAAGGATGAGCTGGTGGAGCTGGGCGACATCGCCACCGAGGCCGACGTGGAGCCCGAGTCCTACAAGGTCACCGAGAAGCCCGAGACCGCCGCCGACCATATGAACACCTTCAAGCCCTTTATGTGGATCACCGGCGCGTTCATCTTCATCTACATCATCTACTCCGTGGCCACCAAGGGCCTGCTGGGCGCGCTGAACATGAACCTGGTCATCTTCATGTTCGTTGGCATCAACTGCTTCCTGTTCCCCCAGCCCCGCCAGTGGATCGAGGCCCATAAGAACAGCATGCACCTGGCCACCGACGTCATGCTCCAGTTCCCGTTCTACGGGGCCATCATGGGCATGATGTACGTGGAGAACGGCCTGGGCGACGTGCTGATCAATGGCATGGTGTCCGTGGCTAACGCCCAGACCCTGCCCATCTTCTCCTTCCTGTCCGCCTGCGTCGTGAACCTGTTCGTCCCCTCCCAGGGCGGCCAGTTCACCGTCCAGGGTCCGCTCATCGTGGCGGCCGCCAACCAGATCGAGGGCGCCAACCTGGTCAACTGCCTGAACGCCTTCGTGTATGGCGACGAGTGTACCAACCTGCTCCAGCCGCTGTACGTCATCCCCGCCCTGTCGGTGGTGGGCATGAAGCTGAAGGATGTGTGGGGCTTCATGGCGTTCATCTGCGTGTTCTGGCTGGTGATCGTCTGCCTGGGCCTGTACTTCATCCCCATGTTCATCTGATCCGCGTGGATCTCAGCA
>CAZHDH010000254.1:0-1116 GCA_964531245.1 uncultured Bacteroides sp. | reverse complement strand
TTTCATAAAGGTATTGTTTAAAATTGAAAGCCCCCGGCGGATGCCGAGGGCTTGAAGGATGGTTTTCTCGGATTTCTTATTTCGCTATCTGCATACGTATGTCGGAAACCGTGATGTTGGCTTTCCCGGGAGCGCCTGCATAGTCCATGCAGACCTGAAGGTTCTTGGTGTCGATGCCCTGCTTGTTCTTGAAGTAGTAGAGATAAGGCACGCCTGCCTCTACGTCGACACGGTCAGTTCCGAAGGCCACATTGTCGTCAGTGTCGGTATCCTCGCCGAGCGAGTCGCCCTTCTGAATCTTGACTGTCACGCCATTGATGTCTTTGTCAGACTCGATGGTCAGCATGAAGTCATACTTATTGTCGGCTGAAGTCTCTACGTTGGTCCAGACATGCACCTGACCCTGCCACTGGGTGTCGCCGAATCCTTCGGGAGCGATGAAGCTGTAGCCGTCCTCGAGGAAGATTATCTCCGGCTGGGTGATGGCGTCGGCGCTCCAGTTGCCGTCGGCAAACCATGTGGAATATTTCACTACTTCAAAGCCGGCGAAGATGTTGTCGGCATCGGAGATCACGGGTGCGTTGGCAGCTGCCGGAATCACTGTGCCGTCGTCATACTGATGCTCCTTGAATACGATGTTGCTTACCTCGATGTCGCAGTCGCCGTAGCCGCCGAAGTCGAAGGCGATCTTGAGGGTGCCGTCGAAGCCCTCTACGTCGGAGAACCATACGATAGAACCGTTAGGATCTACATCAACGCGGTCTTCCGTGAAGAATGTGCCGTCGTCGCCGAGTTTCTGCACCTTGACTGTCACCGCACCTGCCTTGGGGACATTGACGTTGCAGGAGAAGTCGTATGTGATGCCGGAGTGAACCTCGATATCGGTCTCCACATGCACCTGACCCTGCCACTGGTCGTTGCCCATCTCAGCGGGGGTATGGAACTTGATGCCCTTGTTGGCTGTCAGTTCCACACTTGGCTGATTCGGAAGCTCGCTCCAGCTGCCGTCGGCAAACCAAGTGGAAGCTACCGTGACTACAGCGTCTTTCCAGAGGTTGTGTTCGAAGTCATACTTGAAGCCGGTAGTGGTCACGTCAGCCTCAGCCTTCGGAGCGA
>CAZHDH010000253.1:0-1123 GCA_964531245.1 uncultured Bacteroides sp. | reverse complement strand
ATCGGATAAATCAACCAATATACCAAGGTTTAAATATCTCAATTATCTAATGCTCAATTAACCGAATTACCTAATGTTCAAATACTATAATGTTTTAATGCTCAAAGACTTTAATATCCTAATGCTCCAATGACTAAATAACCGAGTAACCAATCAACCGAGTAACTGAATAACCCAATAACTATGATTGCAAAGATAACAACCCGAACCGATTTCTCCGGCATCGTCAACTATGCGAACAACGTCAAGGAAAAATCGGCACGAATAATCGGCAACAATGGAGTGCTGCTAATCGACAACTCCACAATCTCCGACAGCTTTCAGGCTCAACTCCATATACCGGATGCCAACGGCAAGCTGCATCATCTGAGCAAACCGGTCAAACATGTCTCAATAGCGTTCTCTCCGGAAGATGCACAACGCTTTCCCGACAGCGAAGAAGGCGACCGCTTTATGGCGCAGCTTGCCGAGGAATGGATGAAGGAAATGGGCATTGACCCCGAGAACACGCAATATGTGATCGCCCGGCACTTTGACAAGCAGCATCCGCATTGTCATCTCGTTTTCAACCGTATCGCTAATGGCGGCTCTGTAATCTCCGACAGCAACGAGCGCCGACGCAACGAGACAGCTTGTCGCAGAGTAAAGCAACGTCACGGACTGACCTTCGGAAATAGCCAATCACGGAAAATCAATCCTGACCGTCTGCGGAAATACGATGCTGAAAAACTGCTTATCCGTCAACTGGTGCAAGATTGTATCTCATCGTCCGGTGACTGGGAAACATTTGCCAAAGAGCTTGAACAAAAAGGCATCATCGTATCTTTCTCGGTAGATGAAAAGTCCGGCAAAATTCGTGGCATCTCATACGACCGCAACGGCTTCCGCATCTCAGGTTCAAAACTCGGTCAGCATGGCAGATATACCTACGGCACGCTTAGCAAGCAGTTCGGTCGTATGGGTGAAAAGCCTGAGATAGCTGCTCATCCCGAATTCATCCGCGAAAAGAAGATTATCTATATCCCTATTGTCAGATATGTAGAAATATTATCTCGATTACTTGTCAGTCAATCAAGCGGTTCACAGAGCGCCAACCGCGAGCATGAAGTCGGGCGTCGTGGCA
>CAZHDH010000252.1:0-1124 GCA_964531245.1 uncultured Bacteroides sp. | reverse complement strand
AGCCGCGTTTTCGAATATTTCAGCGGGTTCCCGGTACGCCCGGGCGGCGGCTTGGGCCTCCGCTAACGGCGTGATGTTCGGCTACAAAAATGGCAGCTTTGGTGTGGAAAATCCAGTAACCCGGGAACAGATGGCCACTGTGTTCTGGCGTCACGCCGGAAGCCCTGCCGTTTCTACTGGGGAGGACTTTTCCGACGAAAACGACATTGCCGATTTCGCCCGGGCAGCGGTAGATTGGGCCAGGACCAACGGCATCGTCAATGGGAAAGAGGGGGATCGCTTTGATCCCAAAGGTGGATTTACCCGGGCCCAGGCGGCGGCTGTCCTGCACCGTTATCTGAGCGGCCCCGCCGGCGCTCAGACAGCGGAGGGCGGCCAGCCTATCGTGTATATGACAACGGATATCTCGCCAGAGGGTTTACTGGAGGTTTATCACGCCCTGGGCGTTCGGGCAGAGGGTGAACACGTTGCGGTCAAGCTCTCCACCGGAGAACCGGGGAGCAACTACCTGCGCCCGGAGCTGATTGGGGACCTGGTGCGGGAGGTAAATGGGACAATTGTGGAGTGCAACACCGCCTACGGCGGCGCCCGCGCCAACACGGCCATGCACTACCAGGTGGCGGCGGATCACGGCTTTACCACCATTGCCAAAGTGGACATTATGGACGAAGACAGCTCCATAGCTCTGCCCGTCACTGGAGGCCGTAACCTGACAGAAAACTACGTTGGTGCGCATTTCTCAAATTATGACTACTTTGTGGTACTCTCCCATTTCAAGGGTCATGCCATGGCAGGCTTTGGCGGGGCAATTAAAAACATCTCTATCGGCATTGCCTCCGCTCAGGGCAAAAGCCATATTCACAGCGGAGGAACCGGCGGCAGTATGTGGGGCGGCGATCAGGATGCGTTTCTGGAATCTATGGCCGAGGCGGGAAAATCTGTTGTGGATGCTCTGGACGGGAACATCCTGTATATCAATGTGATGAACCGTCTGAGTGTGGACTGCGACTGCGACGGCAGTCCGAGTGAACCGGATATGCATGATATCGGTATCTTAGCCTCCACAGACCCGGTGGCACTGGACCAGGCGTGCGTAGATTTGGTATATGCCGCCAAGGACGGTG
>CAZHDH010000251.1:0-1124 GCA_964531245.1 uncultured Bacteroides sp. | reverse complement strand
GCTCCACTCCCTTAATTACTCTTGCACGCAGCGAACGGGGAAACCGAAAGAACGGTTAGCACTGTTTTCGGGGTTTGCGACGCCGTTGAGGAAGCCCAGAGACGCTCCGTCCACATTCGTTGCCGAGATTGCCGCGCTGCTCCAGGCATAACCGCCCGTGCTCAGATGGAACAGGTTGCCGGAAGTGCTGGCGCGGCAACCCGTAGCGGGGTAGAAGTCGGTGGCGCCCGCAAATAAAAAGAGGAGCCCTCGCGAGCTCCTCATATGAAAAATTTTCCCCCCCCCTCCCGGGTTATTCCAGCACGAATTTCGTTTGGACGTTGTAGTGCAGCTTGATCGTCTTGAAATCGAGCTCCTCTTCCGCGGTCTCCGCCACGGCACCTGCCGCGTCCATCATCTTCATGCTGCGCACGCTCACTGCGTTGTTGTAGTAGGTGGGCATGATGTCGCTGTTCGCGTCCCAGATGTAGAAGCACTTGCCCGCTTTCTGACCTATGGCTTCGGCCAACGTCGCGGCACTCGCCCGGGCATTGCGGATAGCCTCCACGCGCACCTCCTCTTTCAGGGCTTCGAGCCGCGAGTGCGACACGCGCTGTATCGACACGTCGGAGATGCCCAGTTTGTCGAGAGCCTGCCACGCTTTCGACACCTCGGCCGCCGTGTGGAGCAGCAGCTGGTATTTGGCCGTGGCTACGGAGGTGTTTTTGCGGAAAAACTCGCTCGAAAGGTTGGCCACCTTGAGCTGTTTCTCCACGTCGACGCCCTGCTTGCGGAGTGCGGCGATCATGTCGCGGCGCTGCTCCTCGACCGAAATTTTGCCTTTCGAGTCGCGCTCGTCGAGGACGATCGAGAGGTAGAATTCATCGGGCACGACCTCTTTTTCGGCACGTCCCGTCACCTGGATGTAGCTCGGGTAGGCCTCCTGCTCCTGTGCGAAGACCGACAGCGTGAGCGCGGCCGCTGCAAGGGCCAGCAAAATCGACTTTTTCATGACTTTTTCTGTTTATTATTTGTTAGATTCTTCGCTAATGCTCAGAATGACATTTTGCGTCAACTGCGCAACGCCTTGTGGCGTTGTCCTCGGCGGCGGCTCACGCCTTTGGCGTGCCCCCCCCCAGCCGCCG
>CAZHDH010000250.1:0-1127 GCA_964531245.1 uncultured Bacteroides sp. | reverse complement strand
AAACGGTATGAAGAGCTGCGGTATATGATGGAAGAAACGGAACTCCTGAAAAATTCTATTTGGGAGTCGGATGACAATAATATGGAGAATGTGGAGCAGGAACTGGCTGAAATTATCGAATTTGCCGGGCGCAGACCGGATGTAGTATTGGAGGAGCTGCAGGATAAGTGGAACTGCGGAGAGCCGATAAAGTTATGTGTTTCTTCCGGAGAGGCAGGAAACATACTGATCGGAGGATTGAAGACAGGGAAGACGGAGTATGAAGGATTATGTCTTGCAAATATTCCTTTGGAGATTGCTATGGAACCTGCTTGCGGAGTTGCAGTTAAAGGATATTATGTTAACTCTGTATTTATGGAGGGAGAAAAGATTGAATTAATGCCCGGGGAATGTCTCGAGAGACTGAGCAGCTCAATTTATATAGAGCCTGTTGTTGAAATAGAAGCAGTAGAGAATTTGATTATTTCCGCTTATCATATCCGGGGAACAGATGATTATGTGGTTTTGCGAAATAATGGCCAAACCTCTCTCAGACTGTCTGATTATACAATATCTGATTCAGCGGAAGAATGGTCTAAAGGAAAGTTGCCGAATTTATGGCTGGAGCCGGGTGAGGAATATGTGGTATATGGAGATAAATTTTCCGGGGAGATGGAAGACAATAGTATACAAGTTTCTTTTTCCTGGAATGGAACAGAGGAAATTTTGTTGTCTCATGTAACTAAGGGTGTTGTCGACAATAAAAACTCGGGTTTATAGGATGGAAGATGTCATACATTTTGGACATAAAAGAGTCTGATGCTGATCGCTGACTATGAACAGATGTGCAGGAGGCAGGACTTCTTTTTTCATGGGCATACAATTCCGAAAAGGGTATACTATATCGTTTCATGTTGACACAACAATAAAATTTCACAAAAAGTAGTTGTATTCTTTTAAGAAAATTGTTATAATGACCATGAAAACAAAAATGCGGTAGATATGCGGATGCTATGGCGTCTGTGGATTTATTAACAGGTGCTTTGCCACCTACACAATGACCGAAAGGCCATACTGCATGGAATATAATACATCATTCATCCCTTTATTTATGACACAAGGAACGAGTTTTGCATTCTATTCTTTGT
>CAZHDH010000249.1:0-1127 GCA_964531245.1 uncultured Bacteroides sp. | reverse complement strand
CACCGATGTGACGGAGGGAATGTACGCCTTCGTGGAGGTGTCCGCTCCGGCCCCGTTTGCCAAGCTGGATACACCCGTGTTCGCCCATGTAGATCAGGCCACCATCAATGGCGGCGGCACCATTACTGTCTCCGCGGCAGATAAAAAGCTGCCTAACTTGACGATCCTGAAGCGGGACGCCCAGACCGGCGACGTGATCTCGGATACCCACTTTGAAATCAAGGGCATCCATTACGGATATCACACCGATGTGACCACCGGCACGGACGGCAAGGCCGTCCTGACCGGTATCCCGGTTGACAGCTATGAGGTGACGGAAAAGTCCGTCAGAGACCCTTACGTCGTGGGAGATAATCCGACCCAGACCATTTGGCTGGAGCCGGGCGACAACAAGGAACTCATCTTTGACAACTACAAGCAGCCCCTTCTCAAAATCTCGAAGGTGGAGAAAGGGACGAACCCCCTCGTCTACGTTCCCAACACCCACTTCCTGATCGAGGGTGTCGACAGTGATTACCGGCACGACGTGACCACCGGGGCGGACGGCACTGTAGAGCTGCGGCTGGCCCCCGGATCGTTCAAAATCACAGAGCTGTCCGTGCCGGAGCCGTTCTGTCTGCCGGAGGACGAGAAGGACCGGGTGCAGGTCATCAGTCTGAATCCCGGAGATGAGAAGGAAGTCGTTTTTGAGAACCAGAAGAAGCCTCTTCTTACCCTCAAGAAAATCGACGCGGACACCGGCGACGTGATCCCGAATACTGTTTTTACGGTCAAGGCGCTGGACGGCACTTATCAGGACGACTGGACCACTGGCGCGGACGGCACCGTTTCCCTCCGTGTGAACCCCGGTGTGTTCGAAATCACAGAGAAATCAGTACCTTTGCCGTACTATCTCCCGGACAAGGACGCGGATCGGACCCAGACCATCACGCTGAGTCCCGGCGATGAAAAGGAACTGATTTTCCGCAACCGGAAAAGCCCTGAACTGACCATCTTCAAAGAGGACAGCGTGGCGGGCGCTCCCATCGAGGGTGCGAAGTTCCACGTCACCTACACCAGCAACGGCGAGGCTGCCGAGGCTCCCGCCACCATTGACTTCGGCTATCTGTTCTCCGACGCCAATGGTG
>CAZHDH010000248.1:0-1132 GCA_964531245.1 uncultured Bacteroides sp. | reverse complement strand
TTTTGTGGAGGGTGTGAAGATGATTGTATTTGAAAATTTTTCTTTCCGATATGAGGAGAGCGAAGAATTTACTTTAAAAGATATTAACGCCACAGTGGGGACGGGAGAATTTATCCTGCTGACGGGGCGCAGTGGATGCGGGAAAACAACACTGATACGCTCCCTGAACGGATTAATCCCACATTTCTATCCGGGGGAAATGAAAGGCGATATACGGATGGATGGGGATTCCCTGTTAGATATGAAACCATCACAGTTAGCCGGAAAAGTGGGGACAGTGTTCCAGGATCCGCGTTCACAGTTTTTTATGACAGATACGACACGGGAGCTGGCGTTCGGCTGTGAAAATATGGGGTATCAAAGAGAGGAAACAGTGGAGCGTATCGCAAAGGCTGTAGCAGATTTGGAACTGGCTGATTACTTGAACAGGAGCATTTTTGCTTTGTCAAGCGGTGAAAAGCAGCAGGTAGCAATCGGCTCTGTGTATGCGCTGCAGCCAAAGGTCTATATATTCGATGAACCATCTGCAAATCTGGACTATGAAGCGACAAAGAGACTGGCGCAGATTATGGCAAAGCTGAAACAGGATGGTTATACCATCTTTGTAGTGGAGCATCGGTTTTATTATCTGCGTGACCTGATAGACAGGGTTTTCCTGATTCAGGATGGACAGATCGGACAGGAGTTTACAAGAGAAGAATTCTGTTTCCTGCCGGAACGGACGAGGATATCCTATGGTCTGCGCACAGCATGGCCGGAGCGCGATGCAGATGTTTATCAGGAGAAGAAAAGCCGTCATGGAAACGGGCATTATTTTGCAGTTAAGGAGCTCGCCTTTGCCTATAAGAAAGGACCGGAGATATTGCAGAATATCAGCTTTGAAGCCCATGCCGGGGATGTGATTGGCATTTTGGGGCATAACGGAGCCGGAAAAACGACACTGTTATCTGTCCTTACAGGGCTGCTGGGAGAAAAAAACGGTGAAATATGCTATGACGGAAAGAAACTCTCTCCCCGTAAACGGCGTTCCCTGTCCTATCTTGTTATGCAGGATACCGATTATCAGTTATTTGGAAGCAGTGTGGAGGAAGAACTGTCCCTCGGCGTCAGCGGTGATCCTTCTGAAAAAGTG
>CAZHDH010000247.1:0-1138 GCA_964531245.1 uncultured Bacteroides sp. | reverse complement strand
CAGTTGAAATAGGTAGTCATGCTTTTTTACGCAAAGTTAGTAATAAATCTGATCGTATGCAACTATTTCTTCGGCATCCTTACCTATGGATGTAACTGAGACAACGCACCTTCAATTTTCATGAGACTTTGCAGTGAATGCGGAATCAACCCGATTATGTCAACGCCATCTATCTCACCGCTGGGGAGGCCAATCGCCACGCGCGATACCGAAACAGACATGTCACTTTACAAGATATCATAAATGCCAACAATCAGTTATGACCCTGATTGAGTCATAATCAAAAAATCGCTCCGCGTTTGACAAACAACCCGGAGCGATTAACTTTTTATCAAATTTAATTAGTCTTCCATAAAAGGAACGACACAATCCCATACTGCCTGGAAATTGTCGATGAATGCACCGTGTCCGGCGTTGGGGATGATTCCTAACCGGCTGTTGGGAAGCATATAATATGCAGCAATGACTGTGGCGAGGGGTGCATTGGGGTCTAACTCCCCTGCCATTACCAATACCGGACATTTTATGCTGTTGAGAATCTCCTTGCTTACAGTGACCGTGTTGTAGAAATCATAGAAGTTATCCCAATACGCTTGTTTCTTATCCGGTTCGGGGCAAATCGACATCTGGAGTTTCATAAAATCAGGGTCAAGAGCAGCCATGTCTTCTATCTTGAACTTGACGAATTTACGAGTCAAGGGAAGTGCTTCGCCCGCACCGATTGTAACGATTCTGTCGACCACCTCTGGATGGAGATAAGCGAGAAAGTAGGCCGAATAACCGCCGTCGCTGAACCCAATCGCCTTAACTTTCTGGCCGGGAACGCAATCCTGAATCACAGAATATATGTCGTTGGCGCGTTGTTCAACGCTCACCGGCTTGGTGCCGATTTCCGATCTGCCGTGACCTCTGGTTGATATTGCAATTACCTTGTTGGTTTGCGACAGGCTGTCAATGAATTGTCCCATTTCGTATGTGCAACCCACACCACCGCCGTGGAGAACGATAATCGGGCTTCCTTCCCCGTATACTTCATAGTATATTTTTGCATCATCTGCCTGAGCATAATGACCGGCTGAAGGATTGTTGCCATACTGAACCGAGCTGCCGACGTATGAAGCCGGTTGCATGAATACCT
>CAZHDH010000246.1:0-1141 GCA_964531245.1 uncultured Bacteroides sp. | reverse complement strand
AAGAAATTAGGTTTTTCACAGGGCGTGGATATATCTTTTCTGACGGAGGAAGCGCAGCAGTGGGTGCAGGTTATCATTGAGGAACAGGGATGTAATGTCAGTATGGTACAATCCGGGAAACTCAAAGAGTATGGCAAAAGCGGCGAGCTGACACTGGCAATGGTTAAGCTGGTTTTGTCAGAAGAAAAGCCTAAAGAGAGAAAAATCACAATAAAATCAGACAAGATAGGCAAATATTTTTCAGACAGCTATTCCAATGAGGAGATAGAAAGCATCATTATTACGCTTCTTGATAAGTGGAAAGAGGAAGGGGCTGTTTGATAATGGGATATTTAACAAGCGGAAACGTAATCGTTGACGCAATGGGTTCTATAAATATCACCGGAAACATTATCCCCGCTGTCTGGTACAGGACAATCACAAAGGAGAATGGGAAACCATATCTCCTTGCGATTGTTATTCTGGCGGATATTGTTTACTGGTATCGTCCTTCTGAGGTGCGGGATCAGGGAACCGGGCATATTCTTGGATGGAAAAAGAAATTTTCAGAAGATATTCTAAGGCAGAGCTATCAGTATTATGCGGATTTATTTGGAGAGTCTAAGAAAACAGTCAAAACCGCAATGGACAGGCTGGAAAAATTACAGGTAATAAAGAGAGAGTTCCGGACAGTCAGTTATGGGGAGGGGCTTGTATGCAATAATGTGATGTATGTGGAACTGAAACCGGATATGCTGTACCGGCTGACATTTCCAGAGGAAATACCTGCAATGGACGGAGTGGACGATTCATGTGCAGGTGTATCTGATGACAAAACGGGAGGGAGCCTCCCTACAAAATCGGATGCCCCTATGGAAATTTTGGGAGGGAGGGGTATCCCAAACGGGACACAGGTATCTACAAATTTGGATACAGGTCATGACAAAACAGGCAATACCCTCATTCCGAAAACGGATACAGGTCTGTCCCAAAACGGAGGGACAAATTCATATACTTCTGCAAATATTTCTGACAGAGAATCACATCATATCAATCAATCCAGTCAGGAGATAGAAAAAGCAGAACAGGGCAAGCCGGATAATGATATGATTGATGTGATGGATGATGCTAACGCCTACATGGAAATCATTAAAGAAAATAT
>CAZHDH010000245.1:0-1142 GCA_964531245.1 uncultured Bacteroides sp. | reverse complement strand
TCCTTTATCTCAGAATCTCCCTAATATACCGCTCATAACAATAGACTCTGTACCTCTGCTTGTTTGAAATTTCCTTTATCAAGTCATGTTTTTCTAAAATAGCAACTAACTTCGCAGCGGTATTATATGCTGTATGAAACTCCTGCTCGATATCATGAATGACAAAAACTGGATTTTCTTCCATAAATGCAGATATCTCCTGCAATAATGATTTTTGTTTTTCATTTTCGATAGAACTCAAGGTATTCTTATGAATCTGTTCCAACTGCATAATCGCCTGATTCGTTTTGACTGCCGCCATTTCCACAACATGTATAAAAAATGAAATCCATTTACTGTAATCTCCACTTTCCCTAACTTGACGCATTGCCGACTTCCGCTCCGCATCCTGCTCTACAAAATATCTGGCAAATGGAATGTAATAATCACTTCCCATACCCTTCTGTCTCAAAAAGAAGTTTAACAAAATGCTGACCCAAATTTCATTATCTTCCTCATATGGCATAATTGTCAAGAACTGATACGCCAGAAGCCCCGCTTTTATAACCGGATCTATCCTTATAGCTTCATTCCAATATAGTTCCAAATCCCGCATCAATCCAGGAACTTGTTCCGGTGTTGGTGGATTATACTCCAACAAACTTACTTTTTTAAATTTTGAATTTTCCCATATCTGATTCCGCCGGAATGTCACATTCTGATGTTTTATTTTAAATTTTCCCCTAAGAATATTACTACAAATGCGGTCATTATGTTCTTCCATGCATTCATATAAAACCTTTTTTCTGAAAATATCTTCTGATAACCGAATACTAAATACATCTGTTAATTGTATCTCTATATCATCATTTTCCAAAACAGAAATGCATTCCTGCTTATAAAACTGTCTGTTTCTAGCTTTGAAATCTGTTTCATAAAAGCTAATCCCCTGCATTTTCCCGATTTCTCTATAAATGATATTTAGTCGGTGTCCCCATTCATCTACCAGAAATGGCTGCTCATCTACGTTTTGTAATGGAGCAGGCATATAAGTACGATAATATAATCTGCTGTGCGCTTCCCTCACTCCTGCAGCATTACGAATAATTTCATATTCTCCGGCATTATTCTTTTCCATACGCTGCATTGCTTCGTCATAACAT
>CAZHDH010000244.1:0-1147 GCA_964531245.1 uncultured Bacteroides sp. | reverse complement strand
TGCGCGCGACGACGAGCGTCCTCTGCTGGACGCCTCTGAGCCATATCGCTCTCTGGAGCCGTTCCTTGCCCGACGCATGGCATCGGGATCTTGGCGCCTTCTTCCGGAATTGCTGCTGCTCGAAGGCAAAGGGCCTGTCCTCCGCTCGTTACTTGAGCCTGGTTGGTTCTGTTGCTAGTGCAATTATAATAAGGCTTTCATCCATGGGGGAAGGGTTTCCCCGCATGGCACAAAATCAACAATCACCTGCAAAGGAGGCGCGCATGCCGATCAACTCTCCCAAAGAGATCACCGACAACTACGTAGCTGGCGCGATAGGGAAGGCAACCATGTCCACGTGGCGCTTGCTGTTGCTCTCGTTCTTTGCGGGAATGCTGATCGCCCTTGGCGCCGTCGCGTCCTCAACGGCCGCCCATGCAGTGCCTGATGTGGGCATCGCGCGTCTCATCATGGGAGCCATCTTTCCCATTGGCCTGATCATGGTTGTGCTCCTTGGCACCGAGCTCTTCACGGGAAACGCGCTCATGGTCTCGGCTGTGGTCGCGCGCAAGATCACTGTGCTTCAATTGCTTCGCAACTGGGCGCTTGTGTACATCGGCAACTTCTGCGGCGCCATCCTCATGGCATGGCTCATGGCGACCTTCGGGCAACTTGATATCGGCGGAGGTGCGCTGGCTGTGTTCACGGCCAAAGTCGCTGCATCGAAGGCGTCCTTGCCCTGGGCCAATGCCTTCGTGCTGGGCATCTTCTGCAACCTTCTGGTATGCATTGCCGTTTATCTGGGCAATACCGCTCATGACACTGCGGGAAAGATCCTTGGCATCTTCTTTCCGGTGTTCGGTTTCGTGGTATGTGGTTTCGAGCATTGCGTTGCCAACATGTATTACATCCCCGCAGGGATATTCGCTTGGATGAACCCCGCGTATGCGGGCATGATAGAGGCCGCTGGCATCAACACGGCTGTGCTCGATTTCGGCACATTCATAAGCGCCAACTTGATCCCTGTGACCTTGGGCAACATCGTTGGTGGCGTTGTGGTTGGGCTTATCATGTATGCCGCTCATGCCACGAAGTCCAAGAAGAAGGCTTGATGGATCGCATAGTACGAACTTCAAGCGCCGAGGAGACGCGACGCATTGGCGCTGAG
>CAZHDH010000243.1:0-1152 GCA_964531245.1 uncultured Bacteroides sp. | reverse complement strand
TCAGCAGGATGATGCCGAACTGCGTCTGCACGTACTTGCTGTTGACCACGCGCGAGATGGTCGAAACGTCGAGACCCGTGCGGTCGGCTATATCCTTGAGAATCATGGGCCGCAGCTTCGACTTGTCGCCGTCGCGGAAATATTCGCGCTGGTAGTCCAAAATCGTCTGCATGGTCCGCATGAGGGTGTCGTGGCGCTGCTTGATAGCCGAAATGAACCACTTGGCCGAGTCGATCTTGCTCTTGACGAACTGTATGGCCTCGCGGTCTTTCTCCTTGACGGTGCCGTCGGACGACACCATGTCGCGAATCATATCCACATAACGACGGTTGACCCGCACCTCGGGCACGTTATAAGAGTTCAGCGACAGCTGGAACTGCCCGTCCTGACAGTCGAGGATGAAATCGGGAATGATATAAGGCGTGGCGTCGGTGCCGCCCTCGGCGTAGAGGTTGCCCGGCTTGGGCGAGAGACGCCGTATTTCGGCTATGGCCTCACGGAAGTCGTCCTCCGAAATCTGGAGGCGCGACATGAGTTTTTCGTAATGTTTCTTGACGAACTCGTCGAAATAGGAGGTCAGGATGCGGCGGGCCAGGCGCAGGGAACGGCTGTCGTTCCTCTTTTGGTTTATCTGCAAGAGCAAGCACTCCTGTAAGTTGCGGGCGCCGACACCGGCCGGTTCGAGCTGGTGGATGATGCCCAAAAGGCGCTCCAGCTCGGCGGCCGTAGTCTCGATACCCACCGTGAAAGCTATATCGTCGGCGACGGATTCCAGGTCGCGACGCAGATAACCGTCTTCGTCGAGGCTGCCGATAAGGTAGACCGACAGCCGCATGTCGCGCTCCGAGAGGTTGCGATAACCCAGCTGTTCGACTAAGTACTCCTGCAGCGAACGTCCGCCCGTCAGGAAAAAGGGGCGCTGCTTGTCGTCCTTGGAGTAGTTGTTGATGCGGCTTTTATAAGCCGGGGTGTCGTCCTCGCGCAGATACTCGTCGACCGAAATCTGCTGGGGCTCGGTCTCCTCCTCGGCGGAGCGCTCCTCCTCTTCGAGCACGATATTGTCCTCTATCTCCTGCTTGATGCGCTGCTCCAGCTGCACGGTGGGCAGCTCCAGCAGCTTGATCATCTGGATCTGATGCGGAGAGAGTTTCT
>CAZHDH010000242.1:0-1160 GCA_964531245.1 uncultured Bacteroides sp. | reverse complement strand
GGCCCAGCTCCGACATCATCGAGCAGATGTTGATGATCTTGCCGTGGCCTTTCTTAATCATCGACGGAATGACGGCTTTCGAGACGATGAACGGGCCGTTGAGGTCGATGTCGATTACCTGGCGGAACTCGGCGGCGGTCATTTCGTGCATGGGGATGCGCTTGATGATGCCGGCGTTGTTCACGAGGATGTCGATCGTGCCGACCTCCTTTTCGATCTGCGCCACAAGGGCGTTGACCTGCTCTTCGTCGGTCACGTCGCAGACATAGCCGTGGGCCTCGATGCCCTCGGCCTTGTAAGCCGCAAGACCTTTGTCGACCAGCTCCTGTTTGATGTCGTTGAAGACGATCTTGGCGCCCTGACGAGCGAATGCCGTGGCCAGTGCGAAGCCGATGCCGTAAGAAGCACCCGTTACGAGTGCGACCTTACCTTCCAGAGAAAAGTTTACCATATTTAATAGTGTGAAAAGTTGAAAACGAATGCTGATTAAAATTTGACGCCGAATGTCAGGCCGCCGTTAGAGTAGTTCCAATAATATTTGCCGTCCGTAAACATGGTTTTGAAGTTATAGAACGCATAGAGTTCGAACCGCTTGCTGTCGATAAAATAGGCTCGTACCGGAAAGTCGATGCCCCAATAATCGGCAGCGTGCTGCTTATGCTTCAAGACCGATTGTCCCTCCTCCGTCCGAACGCCGTACAGATGCTTGCAATGATCGTACGTCGCGCCGACGCCGACCTTGACCCATCGGAATTTCTTGGGAAACGGCGTGACCATACCGCGCAAACCGACACCTGCGGCATACAAATCGGACGCTGCGCCCTCTTTGCACATGTCGGTATGTATTTCGACCGCGACAGAGAAATAAGCATCGATCGTGCGTCCGTACTCCACCAACAGCGAGGGCCCGACCGCAAGCCGGTCGTTGTCGACATTGCTGCGGACATTGACCCCGGTGCCTACGCGAATCGTATTTTTGTTCTGCGCGGCGAGGCTCCACGAAAAAAGCAATGGACCGAGCAGGAAGAACAACCTTATCGCTTTCATGATGATTCGGTTATCGGTTCACGTTGTTGCCGAGCTGTTGCGCATATTCTACCGCAAGCCGGAGCCAGCGGAGGCGACGCGCACACATGCGCAAGCCTACGCCGGGGGTGGCT
>CAZHDH010000241.1:0-1167 GCA_964531245.1 uncultured Bacteroides sp. | reverse complement strand
CCGGAGACAGGGAGGCGCTTCCGATTGTCAGGGGCTGCGCATAGGTCTCCACAAGGCCCTCCAGGTAGGTCATACAGTGAATCAGATACTCCCCCGGATTCAATTCAACGGTCCGGTATCCCGCCACGGCCCGCAGAGCGGCGTAATCGCTGTAGCGGAGGACCGGGTCGTTTGTATAGTTGTAGTAGTGGTAGTTATGCTTCTTCAGATGCTCCATGAACCAGGTGCCGCCGCTTTCATAGACCTGATACTCCAGAGCACACTCCACCGGAATATTTTGATTGATATAGTCCACATAGGGGGCGGGGTCCCGGCCGTCCCCGACGCCGAGATACAGGTCGAAACAGGTGTTCTCCGCCGCCCGGCCCCGGAATATCCCGTTAAACACCAAGCCGCTCCCTTCCGTCATAATGGTAGCGGTGAAGGCCATGGAGATGACCGCCATAACAATGCTCATGGTGGCCAGCTTGGCGGAGAGGGTGCGGAAGATCAGCAGCGTCTGTCCCTGATACTTCCTGGCGGGACGTTTCTCAAAAAAAGCGGGAACTCCGGAGGCAAAGCTGAGAAAAAAGCCAAACAGCGCGGCAATCACGCACCCGGCACCAATGATGCCGATCAGCAGATCCCCAGCCATCAGAAAAATGGTCCCCACCACGCCCAGCACGATGGAGACGGTAAACATCCAGCGCCGCAGTTTCCCGGTTCGGACGATCACACCCTCATTCTGCCGGTCAAAGTAGATAAGGTCATGGATGTTCATTTTGCGGATGCGCTTTCGGCTTTTTCGCAGGGCACGAAAATAGATCAGGGCAAAATAGAGCAGCGTCAGCCCCACCGCCGGGAGCGAGAGCGTGAGCGCAAAATGATAGGGCAGGCCGAACATGGCGAACAAAATTGCCCGTAAAACCTGATAGAGCAGTCCGCCAAGAGCCAGCCCCAGCAGCAGAGCCGCACCGCCTACCGCCAGATTTTCCAGAAAGAACAGTCGGGCTACCTGCTTGTTTTCCAGACCAATGAGAATGTAAGTCCCCAGTTCCCGGCTGCGGCGGGAAAGCATGAAGCCGGTTGCGTAGCTCACCAGCCAGCCAAAGACAAACACCACCACAATACTGGCCAGAACGATCACCAGGGGCAGACTGTCAATGCTCTGGGAAAGCTCCCGGACTT
>CAZHDH010000240.1:0-1168 GCA_964531245.1 uncultured Bacteroides sp. | reverse complement strand
GTCAGTCTGCAGCTGTTTGGCTCAGACCCGAAAGTGATGGGGGAAATAGCCGGTCAGATACAGGAGCGGCTTTTTGATGTGCTGGATATCAATATGGGATGCCCTGTGCCGAAAATCGTAAACAACGGGGAAGGCTCCGCTCTGATGAAAGATCCGAAACTGGCGGAGGAGATCATCCGCAGCGTTGTCCGGGCGTCGGAGAAACCGGTGACGGTAAAGATACGGAAAGGGTTTGATGACGGGCATGTGAATGCGGTGGAAATGGCCAGGCGGGCGCAGGAAGCGGGCGCAGCGGCAGTGATCGTTCATGGCAGGACAAGGGAGCAGTTTTATTCGGGGAAAGCGGATTGGGAGATCATTGCGAAAGTAAAGGATGCGGTGGATATACCTGTGATCGGAAACGGGGATGTGGACGGACCGGAAAGCGCGGAGCGGATGCTGAAAGAGACCGGGTGCGACGGCGTGATGATAGGAAGAGCAGTAAGAGGAAATCCGTGGATATTCCGGGAGATCGTTTCTTATCTGGAAACAGGAGAAATTATTCCGAAACCTGACGCAAAGGAAAAGTGCGAGTGTATTTTGGAACATGCGGCGCTGATGCTTACATACAAGGGGGAGTATACGGCGGTCCGGGAGATGCGCAAGCACGTTTCATGGTATACGGCCGGCTGTCCGCATTCGGCAAAGCTGCGGGGAAAGATCAATACGATAGAGAGTATGGCGGAGCTGGAGGAATGCGTCAGGGAAATATTCCGGTAAAATTTTCCGGGATTCAGCATATATTATGATGACAAGCTGATCAACCGGAGCAGAGTCTGTGGGATACCGGATACTTTATTTTTACAAAAAAGAAAATACTTATTACAGGGAAAAAAGCATTGGCAGGATAGGAAGACGCGGGAAAAACTATCAGGTGAACTGTCAGATAGGCAATATCTCTTTGAGAGAAAAGGGATTATGTGAAGAGGAGGAGGATGCAGTCAGGGCATTTTACTGCGGTCTGCCGGAATATTACGGAAGGGCGGCAGGACTGGGCAGGTGGAAAGGAAGTTTTCCGATTCACTGGAACTTCGGACAGCTCCTTCGGCTGATGCAGAACTGCTGTGAGTATGTTTCGGCGGATGCTTATTATATAGAAGAGTATTTTGAGAAAGAACTTGCGGAAGGC
>CAZHDH010000239.1:0-1174 GCA_964531245.1 uncultured Bacteroides sp. | reverse complement strand
CTGGGTGATCCGAATGCAATGGGAAATGTGGAAGTAGTACCTACCGGATCGTTAAGTCTGGATATAGCGTTAGGCTTAGGCGGTATACCGAAAGGCAGAGTCGTGGAGATATATGGCCCGGAATCCAGTGGTAAGACAACCGTATCTTTGCATATGGTTGCAGAGATTCAGAAACGGGACGGTATAGCAGCATTTATAGATGCGGAGCACGCACTCGATCCTAAATATGCAAAAAATATAGGTGTGGATATTGATGAATTGTATATATCACAGCCAGATACGGGGGAGCAGGCATTGGATATAGCTGAAACTCTGGTGCGCTCTAATGCAATTGATATAATCGTAATTGACTCTGTCGCAGCATTAGTACCAAAAGCTGAAATAGATGGGGAAATGGGGGATGCACATATAGGTTTGCAGGCACGTTTGATGTCACAGGCGTTGAGAAAACTGACTCCGGTGGTAAGTAAATCTAAGTGTATTGTTATTTTTATTAACCAGCTCCGTGAAAAGATAGGCATAATGTTCGGCAATCCGGAAGTGACTACCGGTGGACGGGCTTTAAAGTTTTATTCTTCTGTAAGACTGGATGTCAGAAGGATTGACCAGATTAAGGCTGGCGGAGAGCGTGTAGGCAACAGGACAAGGGTAAAGGTTGTAAAGAATAAAATAGCGCCGCCATTTAAAGAGGCTGAATTTGATATCATGTATGGCACGGGAATCTCAAGAGAGGGCGATATCATTGACCTAGCTGCTGAAGTCAATGTTATGAACAAAAGCGGCTCATGGTATTCCTATGAGGGAATGAAACTGGCACAGGGCAGGGAAGCAACTAAAGAGTACTTAAAAGAGCATCCGGATTTCATGGCACAGATAGAGCAGAAGGTCAGAGAATACTATCATTTACAGACAGATGATAATGGGAATGTGGTAGCAACCGTCACTGTAGCGGAAGAGAATTATGATTCTGTCCCGGAAAATATTTTAAAGGAATTAGAGCAGGAAGAGGTAACTACATTAGATGAATATGCGAAAGAATAAAATTTGGGGATACAATATATAAGATTATTTTATCCGGGAGGTGCATCATGGAAGATATATATGTTATTACGTCAAAAAGTGTAATAAAGAAGCAGGACGCCATAGATGGTTTTGTCCGTGAAATCAGTACGAA
>CAZHDH010000238.1:0-1191 GCA_964531245.1 uncultured Bacteroides sp. | reverse complement strand
TTAATTGTGCTGTTCATTTAATTGTTATGTTTACATCTGTCGAAGAACTTCTTGCCTGCTATGAGTTTTTCAAAGAAGAAAGCACGGTTATTGACCCGTTCACAAAATTACCGTACAGTGAATTGGCAGGTAACTTTGTTGATAAATTCGGCGTGCAATGGGGGTTTATGACAGAGTAACAATGCAATATAAAACAGTGTAAACCTTACGGAAATTCACCGCATAAGAGAAAATCAGCAGACAGGATATACTCAGCTTAATTTACGGATAAACTCTTATTCAGTGTTCCTTAAAGGAGATGGTAAAATTGAAATATGAAAACGGAAAGGACATATTTCCTGCCGATTTGCTGCGGAGGATACAAAAATATGTATCCGGTAAGTTCGTCTATATCCCGTCTGCGGACAAAAAGCGGGCATGGGGCGAAACTTCGGGATATAAACAGTATCTGGCAGACCGCAACCATGAAATCAAGACAAAGTTTCATGCAGGTACCGGCATAGAAACTTTATCAGAGGAATATCATCTCTCTTTTGATACAATAAAAAAAATATGCCAAGCAGGGAAAACTGGAAGAATGGATTCATCTCTATCTGAATTCAGACGGTCACAACAAGGATTTTTCAGACGGACTGAAACTTTTTGACCGGTATTATATCGGGCCGGTAAATATGCCGCTGTCTTTTTTCAGACGCTGCTGCG
The DNA here is from genome assembly GCA_964531245.1 of uncultured Bacteroides sp. Taxonomy (GTDB): domain Bacteria; phylum Bacteroidota; class Bacteroidia; order Bacteroidales; family Muribaculaceae; genus CAG-873. Next base: position 489 of record CAZHDH010000238.1, on the reverse strand, counting down.
GGCCGGAAGATGATATGAAATGGAAGATAGAAAAAAAGTGGTTTGACGCTCACGTTTCAAAATTAAAGGAAGTCATTAAGAGAGAAAAGGATATGCCGCCGCTTATCGTGCATTACTTCATAGATGAGGATAACAAAGACGGCGCGTTTGAACTGAATGACGGCAATCATCGTCTGGAAGCATATTCACAGCTTGGCATAAAAGAATATGCCGTTATAATATGGATAACAGAAAAAAGCGAGTATGACTCGTTTTTATCAAAGTATGCGGAATATGTGACGGATTAAATCAAAAGGGGCTGTAGCAAAACGATTTTTTTAATCGCTTTGACTACAGCCCTGTTTTTTAGTAAAAAGTTATCAACTTATACATATTTTCACTAAAAATTCGTACAACAAAATAGAGGTCATACCTCTTACTTACAAAAATATCTAATTTTGCTTTTAGTTAAGTTTAAAGTTTACCGTGAAGTTGTGTTCCGGTTCGATT
>CAZHDH010000237.1:0-1196 GCA_964531245.1 uncultured Bacteroides sp. | reverse complement strand
TAGGCATATCAAGGCTCTTTCCGACACGGAAAGGAGCAAAACAATGTCGGAGAAAAGACGTGATAACAGAAACCGCATTTTGCGTTCGGGAGAGAGCCAGAGAAAAGACGGGAGATATGCTTACAAATATACTGATACTTTTGGTAAAGTGCAATTTGTCTACGCTTGGAAGTTAGTGCCTACGGACAAGACCCCTGCCGGGAAGCGTGACGACATATCCCTTAGAGAAAAGGAAAAAGAGATACAGAAAGACCTTGACGACGGGATAGACACAATCGGTAAGAAAATGACGGTCTGCGAGCTTTACGCAAAACAGACACGCCACCGGGGAAACGTAAGGTACAACACCACACAGGGGCGCAAGCGGCTTATGAAGCTGCTGGAAGCGGATAAACTTGGTTCCTGCCCTATTGACAGTGTGAAGCTGTCCGACGCGAAAGAATGGGCGTTGCGCATGAAAGAAAAGGGAATATCCTACAAGACCATAAGCAACGACAAGCGTTCTCTGAAAGCTGCTTTTTACACAGCGATACAGGACGACTGTATAAGGAAGAACCCCTTTGACTTCCAGCTCAACACCGTGATCGAGGACGACACGGAGCCGAAAGTACCTCTCACAGCGGAACAGGAAGAAAGCCTTTTATCCTTTATGCAGGGTGATAGCGTCTATCAGAAATACTATGACGAGGTTATTATACTGCTGGGGACGGGGCTGCGGATTTCCGAACTCTGCGGGCTGACTGAAACCGACCTTGACTTTGAAAACCGGGTAATCAATGTAGACCACCAGCTTTTAAGGAGCGCAGAAACCGGGTACTACATAGAGAAGCCCAAAACGCAAAGCGGTATCAGACAAATCCCAATGAGTGAAAAAGTGTATGAAGCGTTGGGGCGCGTGTTGAAGAACCGCAAGGGAGCGAAAGCGACCACTATTGACGGTTACAGCAATTTCCTTTTCCTCAACCGGGACGGTTGCCCGAAAACGGCGACGAACTATGATAGTATGTTCCGGGGGCTTGCAAAGAAGTATAACAAGTGCCACGAGGAAGCGTTACCTAAAGTAATGACACCCCACACCCTGCGCCATACGTTCTGCACCAACTTAGCCAATGCCGGAATGAACCCGAAAGCGTTACAGTACATCATGGGACACTCCAATATCACTATGACGCTGAACTATTACGCACACGCAACAT
>CAZHDH010000236.1:0-1199 GCA_964531245.1 uncultured Bacteroides sp. | reverse complement strand
CTTCTTCCTGCCTGTGTTCCTGGGCATGAATCTGGCCAAGACCCTGAAGGGTGATCCCTTCCTGGGCGCGGTGATTGGCGCTATCCTCTGCTACCCAGCCATCAACGGTGCCGACTTAGTGATTCTGGGCATGAACTTCAACTATACTTATACCGGCTCTTTCCTGCCGGTTCTGGCTGTTGTGGCTGTTGCGGTTCCTCTGTCAAAACAGTTGAAAAAGGTAGTCCCCAAGGCGGTTGCGAACTTCCTTGTTCCCGCTATCACATTGCTGATTGTAATCCCGCTGGGCTATGCTCTGCTTGGCCCAGCAGTCAGTCTGGTGGGCAGTTGGGCCAACACCGGTATCACTGCTATGATGCACTCTGTTCCTCTGCTGGCTGGCGCTCTGTTCGGTGCGCTGTATCAGGTAATGATCCTCTTTGGTATCCATAGCGCTCTGACCTCTTTCTCCTTCATGAATCTGCTGGAAGGCAATCCGGACTATATTATGTCCATTGCCTGCACCGTCTGCTTTGCGCAGATTGGCGTGGTTCTGGCGATGTACCTCAAAACAAAGGACGACAACCTGAAATCCCTGGCTCTGCCCTCCTTCATCTCTGGTATTTTTGGTGTAACCGAACCGGCTATCTACGGCGTGACCCTGCCCCATATCAAAATGTTCATCCTGTCCTGTGTGGGCGGCGCGATCTGCGGCGGATTTACCATGCTCACCAATACTATGATGTATAGCTTCTCCGGCCTGGGTATCTTTGCCATCCTGGGTATGCTCAATCCGGAAAATCCCAATGTCCTGACAGCAGCCCTTTGTATGGTGATTCCCTTCGTTTTCTCCTTTGTCGCGGCCTTTGTCCTCTACAAAGATGATGCGGTTCCCGCTGCCGAAGCACCTGTAAGCACAGAAGCGGCTCCTGCACCCTCCGGGCCAGTGGAGATCGAATGCCCCATTCCCGGCAAAGTTCTCCCCTTGACCGAAGTTCCCGACGAAACCTTCTCCACTGGTGTGCTGGGCAACGGTCTGGCGGTGGAACCCTCCGAAGGTAAGGTCTACGCTCCTTTCGATGGCGAGTGCGAAAATTTGGCGGATACCCTCCATGCGGTGGGCCTGATGTCCGATACCGGGGTCAGTCTGCTGATCCATGTGGGCCTGGAGACGGTCGGTCTGGGCGGCAAGCCCTTCAAGGCTTACGTCAAAACCGGCG
>CAZHDH010000235.1:0-1205 GCA_964531245.1 uncultured Bacteroides sp. | reverse complement strand
GGCGCTCGACGTGCGGCCCAACGTGGAAGTCGACCTCGACATCGCCGGCAATACGCTGCGGGCTCGGGGCGCCGGGGCACTCAATATGCAGATCAACCCGCGCTCCAACGTCTTTGAGATGTACGGCGATTACACCCTTGCCGAGGGCAGCTTCATGCTCTCTTTGCAGCAGGTCATCAACAAACGCTTTACCATCGAACCGGGCTCGTCGATACAGTGGACCGGCGCCCCGATGAACGCTCTGCTCGACATCGAGGCCGTTTATAAACTCAAAGCGTCGCTGCAACCTCTGTTGCAGGGCACGGCCGACAACTTATCCACCGACCGCTCGGTGCCCGTCGAGTGCGTCATCCACTTGGGCGACCGCCTCTCCAACCCGACCATCACTTTCGACGTCAGGGTTCCCGGCGCCGACCCCGAGACCGCGGCTGTCGTCGCCAATGCGCTCTCCACGCCCGAGACCGTCGACACGCAGTTCGTTTACCTGCTGCTCTTCAACAGCTTCATGTCGGAGAGCACCCAGAGCTCGGCCAATATGGGCTCGTCGGTCTCCGCCGCTACGGGTCTGGAGTTCGTCTCCAACATGGTCAGCAACCTGCTTTCGTCGTCCGATTTGGGCATCATCATCCGTTATCGCCCTAAGTCGGAGCTCACGAGCGACGAGGTCGACTTCGGCCTTTCGAAGAGCCTTATCGACAACCGGTTGTTCCTCGAAGCCGAGGGCAACTACCTGATCGACAACCGCCAGGCCGTCAACAGCGGGGCTATGTCCAACTTCATGGGCGAGGCTTATATCACTTATCTGATCGACCGGGGCGGGTCGTTGAGGCTCAAGGCTTTCACGCAGACCATCGACCGCTTCGACGAGAACCAGGGTTTGCAGGAGACCGGCATCGGCATTTATTATAAGGAGGACTTCAACAACTTCCGCGACTTGCGGCAGCGGGTCCGGGAACGCTTCACCAACAAGAAGCGACAGGCTCGCCGCGAAGCCAAACGCGCTGCTGCAGCCGATAGGGAAGAACGTGAAAATTGAAAAGTTAAAGGAAGAATCTAATTTGGGCCGAAGGCCGGAAGTTTAACACAAAAGTTCGGCTGCTGCTGGGGGGGGCACGCCGCGGTCTTCTGCCCGTGTAATTTTGCGTCGCAGTCCGACCCTTTGGGTCGGGCAAGCCGGAGCCACCCCGGGCGTAGGCTTGCGCATA
>CAZHDH010000234.1:0-1213 GCA_964531245.1 uncultured Bacteroides sp. | reverse complement strand
AGGGTGCCGATCCGTTTATTCTGCCATACAAGCGACTTATGGAGGTTGCAGATCTGATTCATACACATCTGCCATGGGTGACCTCAATTGGTGGATATGCACGTGTTGATAACCTAAAGAACAAGACCGTGGAGCAGTTGCGTGATTTGACTAAGGCAGGTTATGGAGGGTTCTATTTCGGTATTGAATCCGGAGATGATAATCTGCTCCGCAGAATGCATAAGGGCTATACATCGGAGGATATTGTCAAGCAGATGTCGAAACTGGGTGAGGCAGGAATGCCATTTGTAGGAAACTTCCTCGGTGGTCTTGGCGGTCACAACTACGGGCTTAGCCATGCGCGTGAGACAGCGCGAGTAAGCAATATCATCCGCCCTGATATGATATACGCTTCCGAGCTAACTCTCTTCCCTGATACGCCTCTGATGCAGGACGTAAAAGACGGTAAGTATGAGGAAGCAACTGAGGTGGAACGTTTCGAGGAGATGCAGGAGTTTCTGCGTTGTCTGACCATTCCTACCGTATTCAAGGCCGAGCACGTCACCATGCCTTCGCCTATCAGAGGTCGTCTTCCTGAAGACCGTGAACGTATGATTCAGGAACTACAGAGCCTGATAGATTTGGGTGAAGACAAACTTAGAAATTATCGAAACCAAGTTCAAGGTCTGTAAAAGTATGGCACATAAACGACTGGTATTCTATTTCACCGCCACGGGAAATGACCTTTATGTGGCACGTCAATTCAGCAGCAACCCTCTGAGTATTCCTCAGGTAATGAAGGAACACGGCCACGGCCGGATGCACTGGGAGGCTGACGAGATAGGTATTGTTTATCCTATCTACTGGCAGAAGCCACCGGTAATGGTGCAGGAATTCATCCGTAAGTCAACATTCAAGTGCAACTATTTCTTCGGCATCCTCACCTATGGGTGTAACTGCGACAACGCGCCTTCAATTTTCACGAGGCTTTGCAGTGAAAGCGGAATCAGCCCCGATTATGTCAACGCCATCATCATGGTAGACAACTGGCTGCCCGGATTTGACATGAACCGACAGATCGCCCTTGACCCCGCTAAACACATCGAGGAGCAGATTGCTGAGCAAGTTGATGATGTAGCGCGTCACGTCAGGTACACACGACGTTCTGTCCCTAACTTCGAGCATGGACCGACATTTCCCGTTGAAGCACGTGATCAGTTTACCATCACTGATG
>CAZHDH010000233.1:0-1214 GCA_964531245.1 uncultured Bacteroides sp. | reverse complement strand
GCTACGACAAGCTAAATCCCGAAAAGCTGTATAGCTTTTCCTTGTTACGGATTGCCGTATCAATTTTAATTGCCGCTATTTGTATTTTGGCGGCTGTATTCAAACTAATATAAGACAAGGAGGATTAAGATTATGCCGCATTTTCCGGGCTGGTTCGTTGCCATTTGTGTTCTGCTTCCTGTTGCCAATGCAATATATAAGGCATGGAAAAACAACAAAAAGAAATAGTCACAGGGGGACATTATGGACTGGGAGATTCACGATAAAGAAAGAATAAGTGACAAATTGGCGGTAGAGATATTTGCCAGCATATTAAGCGGAGCCATTCCAGCAGGAAGCAGGCTTCCCACACTGGAAACGCTCTTGAAAAAGACAAATGCCAGTATAGAAACTTTGCGAAAAGCACTGCGGATACTTATTGATTGGCAGGTGATTTTCAAAACACGCCGGGGATATTTTGTCACGGAGGATATATCAGCAATCCACGCTGCCCGCCAAAACTATATCGAACAGGAAACAGCTAAGTATAAAGCCAATCTATCCAAAATGGCTTGTAAAGCAGAAATCCGTTTTGAGTTGTTGGGGGTGTGATGGCATGAGGATTGAAAAATGGCTGTTATGCCCTGTCTGCCAAAGTAAAACACGGCTTAGAGTGAGGGATGATACTATTCTTGAAAACTTTCCTCTCTATTGCCCCAAATGTAAACAAGAAACGCTTATCAGTGTTAGGCAACTGAATATGTCCGTTATCAAAGAGCCAGACGCGCAGACGCAGAGCCGATAAAAAGCAGAACTTTGAAGCTGCCTGTTATCGGCTCTTTTTTGATAACAAATACAATCTGACGCACGGCGACAGGAAACCGAAGCCGCTGCTAACTTCACTTGTTACAAAAGATAACCGCCGCAGATAGCTCACTACCATATGCGGCGGTCTGTCATTTCCACAGGCAGGCCGGAAATCACTTGGAAAGCGGGGAACTTAGAGGTAATATGCAGACACGGCTTTATAGTCGTTTGGTGCAATAAATGGGAGTTTCGTGCAATGCGGTTTGATAGGATACCCCAAAATCCGATATTATGGATGATTATGAGCAATACAAAAGAAAACCGCCACTATAGATTTATCCATATGTAGCGGTCTGCTGTCAGTACATTTCCCTTATGTAAATTCCTACTTACGCAGGGATGATTTTAAGGCTTGTATTGTATTTGTA
>CAZHDH010000232.1:0-1215 GCA_964531245.1 uncultured Bacteroides sp. | reverse complement strand
GGGTTTCCGTTGGCGGAACAATACTGGCTGTTGCCGGATTGTTTATTTCCGGAGGGGACATTGGTAAGGAATCAGGAGGATTAAAAAATGGATTTGAAAGATGAAAAATGCGTTATGATAATTGATGAAAAATTGCCGTCAGGAATTACTGCGAATACTGCTGCGGTTATGGGAATTGCGCTTGGCGGGAAAATGCCGGAAATTGTCGGCAGGGATGTGTATGATAAAAGCGGAAATAAACATTTGGGAATTATTGAATTTCCTGTTCCCGTTTTGAAAGGAAATTCGGAAATTATAAAAGAAATCAGAAGAAAATTATATGAGCCGGAATTTTCGGACGTAACTGTGGTTGATTTTTCTGACACAGCGCAAAGCTGTAAAACATATGATGAATTTATTGAAAAAATGAAAAATACTTCTGAAAACGAACTGAGTTATTTTGGAATTACGCTTTGCGGAGCAAAGAAAAAAATCAATAAGCTTACCGGCAGTATGCCGTTGCTTCGGTAAAATACAGGTATAAAAAATAACCGCGCCATACGGCACGGTTATTCTTATGTCAGGCTGTAGCATAAACGCTGCACTGCGTTTTTGTCTTGCCTTTTCTTTCAAATTTAACTTTTCCGTCCACGAGAGCGAACAATGTGTCATCGCTGCCGATGCCTACATTAACACCCGGATGGATTTTAGTACCTCTTTGTCTTACAAGGATATTGCCTGCCAATACAAACTGACCGTCTGCTCTTTTCACGCCCAAGCGTTTCGATTCGCTGTCACGGCCGTTCTTTGTGCTACCCATACCTTTTTTATGAGCCATTTAAAACACCTCGGCTTTCTCAGTTTAAATTTTATGTGTTACGCGTTGATTTTTTCGATAACTACTTTTGTAAAAGGCTGTCTGTGACCTTTTTTTCTGCGGTAGTTTTTCTTTCTCTTCATCTTGAATACGTAAATTTTCTTAGCTCGTCCGTTTTTAACAACATTAGCTGTTACGGAAGCACCGTCTACCATTGGAGCGCCGATTTTTACGTTTTCACCGTCAGCGACAACCAGCACCTTGTCAAAAGTAACTGCCGCGCCTTCTTCAACCTCAAGCTTTTCGATAAATACGGTATCGCCTTCGCTTACCTTATACTGCTTTCCGCCTGTTTCAATAATAGCATAAATTATATAAACACATCAATATAAAAAAAGTAAAATTATTTTGTTTAATTA
>CAZHDH010000231.1:0-1217 GCA_964531245.1 uncultured Bacteroides sp. | reverse complement strand
GACAAATATTCCGATAACGTTTATACTTAATTACATAAAATATAATCTGTAATGATAGTTATAAAGTATTGATATAATATTATATCGTAATTAAATAAAGAAAACATAAGGGTATTTATAAAAAAAGTTGAAAAAATTTAAAGAAAAATTTCTTTAAATGAGTTGACTAAAGGAAATCGTTATGTTATATTAATCAAACGAGATAAGATTTAGGTCTTTTTTTTTATGCTCAAAATTAGTATATAAAATAAAATGAAACAGGCACGTGGAGGTGGCAATATGCGTACAAGAATCACATTAGCATGTACAGAGTGTAAACGCCGTAATTACAATACTACTAAAGATAAGAAGACACATCCTGACAGAATGGAAATCAAGAAGTATTGTAGATTTTGCAAAACACATACATTGCATAAAGAAACAAAATAATTAATTAATGAAATTGATTTGATTGTTTTACCTTATTTTGAATGGAGGATTAATAATGGGAGATTCCGCTAAATCGGACAAGGCGTCTAAGCCTGTTAAATTCTGGGATGGCGTTAAAGTCGAATTTAAGAAAATTACTTGGCCGAATAAGAAGGACCTGCTTAATCAGTCAATAGCAGTTGCTGCTATTTCTATAGTAGTAGGTGCGATTATTGCCGTATTGGATTTGATTCTTCAGTACGGAGTAGATTTTTTGACAACATTTTCAATGTAGAGTGAGGGGTAATCGTATGGCAGATGCAAACTGGTATGTTGTTCATACTTATTCCGGGTATGAAAATAAAGTAAAGGCCAATATTGAGAAGACCATTGAAAACAGACATCTGGAAGACGAGATACTGGAAGTCCGGGTTCCTATGCAGGACGTAATGGAAGTAAAGAACGGCGCCAGAAAAAATGTTCAGAAGAAAATGTTTCCGGGATATGTTCTGATTAATATGGTTATGAATGACGATACCTGGTATGTTGTAAGAAATACCAGAGGCGTCACCGGCTTTGTCGGACCGGGAAGCAAACCGGTACCTTTATCGGAAGTTGAGATGAAGCCGCTCGGTATTAAGGTAGAAAATATAACCGTAGACTTTGCGGAAGGCGATACAATTTCCGTTATTGCCGGTGTATGGAAGGATACGGTCGGAGTCGTTCAGAGAATGGACTATGGCAAACAGACTGCAACGATCAATGTTGAACTGTTCGGAAGAGAGACTCCGGTAGAGATCAGCTTTTCA
>CAZHDH010000230.1:0-1224 GCA_964531245.1 uncultured Bacteroides sp. | reverse complement strand
CCCACTTCAAGGGCCACGCCATGGCTGGTTTCGGTGGAGCCATCAAGAACATCTCCATTGGCCTGGGGTCCCAGGAGGGTAAATGCGTGATTCATACCGGAGGGGCCAGCCATGACAGCCCGTGGGGTGGAGATCAGACTGCTTTTACGGAATCCATGGCCGAGGCTGGCAAGGCGGTTTCGGACTATCTGGGAAACGGTGAGAACATTGTCTACATCAATGTGATGAATCGTCTGTCCATCGACTGTGACTGTGACGGCAATCCTTCCGAGCCGGACCTGCACGACATTGGCATCCTGGCCTCTGCTGACCCGGTGGCACTGGATCAGGCTTGCGTCGACCTCGTTTATGCCCAGCGTGACGGCGACGGAGCCTCCCTGGTCAATCGCATTGAATCCCGCGATGGCCTCCATACCTTGGAACACGCCGAGGAAATTGGCCTGGGCAGCCGGACCTATACGCTGGTGAGTATTGACAACTGATTCTAAACAGAGGTATTTCACATGATTTTCTATTTTACGGGAACAGGCAACAGCCTTTATGTCGCCAAGGAATTGGATAACCAACTTATCAGTATCCCGCAGATACTCCACAATGACAATCTCACATTCACAGCGGACAGCATTGGTATCGTATGCCCGATTTATGGTCATGAGATGCCCGCAATGGTAAAACAGTTTATCCGCAAGGCCACCTTTCAAACAGATTACCTTTATGTAGTGCTTACCTATGGGAAACTGCATGGCGGCGCGGCGGAGATTGCAGATAAACTGCTGCGTGACGCCGGGAAAAAGGCGGACTACATCACCACTGTTTTGATGGTAGACAATTTCCTGCCAGCTTTTGATATGAACAAGCAGGTGCGGTTGAATAAGCAGGTAGAGAATCAAATTGCCTCTGTCCGCTCGGCAGTCCAGCGCCGTCAGCATGGAATACAGAAGGCCGCGTTCAAGGATCGCATAACGCATAAGATGTATCTCAGAATGGTTAAGAATCAACCCGAAACGGTATGGGCCGCATATCGGGTCAATGATGAATGTATTGCCTGCGGGATTTGCGCCAAGGTTTGTCCAGGCGGCTGCATCAATATTGAAAACGGGAAAGCAGCACATCATCTGGAGAACTGTCAGGCGTGCATGGCCTGTGTTCACGCTTGCCCAAAGCGGGCGATCCAATTTACAATCAAAGAAGTGAATCCCCAGGCCCGTTATCGCAACGAGCATA
>CAZHDH010000229.1:0-1263 GCA_964531245.1 uncultured Bacteroides sp. | reverse complement strand
GAAGAAGAACAATTACAGCTTGTTGATACAACCATTTTTAAGAGAGACAGGGAAAACATCAAATATTACAAGCGATTGTGTGTTCAGGAATTAGAGTGGTGTCGGGACAATAGTGAAGTAATCTGTAATAAAGCAAATGTCTTATATAAGAAATACATCTCCAATGAGCCATTTACAGGCAGAAACCGTTGTCTTAATTTTCCTAAATTAGAATCAGAATGTAAGAAATATAACTCAAAAATAAAGAGAGACCTGGACTGAACCTCTCTTTACAAGTGGGCAGGCAAGGTATTACCACAATTCTAAAGAATCTTCTGCATCCACCCATATCTGCATATTACCCTTAAGGTAAAGACGGGCATATTCAAGGGGTTTGCCGATTGCCAGAGCATTTAAAGCACATTCCGAGCCGGGTGTAGTCTTTAGCCTTTTCTCTGCTTCCCAACAGTCAATTCGCAAAAGATATCCTGCGGTAGTTGCTATATTTATGCTATTGTGATGTGTATTGTATTCTGCATATATGACATTCATCTTATTTGTCCTTTTCCTAAAATATTGTGAAAGTATTTCAATCATATCTGCAACCGTTGAACAGATAAAACAGAGAAGAAGCTTTGAACGCTATTCCTCTCCATTGTCGCTGAGCGATATAATGTGCCGCATCGGCGGCACACGGGCAGGGGAAGAAACCTCCCCTACTCGGTTGATGTTAAGATAAAAGCTTCGCAAATTCCTCTTCGGGCATTGGCTTATAGAAGTAATAGCCCTGAATCATATCGCAGCCTGCATCCCTCAAAAATGCAAGCTGTTTTTCGGTTTCGACGCCTTCCGCTACTACGGACGCACCGATATCATGCGACAGCCCTATTGTATGTTTTATGATTGCCTCCGCTCTTGAGCTTTTGCCAATCTGTGCGACAAAACTCATATCAAGCTTTATAGCATCAAACTCAAAGCTTTCAAGCGTTGACATTGATGACATGCCGCTTCCAAAATCATCGAGCATCATCATAATCCCAAGTTTTTTAATCTCCTTGAGAAATGACACTGCGTTTGACCCAAGCACAATATAGGCTGATTCCGTAACTTCCAGCTTTAATAGATCTCCTGCCTTTTTATGACTGCCCCATTTAATGCTTTCCAGCTTTTCCCTGATCATATTCAAAATGGTTATATCGTAAAAGTCCACTCTTGAAAGATTGACCGCGCATGGGACAAATTTTTCATTTTTGGACATTCTGTCAATGTTAAACGTTAGAACAT
>CAZHDH010000228.1:0-1270 GCA_964531245.1 uncultured Bacteroides sp. | reverse complement strand
CCAAGTCTGGCGAGGTATTCAGCTCCGTGGCAGGCGACAAGGGCTTTTATCATCCGCTTTTCGCTGTTGCAGGGCTTGAGGGTGCGGTCTATGAGATTACCGCCGCCGAGAACATCATCACTCTGGACGGAACGCTCCGTGCATCTAAGGGCGAGGTGGTTGACACTGTTACCACAGGTGCGGACGGCACGGCAAAATCCAAGGAGCTGTATCTGGGAAAATACGAAATCCGAGAGGTGCAAGCCCCGTATGGCATGGTGCTGAACGAGGAAGCCCAGGTTGTGGAGCTTGTGTATGCAGGTCAGAATATTGCCGTGACCGAAACGGCAACAGGCTTTGTAAACGAGCGTCAGCATGTGGAAATCGACCTTGTAAAGAGCCTTGAAACGGACGAAGCCTACGGCATCGGAAAGAACGGTGAAATCTTTGATGTGACCTTTGGTCTGTATTCCGCCGAAGAACTGACCGCCGCAGACGGCGAAGTCATCCCCGCAGACGGTCTTATTGAGATTATCTCTCTTGATGAGAACGGCAAAGGCATGGTCAAGAGCGACCTGCCGATGGGCAGTTACTATGTGCAGGAAATCTCCACCAACTCCGCCTATATCATCAGCGACCAGAAATACCCTGTTATCTTTGAATACGCAGGACAGGACACCGCAACCGTCCACATCTCCGCAAATGATGGCAACGCCATTGAGAATGAAATTATTTACGGCTCTGTCAGCGGAAAGAAATCGGACGAGGACGGCAACGCTCTGGGCGGTGCTGTCATCGGTATCTTTAAGACTGGAACAACCGAGTTTACAAAGGAAAATGCCATTGCCACTACCGTATCCACAGAGGACGGTAGTTTTTCTTTTGCCGAAGTACCCTACGGCACATGGGTAATCCGTGAAATCGAAAGCCCGAAAGGTTATGTACTCTCCGAGGAAGAAATCGCCGTGACAGTCAGCGAGGTTGATGAAGCCGTGGAAATCGAGCTTGTCAACTACTTCATCAAGGGCAGCATTGAGCTGACAAAGGTGGACGAGGACTATCCCGAAAACAAGCTCTCTGGTGCGGTATTCGAGGTCTACTCCGACACCAATGGTGACGGCAAACTGGATAAGGACGATGTGCTGCTTGGCGAGATGACCGAGCTTGAGGGCGGCGTCTACCAGATGAACGAACTCCGCTACGGAAAATACCTTGTCCGTGAGAAAACTGCCCCGACAGGCTTCGTTCTTGATGAGAATGTCTATTCCGTATCCATTGAAGAAAACGACAA
>CAZHDH010000227.1:0-1293 GCA_964531245.1 uncultured Bacteroides sp. | reverse complement strand
CGTTGACCGCCACCGGGCGGACTATGCACTGTCCATGCTTCGGCCCTCTGCAAACAGCATCCCGGAGATCATTGGGACGAACACGCCAGAGCAAAAGGCCAGGAAAGAAATCACCTGCGAACTGTTGTTTTTTGAACTGGCTGCTGTGGGATTTTTGGGTATCGCCGCTGTGCTGTTCAAGGAAAAGGGCATGGGGGTTATCCGTGTCCACGCCATTCTCCCCCTGCGGAGAAATTTGTTTCTCCTGTCCAAGATGGCGGTGTTTTTGCTCTCCGATTTGGCCTTTGCGGTATTGCTGACCCTGCTGAATGTAGGACTTTTTGATGGAGCGACGTTGCTGCCCGCCGTCCTGATTCAGACCGCCATTCTTTCGCTGGTCATGGCTCTTGCGGGCCTGCTCTGTGCCCTGTTGCTGAAAGACTTCCGGCAATTCACACTGGCCTATCTGATTATCGCTATTTTTGCGGCAACACCTGTATTTCTGTCCGCAAATACATCGGTAAAGTTTGACTGGATCAATTATCACCCGTTCTACCATGTCTACATGGGACTGAAAAGCGCCTACTTTGGGGCGGCAATCTCGCCAGTCTACTATGTCGGCTCCGCGTGTGTGATCGTGCTGTTGTTCTTGGCTGTGCAGCTTGCGTTCCGCCGGGAAATGGGAAAGGAGGGGTGAGGCGTGAAAGGTTTGCAATATCAGCTAAAAAGCGTTCTGAAAGATAAGTTCTGCCTAATGACATTCCTGTTGCCCATCGTGGTCGCCGTGGCGCTGAACTTTATGGGTTCCATTGACTTGTCCAGCCTGGGGGAACACCACTTCGGCGTACTGGAAAACGACCTGTCCACACAGACTATTGCATGGCTGGAGCGGTATGGCCCGGTGACATTCTATGAAACAGCAGAGGAACTAACCGCCGCTATCAACGAACCGTCCACCAATGTCATTGGCGTGAAGGCTGACGGAGCGAGTATCAAAACAGTAATTGCCGGGGATGAACTGGATATTTTTCGGCAAGCGGCAGTTACACTCCCGGCCCTCTATGAACAACGGGAGGACGCTGGGCAAATAGAAGTCCAGATATTGGAGCGCCCTGACATCCTGGAAAGTTTTCAAGATATTTTTATTCCTGCGGTGCTGATTGTCGCCATGTTCATGGGTTGTACCTTCAATGCTATGAACATCATTTCCGAGAAAGAGGACGGCGTGGCCTTCGTCAATGAAATCCTGCCCATGACACCCAGCCAGTATATCTTGCAGAAGGTCGTTGTGGGTTTCCTCTGCGGCAGTTTATC
>CAZHDH010000226.1:0-1305 GCA_964531245.1 uncultured Bacteroides sp. | reverse complement strand
TTGAGGATGAGGCTGACGCCGCCGACGGTGGCCGCCGAGACCACCGTGCCGAGGAACTTCCACGTCTCCTGCTTGCGGGGCGTCGTGCCGAGCCAGTAGCCGATTTTGAGGTCGGTGATGAAGCCTCCGGCCATGGACAAGGCCGTGCAGACCACGCCGCCGATGATGAGGGCCGCCGTCATGCCCGTAGCACCGCTGAGGCCTACGCTGACGAGAATCAACGACGAGAGAATCAACGTCATAAGCGTCATGCCCGAGACGGGATTGGAGCCCACGATAGCTATGGCGTTGGCCGCGACGGTGGTGAAGAGGAACGCGATGACGAAGACGATGGCGATAGCCGTCAGGGACTGCACCCAGCCGTCGAGAAGCCCGACGTGGAAGAAGACGAAGACCGCGACGAGCGTGGCGACCAGAATGGTCAGCACGCGTTTCATGGTCAGGTCGCGCTGCGTGCGTTCGACGTCGGCCGTCTGCTGTTTGCCGCCGCCCAACTCCGAGACGGCGAGACCTACGGCCTGCCGGATGATTTTCGACTGCTTGACGATGCCGATAAGTCCGGCCATGGCGATGCCGCCGATGCCTAACGGGCGTCCGAATTGCTGGAACAGCGCCTCGGGCGACAAAGCCGACATCTCGGGCGAGACGGAGCCGATGACGGGCACGACGAGGAACCACACGAGGGCCGAGCCGGCGGTGATGATCAAGGCATATTTAAGACCGATGATATATCCCAATCCGAGCAATGCGGCCGAAGTGTTGAGCGAGAATACGGTTTTGAACTTGTCGGCAGCGACGGCGCCCCACGAGCAGACGCGCGTCGATACCTGCTCGGTCCACAGTCCGAACGTGCCGACCGCGAAGTCGTAAAGTCCGCCGATGAGCCCTGCGACGGCGAGCAGCTTGGCTTGATCGCCGCCCTTTTCGCCCGAGACGAGGACTTCGGTGGTGGCCGTAGCCTCGGGGAACGGGTACTTGCCGTGCATCTCCTTGACGAAGTACTTGCGGAACGGTATCAGCAGCACGATGCCCAGAATGCCGCCGAAGAGCGATGAGAGGAAGACCTGCCAGAATGCCGCGTCGAGCCCCAGGATATAAAGTGCCGGGAGGGTGAAGATAGCCCCCGCGACGATGACGCCCGACGAGGCGCCGATAGACTGGATGATGACGTTCTGTCCGAGCATGTTTTTCTTGCCCAGCACGCTGCTGAGGCCTACGGCGATGATGGCGATAGGTATGGCGGCCTCGAAGACCTGCCCCACCTTGAGGCCGAGGAATGCGGCGGCGGCCGAGAAGACGACGGCC
>CAZHDH010000225.1:0-1306 GCA_964531245.1 uncultured Bacteroides sp. | reverse complement strand
ATATACTGATATTGATACATCTGAGGATAAAGAGGTTCTCAACTGGTATGAAGCTTACACATATAAAGTTGAAGCTGTTGATGCCGACGAAAATGTAATAGGAAGCGGCTCGGTTCAATGTAAAGTTAATACAGACAACTTCGGAGCGGTAAGAATTCTTGACGGTACAACATATGACGACACTTTTATAGGTGAAAAGATGACTATATATTGGGGCGGTACAAATCAGCATGTGAATAATCTTGACTGGTGGGGTTACAGTGCTCCTGCTGAGATAGATGACGTAAAATGCAGAATGATACCCAAATACCGTGAAAAGGTAAATAACCCCGGAGAATGGATGGATAACGGAAGAATTTCGTTAAGATTTGATGAAGATCTGGTAAATTTAATTGGTTCAGAACCAAGAAATGCTACAATCCGTATTAAATATTATGACAACGGCACAGACGGAATCAGAGTATCATATATGTCATCGAGTGCCAGAAACCAGACTGTAGTTATTCAGAAAGAGGATACTAATACATGGAAATGGTATGAGCTTGATGTAAATGATCTGGTAAATCAAAGTCCGGATGGAAGCAATGGTCTTCAGGATGAAAGCACATATTTTGCTGTATGGGGCAAGTCAAACAAAGAAAGCAATGAAGAAGATACAGATACCTACATTGCGGAAATTCAGTTAATATTAACGGAAGATCAGTCAGCAAATAACCTGACTGATCAAACGGAATAAAAGAAGGAGGGAAATCATGTTCGGAAAAGCTAAAAGAGCAATAGCGGCGGTATTATCCGCTGCTATGCTTATCGCAGTTATGCCGATAGTTATGGCTGACGATAAGGATGATAAGCCGTCATATCCGGATCCGGATTTTAAACTGTATCAGACAGATTATTACACCGATGAGTATGTAATAGCAGGATACACAGTTCAGGATTTCGGCGCTAAGGGTGACGGTGTGACTGATGATACAAAGGCATTTCAGGATGCCATTGACGCGGCTGTTGCAGCGGGCGGATGTACTGTATGGATACCGGAGGGTAATTATGCAATAAAGGGAAACCTTGTAGTAAAACAAGGTGTTACTCTTAATGGTGAATTGAAAAAACCGGTACCGGGTGAACCCGTAAAAGGTACAATCTTGCAGGCATATGCAGGCAGAGGAAGTATAGAAGGCGATCCTTTTATAATGATGCAGCCGGTTACGGGAATTCATGATCTGGCAATATGGTATCCTGAACAGGAGGCTGATAATATTCAGCCGTATCCTCCGTCAATACAGATGGGCGATCCTACAGTATGGGG
>CAZHDH010000224.1:0-1334 GCA_964531245.1 uncultured Bacteroides sp. | reverse complement strand
ACAAAGCTTTAATAGAAAGGCTCCATGAAAGAAAACTGGGGCGGACATAGTCTGTACGGAACCTGGTCACCTGTTTATTTGAACCGCAGGCGAAAGAGGAAAGAATAAAAAATAACACAAAACGGAGGTATCAATGAACGAAAATAGTAACATGAACAAAAACAACAACACAAACTCAAACAGCAACATAGGTAATAAGCAGTTTAAAAAAGTATTCTGGGGCATTTTATTTTTGCTCGGAGCAGCAGCGCTGCTGCTGGGAAGACTGGGATATCTGAACGGTTTAAATTTCTGGTCTATTCTTATTTCCATCGCTATATTGGGGCTTCTTGGAGACGGTATTTTGAAAAGATCTTTCGGACAGATTCTGTTTTCACTGGCATTTTTGATCATTGTCAATGACCGTCTGCTGCATCTCGAAGCGATCACTCCCTGGCCTGTGCTTGGCGCTGCTCTGCTCGGAAGCATCGGTCTGCATATTCTCTTTCCGCACCATCACAGATACAGCGTTCCCAAAACGCCCCATCATCCGGGCGGCACCGGCTTTTCCGGAGGAAATGCGGAGGAATTTGTGAGCGGTGAAGAGATCCGCTGTGAGACCGCTTTCGGATATGCCGTAAAATATATTGTCGGCCAGAATATCAGCCGGATCTTTCTCGAAAGTTCCTTCGGTAATCTGGAGGTCTATTTCAACGATGCAGTGCTGAAAAATAACAGGGCGGAGGTCTTTATAGAATGTTCTTTCGGTAATATGGAACTTTATATTCCGTCCGGCTGGAATGTGGTGATGAACGTAAGGCGTTCTTTCGGAAGTCTGGAGGAAACCGGACATGCAAATCTAAGCGGAGCAAATACGCTGTTTCTGGAAGGGGATGTGTCTTTCGGACATGTGGAGATTCATTATATCTGATGCGGTGCGCCAAGAAGTGCCGGGACTAGCCCAGCACTTCTTTAGCTATGTCTACGGACGCTTTCGCATCCTTTGCGTAGTAGTCCGCGCCGATTTCCATGGCGTAACTTTCCGTTAATACAGCGCCTCCTACGAAAATCCTGCAGGTATGACCGCTTTCCCTGATTGCCTTGATCGTCTTCTGCATAGAGGAAACGGTTGTGGTCATCAGGGCAGAAAGCCCTACCAGCGACACGTTTTCCCTCAGTACCGCTTCCACCACGGTTTCCACCGGCACATCTCTCCCCAGATCGATCACCTGATACCCGTAATTTTCCAGTACCACCCGGACAATGTTCTTTCCGATATCATGGATATCGCCTTCTACTGTTGCCATAACGATCTTGCCTTTGGAGATGCTCTCTCCGCCTCTTCCAGCAATCCT
>CAZHDH010000223.1:0-1359 GCA_964531245.1 uncultured Bacteroides sp. | reverse complement strand
TGACCGCTCACCGCCGCCTTTGTAATGAGAGAGCGAAAGGAGCGATCCCATGCGCAGCAAAGGCCGCAGCCGGTTCATCATCCTGTGTGTTGCCCCGGCCACCATTTTGTTTTTCCTGTTTATGATCATGCCCACGCTGAACGTGTTCCGGATGTCCCTGTTTGAGCGGGGGGCCTACTCGCCCACGGAGACCTTCGTGGGCCTGAGCAATTTCAAAACCCTGTTCAAGGACGCGAAATTCATCACCTCCATGCAGAACACTATCCTGCTCATCGTCACAGTGACCATCATTACCTTCTTCTTCGCCATCGTGTTCGCGGCTATCCTCACCCGGGAAAAGATCCGCGGGCAGAACTTTTTCCGCATCATCTTTTACATCCCCAACATCCTCTCCGTGGTCGTGATCGCCGGCATTTTCTCCGCCATCTACAAGCCGGAGAACGGTATGCTCAACAGCATCCTGTCCATGGTCTCCGGGAAGGAGATCATGATCCTCTGGAAGGACCAGCCCATGGTCATCGTCAGCGTCATCATCGCCATGGTATGGCAGGCCATCGGCTACTATATGGTCATGTACATGGCTTCCATGTCCGCCGTGCCGGTGGACCTGTACGAGTCCGCCAGCCTGGACGGCGCGGGCCGGCTCAAGCAGTTCTTTGAGATCACCCTGCCCCTGATCTGGACCAACATCCGCACCACCCTCACCTTCTTCATCATCTCCACCATCAATATGGCGTTCCTGTTCGTCAAGGCCATGGTGGCCAAGGGGATGGCCGACGTGGGCCTGAGCTTTATGTACAGCCAGAAGGACGAGGGCCTGTACGGCTACGCCATGGCCGCAGGCGTGATCATCTTCCTGTTCTCCTTTACCCTGTCCGCTGTGGTCAACCAGGTCACCAAGCGGGACGTGCTTCAAATGTGACGGGAGGGTACGGTTATGACGAAAAAACAATCTTCCGGCGATACCCTGTATAAGGTGTTTATCTATGTGGTGCTCATCACCCTGGCGGTGCTGATCATCGTGCCGGTGGCCTGGGTGTTCCTGGCCTCCATCAAGGAGAACAGCGAGTTCTACGGCAATCCCTGGACCCTGCCCGCCTCCATCTACTGGCAGAACTTCGTGGATGCCTGGAATGCCGCCAGCATGGGCAGCTATATGCTCAACTCGGTGATCGTCACCGCCCTGGCCCTGGCCATCCTGCTGGTGGTAGCGCTTCCGGCGGCCTACTGCCTGTCCCGGTTCAAGTTCCGGGGCGGCAAGCTGCTGAACACCCTGTTTATGGCGGGCCTGTTCATCAACGTGAACTACATTGTGGTGCCCATCTTCCTGATGCTCCGGGACTGGGACAGCTGGATGAA
>CAZHDH010000222.1:0-1365 GCA_964531245.1 uncultured Bacteroides sp. | reverse complement strand
CCACATCGTGGCAGGACAAGCCGTTTTCCGTAATATAGAAAGGCTTCTTGTAACGCTCATAGAGGAATTTCGGTCCCCAGTACAGCGCCTCCGGGGTAATGGGCCAGCCGTTCGCCGTCCTGGGGAAACCCTCATGCCGCCGCACCAGCTCCGGTTTGCCGTCCTGTCCCATACGGACACACTTGCCGTTGTAGATGTTTTGGGCGTAAACGTCGATGGGCTCGGAGATCAGTTTCATGTCCTCATCCGTGATTTTGGGCAGATAGGGAGCAAACCGTTCCAGTCCCTCTTCTGGGTATTGTCCCAACAGGACGGGGTCCGACCACCAGGAGATGTTCCAGCTCCAGTTCCGAAGGTTCTTGGGCAGGGCAAACATCATCTGACGAGCCGCTTCGATGTCCTCGGAGATTTCCCGCTCCGGACAGGTCATAGAGCAGGTGGGAGCGTATCCAATCTCCAGAGGCCGCTTCCCGTACTGCCGCAGCATTCGTACTGCCTGACCGTGAGCTTTTAATGCGTTGTGAGCCATGGCGAAGGTGTCACGCAGGGGAGATTGCAGCCAGGGAGCATGAGTTCCGTCCACAAAGCCCAGGCCGATGAAACACTGGGGCTCGTTCAGGGTGAAGAAATGGGTCACCCGGTCACTGAACTGCTCCGCCACCAGCTTAGCATACTCCCCAAACCACTCCACGATCTCCGGGTTCATCCAGCCGCCCCGCTGGTAGAGCGCATAAGGCAAATCCCAGTGGAACAGAGTGATGTAGGGCTCAATGCCGTTTTCCAGCAGGGTGTTAATCAGTTCGCTGTAGAAACGGACACCCGCCTCATTCACCGCCCCAGTCCCCTCGGGCAGCAGACGGGACCAGGAGATGGAAAAGCGATAGGCTTTCAGCCCGATCTCCTTCATCAGCGCCACATCCTCCCGGAAGTGGTGGTAGTGGTCGCAGGCCACATCTCCAGTATGGTTTTCGTAGACGTGGCCACCCTCATGACAGCAGACATCCCAGATGCTGGGACCCCGCCCGTCCTCATTCCAGGCACCCTCGATCTGATAGGCGCTTGTGGCCGCGCCCCACATAAAATTCTTTGCAAATGCCATATGGCCGCTCCTTTTCATGCAATAATCAGGGACAACAGGTAAAAGGGCGTGGGCTGTTCCACCGGTGTGCCCATGATCGTGAGTTCAACCGTATGTGTTCCCCGTTGACTGCGATGAAGAATAGGCTCCAGGTACAGACAGTCTCCCCAGTCCTCGCCGAAGTTCCCGTCCAGAATCACCGGATGCTCCGTATCTCCGTCCAGTACCAACTGTGCAGCCAAGGCGGGACGGCGTATCGTCTTACGGTATTGAACTGCAATACAGGA
>CAZHDH010000221.1:0-1379 GCA_964531245.1 uncultured Bacteroides sp. | reverse complement strand
ATTATCGGTCAGCTGGGGAATAAATACTGATATTTATTCCTCTGCTTTCTTATAATCAACTGAATTCTCTTTTTGACTTCCTCCGGGTAATATGCTTCATTTACCAGAAGCCGTTCCACATCCTTATTTCCAAACCGAAAACTAACTTGTCTTCCATATAAGTTTTCCATTACATCCAACTGCTCATCAAAATCTCTGCAGATTGTTTTTGCCTCTGCTTCAGGAATCATTTTTTCCACATTTTCCGTCAGGGGATAATCCAATGTTGTATCTGATAAAAGTGCTGTCCCATTATCAAAAATCGGACAATAATGGTATCTTCCCACATCATCCAGAAGCACTGCGATATTATGAGTATGCCGATCCTCATTCAGAAAAAATGCATCCAGTGTCAGCAGTTTACTTAAATAAGTTCCAAAATCCTTCAAGCCTGTAATGCGAATTGTCTGTTCCACAAAGAACTCTGCCCTCTCTTCATAATCCCGTATGGAATAGATTGACTGGTTCAGGCTTCTGCCATACGCTGACTGGAACAGCCGCTCCATCGTAATCATTTTCCATCCTGCCGGGAGAAAATTTCTGCTCCTGCAGCCATTATACAGATTTTGTTTATATCTCATTTTCTCTGTCTGATACGAGACATATTCCTCTGTTTCCAGACTACTATAAGCCAGCAATTCAGACACGACATATTCTGCCAGACCCTCATAGCCTGCATAATCCGCTTTATACCAGACACCATCTTTTTCCCATTTTAACTGGTTTCCTTTGGACGACTTCCTCTCATTCCCCTTTATTTCCTGTTCCAACAGTTCAATCATCACCGTTTCACCTCTCAATCCGAATCCAGAAATCATCCTCTGCCATTCTTCCCATGGTTTTCTCAATGATCATAAAGGGTTCATAAAAAGGTAAGTCCAGATCCCTCAGCATCAGTTTCATCTTATCCCTTTCTCTGGGAAAGCACCGGGATTCCAGAAAAGCTTCGTAATCATCATAAGTTGGGTGCTCTTCCCTGCCAAATGCCCTTCTTATATAATCGTGTGTGTAATTATAAATCTTTACCTTTCGCAATCGTTCATCCACATCAATAATTGTACAGACATGATTCTCCTCCATGTACCAGAGCCGGAGCGGATACTTCTTTTCTGGAATCACAAGCTCTTCCTCCCACTGGGGATACTCATTAATCAAATGCAAAAGAGGTACGATTGGGCCAGTCACTTCCTTATCACCGGACTCCCACCGCTCAATAGTCTTTTTTGATACATTAACAAGCTCTGCGAAATCCGTCTGTGTCAGCCTAAGTTTCTGTCTGGCTGCCCGAATCTCCCTTCCCTGCACGGCATCCGAAACCACATATTTTTTCATCTGGGACA
>CAZHDH010000220.1:0-1384 GCA_964531245.1 uncultured Bacteroides sp. | reverse complement strand
TGGAATCGTCTTAGGAAGATAAAATAAGATGATTGTAATAACTTGTTTTTCAAAGGGTGTATCAAATTACAGCTTCTGAAACTTGTGTATCTATAATATTATTCGTAAATGTAGCGAACAGACAATAATATGCCTTCGGTTTGCCGTTATTATAGATATGTTCTAAAAATAAAACGATGTATGTGGTAAGAAAAACTTGAATAATAATACTGTGGAGAATAGCCATTATTTAAAATTGACTCAAACGATATGATACAACAGATTGAATTTTCTCTTGCTCCTAAAAGACGTGGTTGTCATTTGATTACCGGTGAATTAATGCGGCAACTGCCGGAATTGCCCGCGTCCGGATTACTCAATGTCTTTGTGAAGCATACGTCGTGCGGATTGACTATAAACGAAAATGCCGATCCAGACGTGAGAACTGATCTTGACAATATTCTTGACCATCTTGTGCCGGAACGTCAACCTTACTATGAGCACACGATGGAAGGTGACGACGATATGCCGGCTCATGCGAAATCTTCTCTCATGGGAGTGTCACTGACCATCCCGATTTCAAATCATCGGCTCAATCTGGGTACTTGGCAAGGTATTTATCTTTGTGAGTTCCGCGATTATGGCGGTGAACGAACAATTGTTCTAACGGTATATTCCTGAATGATTTAACAAATTAAATAGAGGAGGGAACAGGCTCTACATTATCAGTTCGGCAGCCTCTTTCTTCCTCGGCGGCTTCGGGCCTCGCGGGTCGCGGCAGTCGGGACGGACGCATTTAACTCGTTCCAGCTGCTCGTTTTTCTGCGTCAGATGGATGATCTCGTCTTTCGAGTCGTTGAGCAGGTTCTGCACGCGGTTCACTTCTTGTTCGGCTTGCCACATCTTGTCGGTGAGGTTGCGGATCTGCTTCTTCTTGTCCTGTATCTCGTCCTCCTTCGCGTTGAGCGAGTGGTTGAGTTCGGCTATGCGCGACTGATTCTCCTTGATGGTCTTGTTGCAGGTGTCGATGTCGTCATGGAGCGAGTCGATGCGGTATTGATAGGCTTCGCCCATCTTCTTGTAGGCATCGGCCTTCTCCTTGACACGCCCCGATTTCGACAGCCAGCCTATGCCGATTCCGGATAGGATGGTGGCTAATGTCGTAAGTATCTCTGTTATGCTTATGTCCATGTCATTTCTTTCTTTTCTTGATTAACCATATTACTGCTATGCACAGGAGAACGAACAACACTACGGCTGTGCCGATGGCGATGCCTCCAGCCTCCATCTTGGACTTCTCCCAGCTGCTTAATTCGCGCTCTACAGGATAGGGCACTCTAATTGTATCGGTGGTGTTGATATAGATGGAGTCGTGAACTTCGCGGTCGCGCCATCTTGTGCGGTC
>CAZHDH010000219.1:0-1387 GCA_964531245.1 uncultured Bacteroides sp. | reverse complement strand
TCAATTGCAACTGCGCGGAAGTAAACCTATCTCTTCAAGCGGAACAAGCTCACCAGACGCTTGAGCAACTCGGCCTGAGAGGTTAACTTTTCGCTGGCAGCAGCGCTTCTCTTGCTGGTGGCGCTATTGGTCTGGACCACAGAAGAGATCCTGTCGATCCCCTCAGTGACCTGATTGATAGCAGCCGTCTGTTTCTCCACAGCCTGTACTACCACGGCCATCTTCGTGGTCATATCACTGGCGATTTCATTTGTCTTCTCCAGGGACTCTGTAACCTTGTTTACCGCACCGCTGCCATCGTTGGCTGCGGCAATGGCGCCTTCGATCAGCACCTTAGTGGCTTTGGCTGCCTCATCGGACTTCGTGGCCAGATTACGCACTTCATCCGATACCACGGCGAAACCCTTGCCTGCAGAGCCGGCGCGGGCTGCTTCCACAGCAGCGTTCAGCGCCAAAATGTTGGTCTGGAATGCGATGCTCTCAATCGTACTAATGATGTTGCTGATTTCTTCGGAGGATCGGGAAATCTGTTCCATAGCCTCATTCATATGCTTGACATACTCCACGCTGATACCCAACTGCGTGCTGGCCCGTTCGACAGATTGGCTAACTTCCCCCGCTGCCTGGGTGGTCCTCTCTGCGTCCCTGGAAATTTCGCCGATGGTGGCCGCCAGTTGCTGAACCGCGCTCGCCTGTTCGGCAGCACCTTGGGCCACGCCCCGGGCATTGGTGGACACATGGCTCGCACTGGAGGAAACCTGTTCGGCACTGTCTGCAATCTGACACATGGTGTTGCTCAATGTAACCTTGATCTCTTCCAGAGACTGCTTGATGGATACAAAATCTCCCACATATTCCTGTCGTACCTGGCTGGTCAGGTCACCGCTGGCAATACCCCCCAGGATATCACTGATCTCACCAATGTAGGAACGCATACGGAGGATAGTCTTTTCGAATATACTGCCCAGCTCACCGATCTCGTCGTTGGCATAGGCTTTCACTCGAATATCTTCATTGGAGGCCAGCCCCAGATCCCCTTGCTCCAGCCGCTGCGCGATCCGCGTAATCTCGCTCAGAGGTACAGAAACCCGCTTCTTTAAGTAAAGGGCCAGCAGCACAGCACATACCACGATCGCGGCTGCACTCACACTAGCAGACAGCGCAATGACAAGGAAAGTCTGCTGGCTTGCCGAGGCCTTGGAAATCCCCGCGAAAATCAGGCCATTGATCTGCCCATTGGCATCCGTGGTCGGGACATAAGAGCATAAGTATGTCTCATCCAGAATATTCGCCTCGCCCACATAGGATTTCCCTTGTTGAAGCACAATGGCAGAAACGGTGTCGGACAGCTTCGTCCCCACCACCCGGCGGCCATTCTGGACGACGG
>CAZHDH010000218.1:0-1388 GCA_964531245.1 uncultured Bacteroides sp. | reverse complement strand
CTGGGACTTAACGGCACAAGAATATGACTTGCCTTTTCATACCCCAAACGCTTTACCTCGTACTTAAAGCCGTTTTTATATAAGCGGTTTTCCATATAATCTACCGCTTCTTTTGCGGGCCACATTAGGTCGTTTTCGGCATAAATAAAATATCACCGTTGATTTTTTCGACTTCGATAGCCGTCCTCTCATCAAAATTTTTGAGTGGGCGTTCATAAATGTAACGCAAATTAAACTGATGCTGTGTGATAAGATTTTTTATTGCCGTGCCGTATTTCAATTCGGCCTTCATAAAGGGAAAGCCCTGACCGCGGTAGGTAAATTCGGATTGTTCCGCAAAGGTTTTTGAAGTCATCTTCTTGTTACCTTTCATTCCGCCCCAAATGCAATGTATGGGTGAAATGGCAACTACCGCAGTTATTTCGGGCATTAACGACGCGCACAATAGTGCAAGTTCCGCCCCTTTCGATATTCCATATATCGCTATTTTTTCAAAGCCACGCTGTTTCAACCATTCTATCGCTCTTTCGATAGTATCAATTGGAACACCTATAAGATTGTCGGGTAAACCTTCCACGTTCCAATAGCAAACGCCCAATGCCGATATCCCGTTTTCGGCAAACATCGCACCCACGTTCAACGGAATGTTTTCGTTCCCCTCGCTACCGCCTAATACAATAACAGCCTGTTTTTCATTGAACGGCATTTCAGCCCGATGAAATATACCGCAAAAGCCTTCATTTTTTACAGTAGTTCTTTCCATCACGCCTTTACCTCCGCCATTTTGCCGCCGTCTACCCTGTAAATCCTATCGGCTATTGCCATAGTCGATTCACGGTGCGACACCAAAATAATGCTCTTTTTGCTCTTTTGCTCTTTGAGTGCTTTTAAGATAATGCCTTCGTTTATGCTGTCCACGTTGCTCGTAGGCTCATCTAACAAGATAAGTTCACTACCTTTCAGGAACGCTCTCGCAAGTCCTATTCTCTGCTTCTCGCCCGCCGAAAGATTATCGCCCAATGCGCCGACCTGCGTTTTGTATCCGTCGGGCAATGTCATTATAAAGTCGTGAACGGAAGCAAGCTTACAAGCTGTTTCAAGTTCTTCCTGTGTCGCCGTGGGATTAGCAATACGCAAATTATCCTCTATCGTTTCGTCAAACAAATACGTCGTCTGACTTACCATTGTTACGTTGTCTAAAAGATTGTCCGAACTAATTTTGTCAATGTCAATTCCATTGTAGGCTATCTCGCCGTTCCCTTTCTGCCAAAATCTCAAAAGCAATTTTAAGAACGTTGACTTACCACAACCGCTCTCGCCTACTATGCCTATAATCTCGCCTTTCTCGGCGCGCATTTTTATGTCGTTAAGCACTTCGGTTTGACCGT
>CAZHDH010000217.1:0-1393 GCA_964531245.1 uncultured Bacteroides sp. | reverse complement strand
CCCGTAAGATACACTCCGGACGGAATATCCTTAATCGGGTCAAAATTCTTAAGTCCGTAAACTCCGCCTAAAAGTCCTGTATGACATACGATGCCATGTAAGGCTGTAAGTCGCAGGGATTCATATAATGTAGAAGCGCCGATAAGTTCCAAAACCTTTGTCGCTCCTGCCGGATACTTTTCAAGGAATCTTTTACGGAAATCCTCGCCCTCTAATATAACATCGTCTGCACCATAACCACGGAGTAAATCGGCTTTCTTTTCGCTCCGTGTGGTAGATATTACCGTGGCTCCAATTGCGTTGGCAAGTTGGAGAGCCGCGATACCCACAGTGGAAGAGCCACCGCGAATAAGCAGAGTGTCATCGGAAGTGAGTTGCAATGATAGTCTTAGCGAACCATATGCTGTATAGAAAGTTTCAGGGATTGCGGCCAACTCATCCCAGTCAAGACTACTTTCGATTGGAAAAACATGACTGACAGGGAGCAAAGCGTATTCAGCATAGCTACCGTTGAAACTGCGTCCCATTCCCCCCATGAGTGCAATCACACGTTGCCCTTTTTCTAATCCGCTATCAGATGGATCGATAATTTCGCCAACACATTCTATTCCCGGAACTATAGGTTTCCTGATATAGTCCTGAGCAACTTCAAACTGACGCAGGAGTACCTCGGAATGGTTTACTCCAAATGCCCTTACTTTTATAAGTACCCAGCCGGGACGGGTCGGCGGAATAGGAATTTCCGTCAAGGTCATTTCCTCGGCCTTACACGGTTTTGTCAAAACAACAGCTTTCATACTTCTTTCCAACATTGGGGGTCGGGAGCGTAAAATGAACGGTGATAGCCGTATGCCACAGCTGGACAACCGCGACAGAAACGAAGAAGCTCACACTTCGCGCATTTTTCAAATTTGGTATATTGTCGGTATGCTTCCATCTCTTCCCCTGTCCATAGTTCATGAATCGGCTTTCGGAAGATATTGCCGACAATACTTTCAAACCTACGGCATGCCATAACATTGCCGTTAGGTTGAATCGTGAAATGGCAGTCTCCACAGTGGCAGCCGTCATAGATTGCATCGGGGTCACTGTCTTCGGGTATCTTGAATAATCCTTTCTCATAGAGGAAGAGTGTCCAAAGATGGTCCTTCAGATTGAATATGGTGCCGGAGTCTTTATATTGTGTGAATTTCTGCCAGATACGCTCTAGAAAATCACGATACTCCTCGGGGGAGATATGCGTGGATTTCTCTTCCGAAGTCGGACAGTAACGTCCGAAAGCGAATACATTCACTCCCCTTTCCACCACGAGATCGATTATGTCAGGAATTTCATCGATATTAGTGCCTGACACGGTTGTCATTATCGCCACACGGATGCCGTTTCTCTTGAG
>CAZHDH010000216.1:0-1396 GCA_964531245.1 uncultured Bacteroides sp. | reverse complement strand
TTCATGGAATCAGTAATTCAGAGGCTTATCGGGAAATTTGCGACGCATTGGCAATCAATGGTTTTGCAGATGGGTGCGCCGCTCCGGTCTATCCGGCCAAAGAGCACGCCCCCAAGGATGTGCCATCCGACAGAGCCCCGGATGAAGAGATCCATCGGACGCTGACCGCACTGCTGTCCCTGCTGACGCTGACACCGGCACACCGGGAACATCTGCGTACAGTGCGGGGACTGACGGACAACGAAATTGACGGCCTTGGGTTCAAAAGCACCCCGCCGTCCCGGCTGTGCCGGACATTGACAGAGCGCCTGATGAAGCAGGGCTGCCGTGTGCAGGGCGTCCCAGGCTTCTATGTAAATGACTACGGAAAATGGACGGTCAAGTTTTATAACCGCACAGCGGGCATCATTATCCCCCTGCGCGGCGTGGACAGACTGCTCCATGGCCTGCAAATCCGGCTGGATCACCCTATCCGGGATGAAAACGATCCGCCGGACAAGGCAGGCGCAAAATACCTGCCGTTGAGTTCCACCGGAAAGAACCAGGGAACCAGCGCCGGAACGCCAGTACATTTTATCGGTGATCCCCATGCCCGTGTAGTCTATGTGACAGAGGGCGCACTGAAAGCAGATATTGTCCATGCTCTGACCGGCCGCACCTTTGTGGCTACCATTGGGGCAAACAATCCCAATGGCCTGGATGAACTGTTCTCCTTTTTGAGCCGCAACGGCACCGAGGAGATCATTGAGGCTGAGGATATGGACAAGTATCGCAACAAGGAGGTCAATCGTGGAGCGGCTGCGGTCTATCAGCTGGCGCGAAAAAACGGCATGACCTGCCGGCGGCTGAATTGGAATCCCAACTATAAGGGAATCGACGATTGGCAGTTGGCGCTTCGGCGCAAAAAAGAAATACATGAGGAGGCTCAGGAAATGACATTCAAGGAGCAGTATCTGTCCGGCCTTTGTTCGCTCGACCACATCGAAAGCTGTGCAGAGCGGTGGCACACGCTGTCCGAGGACGGGATCAGTCTGCGCGATTATTTGGGTTTGACGGAACAGGAGATGAACGTCTATCTGCAAGTTGACCTGACCACGACGTTTGAGCGCCTGCTGAACAGCCAGCGGCGCTGTCAGCACTACCGCATCTATCAGCTGAAGCTGAACAGCGGAAAAACCGTGCCCTTCGCCTTTGCCGGGATCGAGAAAATGCGGAAAGCTGGCTATGAGCAGCCCCCCGCCTCTCTGTACCGGCTGGTGTATGACGGCGCGATCTTCTGCCCCAATGAACAGAGTGAGCAGAATATCCTGGAACGGATTTTTGCTCATTACTGCGATATTCTGCCGGAGGGGTTTCCCGGGCGGAATGTCGCTCCATCTGATGTGATCGAGCTGTA
>CAZHDH010000215.1:0-1398 GCA_964531245.1 uncultured Bacteroides sp. | reverse complement strand
CAATTAACTAAATCAGAAACACACGAAAAAACTCTGTCACAAAAGGAAACAAAAATTTCCACTAAGGAAATCGTATGCGTAGGTATGTTTGCCGCAGTTTTAGCAGTTCTTTCACAAATTTCCATTCCGATGCCATCTGGAGTTCCGATTACATTGCAAACCTTTGCAGTCGCTCTTACCGGCGTGGTTTTGGCATGGAAACTGGGGGTTACAAGTACATTGGTATACATTCTGCTTGGGGCGGTCGGAGTTCCGGTATTTTCACAATTTTCAGGCGGCTTACACGTTCTTGTGAACTATACGGGAGGTTTTATCTGGGGCTTTATTGTCCTTGCGCTTCTTTGCGGTATCGGTATTACGTTAAAAAATAAATTTTTAGGCGTATTGCTTGGATTTGCAGGACTTGCCATTTGTCATCTCTTCGGAGTTATACAGTTTATGATGGTTATGAAAATGGGACTTATGGAATCATTTTTACTTGCATCGGCTCCGTACTTGATTAAAGATGCAATCTCTGTTATACTTGCTTTTGCGGTTGGATCACAAATCCGGTCGCGGCTTTTGAAAGCAGGACTACTATAATAGGGTTGAAAATTAAGTTTTCACCCGTTGAGTAAGAGCGGATGATATATGGATAAGTTTATTATAAGGCAGAGCTGCCTTCTGTTTCTAACAGCATTTATATGGGGAGTAGCGTTTGTGGCACAGAGCGCCGGAATGGATTATGTAGGACCGTTTACCTTTAAT
Organism: uncultured Bacteroides sp.; assembly: GCA_964531245.1. Classification (GTDB taxonomy): domain Bacteria; phylum Bacteroidota; class Bacteroidia; order Bacteroidales; family Muribaculaceae; genus CAG-873. The sequence continues at coordinate 651 of CAZHDH010000215.1, read as the reverse complement.
GCGGTACGCTGCATCCTCGGCGGTTTCGTGCTCATTCCCTGTATCGGAATTTTATCATTACATAAAAAACAAAAAAGTGACGTATCAGAAAATAAAAAGCCATTATTTATAGGCGGAATAATTTGCGGCATCCTGCTTTTTACTGCCTCTAGCTTACAGCAGTTCGGCATACTGTATACTACGGCGGGAAAAGCGGGATTTATTACCGCATTGTATATTATTATAGTACCGGTTCTTAGTATCTTTTTACATAAAAAGGCGGGTATGAAAGTCTGGATAAGCGTCGTCATTGCTCTTTGCGGACTGTATCTGCTGTGTATGCAGGAAAACCTGCATTTATCCCAAGGCGATATCCTGCTTCTTTTGTGTTCCCTTACTTTTTCTTTTCATATTATGGTTATAGATTATTTTGCGCCAAAGGTAGACGGGGTCAAAATGTCCTGCATCCAGTTTTTCGTGTGCGGGATATTATCGGCTATAGGTATGATTTTGTTCGAAAATCCGAATATCGGACAGATTCTCTCAGGATGGCTGCCGATACTTTATGGAGGCATCATGTCATGCGGCGTAGCTTATACGCTGCAGATTGTAGGTCAGGAAGGTATGAATCCGACGGTTGCATCACTGATCTTAAGCATGGAATCGGTTATT
>CAZHDH010000214.1:0-1420 GCA_964531245.1 uncultured Bacteroides sp. | reverse complement strand
GTACAAAAGCCTTTTGAGATCGTTTCTAATGTAAAGATGGATAATCTTGACCTTGAACGTCAAGCAGGTATGATCTTCAACTATCGTGATTTTGGTAACTTCTATGCGTTCGTATTCAATAAGGAATCGGTTTCGTTCCTTCGCTTTGTTGACAATCGTTGCGTGGGTAGCATTACTCAGGATGTGAAGTGGGGTAAAGCTGAAAAAGGTAAGCAAAATCAGGTGTGGAAACTCATCAGTGCCAACGGCGAACTTCAGTTCTTCGTTGATGATATGGAAATAATGAAAGTGCGTTATATGCCACTTGACTTTACCGGTGTGGGTTTCTATACTATCGGTAAGCAAACACTTGTTATTGATGATGTGACATTCACACAGAAATAATAACTATTCCAAGATAATAAAAAAGGGGGCGCGAAGTTGTCGCGCCCCCTTTATTATTTATGTGGGGTGGGGGAGGTTATTGGAGGGTGCCTGCTTCAGCCTGACGGATCATTTCCTGGTCGGCTGTGATGTAGATTTCAACGCGACGATTGAGGGCGCGGCCTTCGGGAGTGTCGTTTGAGGCTACATAATCGGCCATAGGAATGCCCTCGGCGTGCAGGCGTGTGGGCGATACACCCTTGTTAACAAGGAAGCTCATAACGGCGGCAGCACGAGAATTGGCCACGCGTTCGTTGGCGGCGAAAGAACCGGTGTTGTCGGTGAAACCGTAGATGCTCACGTCGGTGTTGGGGTTGGCGTTAAGCGATTGCGCAAAGCGGGTGAGGTCGGCCTGAGCCTGGGGGCTGAGGTCAGATTTGCCTGTAGCGAAGAGGATGCCGCCGTCAAATGTGATTTTGATAGCGCGCAGACCGTTGGCATCGGTGGTTTCTTCAACCTTTGCCTGCTCAGCAAGCTGCTGCTGGAGTTCCTTCTGCTGCTTGTCCATACGGTTGCCGATGAGAGTGCCTGCGCCGGCACCTACAGCAGCGCCGATAGCGGCACCGATGCCGGCACCTTTGCCGCCACCGATCAGAGCACCGATGCCGGCACCTGCAGCTGCACCGCTGCCACCGCCAATCAGGGCGCCTTTGCCGGTATTGGTGATAGAGCCACACGAAGTCTGGCCTACGAGGAATGCTCCGCAGAGCAGAGCGATAAGGGTGTACTTGGGAAGTTTCATATAAGTATAGTTGAAAGTGATGAAATGGCGCAGAGACCATTTTTTAGAATTTCGACAGCCGTATTTTTCGATACGGCCTCATAAATTATACAAATTTCTGAGCGTAAAAGTTCGGTATTAGGGGGAAAAAGTGTAATTTTGTATCTGCTAACCAAAACCACTATTTATGGCATCGGCAAATTCAGGCACGCATACAGGAAAAAAAGCTGTTGGAGATCAAAGGGCTTTCCATGCCGTTTGCTGAGGGGCGTTTCC
>CAZHDH010000213.1:0-1425 GCA_964531245.1 uncultured Bacteroides sp. | reverse complement strand
CGTCTATGGAAAAATTGCGTATATCCGCAGCATACGATTTTTCCGCGCCGAATAAAACAGCTTTCTTTTCATCAATATAATAATCATCCGCGGCGTCATAGTTAATATCGCCGTATGATGAAAAGGCTGTGATATCGCCGCGCTGTCTGATAAGATTGGCGGTGTCCTCACTCACATTATTAAGTATTATATGATAATTTCCATGTTTTTTTATCAGTCCCTGTGTTTCAGAAGTCAGCCATACGTCAGTTATCGAAAAAATTACGGTTACGAGAAACACCGCTAAGATTATACATATAAGCGTTAAACGGTTTTGCTTTCTGTGAACCCGTGCGCTTTTGGGAATTAAATCAAGATAGCTTTTCATTCACGGCACCTCCCAAATCCGTCAGTACACCGTCCGACACATTAAGCACACGGTCAGCAGACGCGGCAATGGAGCGATTATGCGTAATCATAATTATTGTCTGCTCATACTTTTTTGACGCTTCTTTCAACAGCGCTATTACCTCGCTGCTGTTCTGCGTGTCAAGATTTCCGGTAGGTTCGTCCGCTAAGATAAGCGACGGACGCGTAATCAGCGCTCTGCCTATCGCCACCCTCTGCTGCTGTCCGCCGGATAACTGACTCGGCAGATGATTACGGCGTTCTTTAAGATTAAGCACAGTCAGTAATTCCTCCAGATACTTTCTGTCCGGTTTCTGATAATCAAGCAGAACAGGAAATATTATATTCTGCTCAACCGTAAGTTCCGGAATTAAATTAAACGCCTGAAAAATAAATCCTATATTTCTGCGGCGGAATATTGTTAAACTGCTGTCCTTCATAGCAAAAATATCCTTGCCGTCAATAAGCACCTTTCCCGATGTGGGAGTATCAAGCGCGCCTATCATATTCAGAAGCGTTGATTTTCCGCTTCCCGATTCGCCGACTATTGCGACAAACTCGCCTTTCGGCACGTTAAAGCTGACATCTTTTAATGCCTTTACAGCCGTTTCACCGCTGCCGTAGGTTTTGTTTAGTTGTTTAACTTCTAATAAATTCATATTAAAACACCTCTTTTGATTATGATATTCAGATAATACCATACAAACCTTACAGTCGGATGAATTTCAGCCTACAATTTTGTAGGATTATAATTTTATCTGTTCTATAATGAGATTTACATTTTCTTCAACAGATTTTGTCCCGTCTGCCCGTATTACAGGACAATTTAAAGATTGTAACCATTCTTCAACAGTATCCTCTGCTCTTGATTTGACCAGAGCAAAGAATTTTTCTTCTTTCTCATATAAATCTCCGCCTTTTTGCATTCTGCCGCCGAATTTCTGAAAAGAACGGTTTTTAACCCGCTGTATCCGGATATCTTTCGGAACATCAATCAATACGGCATACTGAAAAAACCGATAATTGCTTTTTACAGAC
>CAZHDH010000212.1:0-1430 GCA_964531245.1 uncultured Bacteroides sp. | reverse complement strand
TTTTTTATGCAGCGTAAGTCCCTGTTCCAAACTGTAGTTGGAATCGCAGTCCCGGTAGGCTTGCAGTCCATGCTGCAATCTTCCTTTGCCATGATCGACCAGCTGATGGTGGGTCAGTTGGGGAGTACGGCGGTAGCTGCAGTGGAGGTTGCAAGCCGCCCGGCATTTATCTACTCTGTCGTGGTGGGGGCTGTGGCTGCCATCGCTGGGATCATGATCTCCCAATATATGGGGATGAAAGATGACGACATGGCAGATCGGAGCCTGACCGTCAATCTGGCCGCAGTTACAATGCTGGCCCTGTTGTTTATGGGGTTGTGCCTTATGTTTCCAGGAAAGATTGTCCATATCTTTATCAAGGACGACCTGGCGGTGCTTACTCCCGGAACAGATTATTTGGTTCGGATCGTCTGGACCTATCTCCCCATGGGGATTGCGTCCATCCTGTCTGTGATGGTCCGGTGCGCAGACAGGGCAGCCTATCCTCTGTATGCGGGCTTTTCTGCGGCAGCAATCAATACTGCGCTGAACTATGTTCTGATTTTTGGCCGCCTTGGTTTCCCCGCGCTGGGTGTGGCGGGGGCGGCCATTGCCAGCGTAATTTCACAACTGGTAAATGTTTCTTTGATCGCGGTTATGTTTTACCGGGTCAGAATACGGGGCCGGTCCTTCTGCCTGTCGTTTTCCCTGGGTGCGGAGGGCCGGAAACAGTTCCTCCGGATGCTGCTTCCGATCCTGGTCAATGAATTTCTTTGGAGTGTTGGACAGAACGTAAACACATTTATCTATGGGCACATTGGAACGGGGGAGCTGTCGGCCATGGCGCTGACCGGGCCGGTGCAGGGGCTTTTTATCGGAGCGCTGGGTGGGGTATCCCAGGCAGCGGGTATTCTGATTGGGAAGCGGCTGGGCGCACGGGAATATGACGAGGCCTATCTGGAGTCGAAATCAATCATGTTATATGGCCTGATTGGCTCCATGGTCCTGTCGGCCCTGCTGATTTGCCTGAGAGGCCCCTATGTGCGGCTCTACAAGGTGGAGCCGCAGGTACAGCAAACTGCCGCGCTATTGCTGCTGGTGTTTGCCCTTTTGGCTCCGGTGAAGGTGGCCAACATGATTTTAGGCGGCGGGATCATCCGTAGCGGAGGCAAGACGACTTATATTATGGTCATCGACATCATTGGAACCTGGCTTGTAGGTGTGCCGCTGGGATTGCTTACGGCCTTCGTGTTCCACCTGCCGATCCAGTGGGTCTATTTCATTTTGTCCCAGGAGGAACTTGTCCGACTGGGACTGGAGGGAATCCTTTTCCGGCGAAAAACATGGATGGATAGCCTTTCGTAACATACTCAGTATGGGGGAGACGGACCGGTCTCGGTTCGTCCCCCTCAGTCGTTTCCCGTATAGAAAGAACAGAACTTGGATATTTT
>CAZHDH010000211.1:0-1432 GCA_964531245.1 uncultured Bacteroides sp. | reverse complement strand
ATAATCTCTTCCAACGAATTCCCCTGAGACAGCTTTAATTCCACCTCCGTCTGCAACTGCTTCCTAATCTCTTTCTTCTTTTCACCGCCGCATTTTATTTTCCCTGTAATCCCATTTACATACTGCTTTACTGTCATTGTCTAATCCTCCAAGCGGTAAAGAATCGGATATAAAGTGCCATCTTTAAGCAAGAAGACTTCCTCGCTCTTTCATATTTATCGTTCATAACCGCTCCATATGCTATGTATAACTAAGTGTATAGTAATATTATTATTGAGGAAAGTCAACTTCTTTCAGTTCTATACTTGTTATAACACGGGCAAATTCTTGATCCAGTGATGCCATGAATACCTTTTGAACTGTTTCCGCCGGAATCCACTCCCGCTTCCATTCCGCCTCCTATTCCGGCCAATTCATTTGCCCTTCGGAGAGTCCCATTTTACGGCACTCCTCACACACTATGTCTTTTTCTTCCTGGTTTCCAATCCGATATTTTAAGATTCTGTCTTTAAAAACAATATATTTCTCATTTCCCGCTTTGAAATCTACAAACCAGTTTCCGCCCTTATCGGGATCAGACAACATGACCTTCGATATCCTCTCCGGAAAATCCCTCTCTGCACAGGTAAAAAAGAGCACCGTCCAGTACTTGGGAATCCCCTCGGTATTCCATAACTCTACCTTGTGTATATTTAAAAGATCAATGATCCTCTCATCGCTGACGCTTTCCTTGATCAATATTCCCTCATAGACCTCGTTCTTCTTTTCCTGCACAGCATTGCTGCAACAGCCAGGCTCCGCCTTAACACAGCTTACCTCCAACTCATCTTTCAGCAGCACATCCATGGAAACATGAAAAGTTTCTCCTAATATCAGCAGCTTTTCCGTCTCCGGCAGGGCAATATCGGCCTCCCATTTTGAAATCGACTGCCTGCTCACATTACAGATAAAAGCCAGCTCTTCCTGCGTCATTCCATTTATCTTTCGCAGTGCAACTATTTTCTCTGATAACTTCATTTCCTGTACCTCCTTCCTGTTGATATTGTGAAACAACGAATGACACACCCCGCAAGTCATTCTCATGTTAATAGAAAAACCGGGAGACCGCCACCAACTAAAAAGTTCTTTTTGGCGCCTCCCGGTTGCCTTCTTTTATCTTAAAGCTCCTAAATTATTTTGTTTTATAAAAAAGGATTGTAATACCGGCTGCCATCCCAGAAAGTCACCACCAGATCGACAGCCAAAATCAACAATACAAATCCAATCGTAAGCCAGTCATTTCTTTTCATTGGACGCTTCGCATACCAGGTACGCTTCTTTTTCTTTCCAAATCCGCGAAGCTCCATAGCATTGCTGACCGTCTCGATGCGGTTCAGGCTCGATAAAATAAGGGGCAGAAGAATTGCTACGGAATTTTTCATTCTGGTGAGCA
>CAZHDH010000210.1:0-1438 GCA_964531245.1 uncultured Bacteroides sp. | reverse complement strand
AGCGGGTTGCACCCGAAGCCCCCTCCGAGGAGGGGGTTTGGGGGAGGGTCCAATCAGCGAACGCGACCGGAGGGCGCGACACAACGACCGAGAGAAGCGAAAAACCGGTTCAATACTTACTTCGGTGGAAAGTTGTATATAGTTACCTTTAATTATTCATCGGCTCGCCCCCTCCGGCTTGTCAAAAGTAGAAAATATTCCTATCTTTACCCATCATTTTTTCGAAAAAACCCCGAAACCCCCGAAAAAAGACCGCAAACCATGTCCGAGCTTATCCGCATCGTGTGCGAAAACATAGGCGGCGCATTGGAGGTTCCCGCGGGCTCGTCGCTCGCACAAATCGCCGCACGTCTCACGCCGGGCCCCCACCCCTTTCTGGCCGCCGAGGTCGACAACCGCCTGCGCGAACTCGACTGCAAAATAGATGCCCCTGCCAGCGTCCGCTTCGTCGACATCACCTCTTTCGCCGGCAGCCGCGTTTACCAGCGCACGGCGTGGTTCGTCCTCCAGAAAGCGGCCCGCGACCTCTACCCCTCGCAGCGGCTCTACATCCGCCACTCGCTGGGCCGCAGCGGCTTTTATTGCGAAATCGAGGGCATCGAACGCTTCACCGAGGAGCAGACCGCAGCGCTGCGCGAACGGATGCGCGAAATCGTCGCCGCCGACTACCCCATTCGCCGCCACCGGGTGCTCACTTCCGAGCTCCGCACGCTTTATGCTGCGCAGGGCTTCGACGACAAAATCGCCCTTTTGGACACGCGGCCGCAGCTTTACAGCGAATTTTACACGCTCGACGACACGACGGGCTATTTTTACGGCGTCATGGCCCCCTCCTCGGGTTATGTCGGGCTCTTCGACCTCATACCTTATTATAATGGCTTTTACTTGGCGCTGCCCGTGCGCGAAGCTCCCGACACGCTCCACCTCGACGTCGAGCAGCAGAAGATGTTCGGCATCTTCCAGGAGTACCAGTCGTGGGTGCGCCTGATGGGCGTGCCGACCGTCGGAGCCGTCAACGCCAAGGTGCTCAAGGGCGATGCGGGCGGACTTATCAAGATCGCCGAGGCGTTCCACGAACGCAAATTCGCATGGGTGGCCGACGAAATCCACCGCGCCAACCTCACGCGCGGCACCCGCATGGTTCTTATCTCGGGGCCCTCGTCGAGCGGTAAGACCACTTCGGCCAAGCGGCTGGCCATACAGTTAGGCGTCTTAGGTCTCAAGCCCGTGATGATTTCGCTCGACGACTATTTCGTCGACCGCGAGAAGACCCCGCGCGACGCCAGCGGCGAATACGACTACGAAGCGCTGGAGGCTATAGACCTCGAACTTTTCAACGACCACCTGCGGCGTCTCACGGCGGGCGAGAGCGTCGACATCCCGCGTTACGACTTCATCACGGGACGCCGCACGTGGCACAACGCACCCCTGACGCTCG
>CAZHDH010000209.1:0-1442 GCA_964531245.1 uncultured Bacteroides sp. | reverse complement strand
TTTCAGCATTAATATTTAGTTCAATCAGTTGCCCTTTCGGTACAGGAATCATATTATTAATATTGATAACCGCATAGTCTTTTATCTTAATAAAATCCACACTCTCCTTCATTTTCTTGTGCTTTGATTTAAAGGAGGATATTGGCTCAAATATTTTATGTAGGAATTCTTCACCCCGTATATTCTTATATTATCTTTCATAAAACTCCTTTGTTCACAAATAGCGATGGACTTTCGCCACCGTATTATCTGACAGAAAAGGCAGAGACTTAAGTAGTCCCTGCCATCTGTTAACTCGCTCACTTATGGGCTGTGCATCACCCACTTATAACTCGCTCATTTATAAGGCTGTGCATCACCTACTACATTTAGTATACACTATTATTTTTAAATTACAACTTATTTAAGAAATTTGTTTGTTCTTTCTTTTGCCATATCCAAGCTTCATTATCTATTTTATACTTGGGTGTAGTAGACACACTTTAGCATGTTCGTATTATCGATAGACTAATACCCACCTGTTCTCCTCCTGATAATAAATCAGCTGTACATCAATCTGCTGTTCTAAGATTGTTATGATGCAGTCAAACTCTAATGACCGCACTCCGGCATACTTCTTTTCCTCCTGCGTGAGTACCCGAATCTGACGGACCGTACGGATCTCACCGTCCTCATCCTCGATTTTCAGCATAAGCGGTGTCACCTTTCCCTTGCTGGTAAACCAACATTGGCAGGCTATCGCCCTCTGCTTTCCCCTATTGAAACCGGCATCTGCCTTCTGTGTATTTGTACCTATACCAAATGCCATATACCCTCATCCTCTCTCACTCTATCATTATCCTGTCATAATCTACCGTCCGTTTCTCTCTGGAGATTCCTCCGCTCATATGGTCTATGGGCTGTTTCAAAAATGCTGCCCGCATCACCGAGTCTATGCCGAACCGTTTTCTTAAAGAATCCACGGTTTTATCCAGTTTCTCCAACTTGTCATAATCAATTTCATCAAATAGTGTGGGCTGCCTGTAAAAGTCACCATTGATCACTCTGCTTGTGTGTATCCCTAAGTGTCTGATCGATCCGTGGTTCCATAGTTCCAGAAACAGTTCACAGGCTGCATAATAAATCTCCCATGTAAGATTGGTGGCTGTCTGTAATATTTTCTGATGGGAAACATAGGACAAGTCTTTATATTTGATACCCACGGACACCACTTCTATCTGTACGTTATCTTCCCTCAAGCGGTTTCCCACCGTCTCAGCCAGTGCCAAGAGCACCCTGTCTGCTGTTTCTACATCCGTCACGTCATATGGTGTTGTTGTGGAGTTGCCATACCCTTTATTAGCCGGAGGCTGATCTAACACAGGAGATAAGTCTATCCCGTTAGCAAAGCCCCATATGACCTCTCCCTGCTTCTTTAGGATACTTTTCAGCCACACCGGATC
>CAZHDH010000208.1:0-1454 GCA_964531245.1 uncultured Bacteroides sp. | reverse complement strand
CGTTCTTCCTGGAAACGCCCCAGGACAACCTGGAAGGCTGGGGCAGGGAGATTGCCGCGCTCCGGGAGGTACATACGAGCTAAGGGTGTTGTTTACCAGGTCAGAAGCTGGCGCAAGCGTGATTGATTGCATCCGGAGCATGCTTCTGAAGCACGTTATGCGCTTTCAGAAGAAAAAAGCTGCAGATGCAAAATCGGAAAGGGATCACCCATGTCGTCTGTTTCCGATCTGCCGACAACCTCGAAACCCATATGCGCGTAAAAGCCCCTCGCCTGCTCGTTCTGCTCATTAACGTCGAGCTTGCATGCTCCGTAGGTATCCAGTGCGAGCCGCAGCAACCGAGCGCCTATTCCCCTCCCGCGCGCATGGGGACCAAGAAAGAGCATCTCGATCGTCTCACCGCTGACCCCCATAAACCCGAGCAGCCTACCACACTCATCCGTGGCGATAACGAGATGCTCGACGTCCTGCATCACCTGAGGCATGTAGGACTCTATACGGTCGATATCATCGTTAGTGAGGAATGAATGAGTCGCCTCTACAGAGGCACGCCAAACGGCGATGAGACTACCCATGAGCGCCTGACGCCGCTGCGGTTCGACCTCGACAAACGAGGTCGGCGCCATATCGAGCCATTGCTTTTTGGGCAATACGGTAAAGTACTGGTCGCGAAGATCCCCCATAAGCTCGCTTGGCACCTGCTTCTCGATGTGGTGGAAGGCGAAGCCGCACTTCTCCATGACTCGCTTCGACTTGTCGTTTGAGTCGTCGCAGGAGCACCAGACGCGATCGAGTCCCAACTCTTCGAACCCGTGACGGAGTAACTCGCGGGCAGCTTCCGGGATGAGGCCACGCCCCCAGTGAGGCTTGCCAATCCAGTATCCAAGCTCGGCTTCGCCTTCTGCCAGCGGGCTCGTCCCGTTTTCACCGAAAAGCAGCCCTACGCTGCCGATGGGATCCCCGGACTCCTTCAGGACTACCGCATAAGTCTCAGAAGCCGACAGCACCTCGCGAATGATCTCGCGGCTGTTCTCGACGCTCGTATGTGGCGGCCACCCAGCGATAGGACCTACTGCCGGGTCTTTCGCGGAGCGGTAAAGGGCCTCCGCGTCCGACTCCTCCCAAGGGCGCAGGATAAGCCGCTCTGTCTCCAAGATTGTCATTTCTCGCTCTGCTCTTACCCTTCGAAATGCTCCACGGCTTCGGACAGGCATTCGATGATGGGGATGGACTGGGGGCACATGGCTTCGCAGGTGCCGCATTGGATGCACTTGGATGCGGGGCCCTCGGCGGCCTGCCAGCTGTAGAGGCCCTTGACGAATTCCCGGTCCTCGGTGGTGCGTTCCAGGTTCAGCAGGTTCATGGCGATGGGGATTTTCACGCCCTCGGGGCAGTCCTTCACGCAGTATCCGCAGTTGGTGCATGGTATGAGATCCACGGCGCGCAGGGCGGCG
>CAZHDH010000207.1:0-1462 GCA_964531245.1 uncultured Bacteroides sp. | reverse complement strand
TTTCGCAGTTTGTTCTTCGCATAAATTCTTCAAGATTTAATTGGGGGATCAATAACTATGAATCCGGCGATAGACAAGACAGTTGAGATAACTGCCCTTGAGCATGGAGGTCTTAACAGGATAAAAAATGTCGTGAAATTGATGAAAAAAACTTACACATTTTATTTGACAAACGCCTATCCGCAAATTAAACCAAGCACATCCTGCTTGCTGATTTTCTCTCATATCGCAAAAAAAATCGAGAATGTCGGATAAAATGTGTAAATAAAATATAATCGGCGTTATTATGTGTACCAAATATTAACTTACACACTTCTTCTGACATTCTCAAAAAATACGACTTCTCAATATGCGCTTATTTAATTACGGATAGTATTTTTTCTATCTGATATGTACAATCTTTTATCCTGTCGCTTGACTTTCTCCATGAGTCTGACAGAGGAAAATGCAGATTATCCTTAGCCTGAGCGCCTAAATCCCATTGACCGTTTTTATCTTTGTTATCTTCTAACCAATCCACTATAAATCTGAGTTTTTCTTTTGCTGCTGTATATCCTGATAAAATCTCTGCTGCTTCCAGATATCGGCTGGTTTCTTTGGATTTAAAAACTTTTGGCGGTTCTGTTATCTGTTTATCATATACATAATAAATGCCCTCCGGTTTTGATATTACATAATCAAGCATAGAGCATTCTATATCATAAGGCAAAACTCCTTTTAACAGGTTAAGATGATAAAAGACTGAAAAATCTTCTCCTTTTGTTACCTTGGGATATGGATCAAATTCAGATATATACGCTTCTGTGTAAGCGTTATCATCATATCTGCCTTTCTCAAAAGCCTTGCAGATAACATCAGCCCATTTTTTTGCAAAATTCAGTGCTGTTTCATTATCCGGCTCAAATATTCTCACCCATGATGATAACATAAGTTTCGTAAATAACTGCCAATCGCGTGATTTTTCCGAATAGTTATCTATCTTCCGCTCGCCGCGCAAACATGAGGTCATACAGTCAACCGCACTGCGGATAGGCATATCTTTAATAGTAAAACCCAGAATTTTAAGTCTGCGCAATGCCTGTTCGGTAGTAAGCGGATAGCGTTTGTTCGGCGCGCATAGAGAGTGAAACATATTTCCCCATGTACCATCAGGATTTTGCAGTGATATAATTTCCTCTGCCCATTTACCGTTTCTATACATATTTTTGTACCTCAACTTTCATAAGATCAATTTTTCATTATCATAGAGATTATATAACATCAGGTGTTTCTGATCCCAAATTTATAGTTTCATTATATCATTGAGAAGAATATCAATTATATTTTCCTGATACCCGCAAAAACCGGACTGAATAACAGCATCGGCTGTTTGTTTCAGATATTCGGATTTTATATGACCAAGACGAATAACATCATTATCGGTAAGCTGAGTTTCAGAAATGGATTTTTTATAGTCGTTTAC
>CAZHDH010000206.1:0-1482 GCA_964531245.1 uncultured Bacteroides sp. | reverse complement strand
CGCCTCCTACTACCGTCATAGGCGGAACATCCTTTGTTACTACTGCTCCGGCAGCGACCACGGACCATTCTCCAATGGAAACACCGGGCAAGACCGTAGCATTGGAACCGATCCAAACATGAGCACCAATCTTGATGGGCACATAGTGGTTCTTGCGGTTCATGGAAGGGTCCAGATCGTGATTGATGGTAGCAAGGACTACATTGTGTCCAATCAGTGTGCCATCGCCAATCTCAATCCCGCCCTGGTCTTGGAAGTGACAGCCGGAGTTGATGAACACATCCCGTCCAATGGTAATATTCTTCCCGAAGTCCGTATAGAACGGAGGAAACAGACGGAAAGTGGGGTCAATCTCCTTCCCGGTCAGCCGTCCCATGATCTCCCGGATTTCCTCCGGGGTATGGTACTGATTGTTCAGCTCCATTCCCAGCCGAATGGCCTCCTGGAACAGTTCGTTCGCATAAGCCGTCAGTTCCGCGCTTTTGGCGGTGCTGCTGCCAAATCCGCTAATAACATCCGCAACTGTCATATTGCTCACCTCTCTAACTCAACGGTTGAAGTTGGTCCAGTGATCTTTCTCCGCCTGGGGCGGAGTACAGCCCTGCTGACGGCCTGCCTCAATACACCCCAGCAGCCACGCCATATTCCGACCCAGGTTCCGCATGGTCTGGAGGCCCTCATTGTCCTGCTCCACCAGTTCAGGAGCGGGGCCAAAAACCATGTTCCAGTAGGTGGAGGATACAACCGGCATTTCAGCGTCCGTCATGTACTTATTCAGCACATCCAGAGAAGCGGTCGTCCCGGCACGGCGGGCCGTTACCACAGTCGCGCCCGGTTTGTGGGTAAAGGCGCTGCTTCCGGCATAAAACACACGATCCAGCAGAGACAAGATTTGCCCGCTGGGGTGAGCATAGTAGACCGGAGAGCCGAACACAAAGCCATCGGCCTCCTGCGCCTTGGCAATGATCTCGTTCACCATATCGTCCCCAAAGACACACTGGCCTTTTCCCACACAGCCGTTGCAGCCAACGCAGTCCCGGACAGGAGCGCCGCCCATCTGGACAATCTCCGTCTCCACACCTTCGGCGTTCAATGCTTTTGCCACTTCCGAGAGGGCGAGGTAGGTGCATCCATTTTTGCGGGTGCTGCCATTTAGCAGTAACACTTTCATAGTCACGCCTCCTTATGTCGCAATTATAATGGCGCAACCAGAAAATATCAAATACATATAAAGAATAGATACACATACTTGAAAGGTATGTGCCCGGTTGCTATAATAGAGTAAAAACGTGAAGGAGGGTGTACTTGTGGACATACGGGTTTTACAATATTTTCTTGCTGTGGCAAGGGAAGAAAGCATCACCAAAGCGGCGGAAACCTTGCGGATGACACAGCCGCCGCTCTCCCGGCAGTTGAAGGACCTGGAGGAAGAATTGGGAAAACAACTGCTCATTCGCGGAAGCAAAAAGGTCACGCTTACGG
>CAZHDH010000205.1:0-1485 GCA_964531245.1 uncultured Bacteroides sp. | reverse complement strand
CTGGAACGTCATCGGCTGCGAATCGTTCGTGAACTTCCCGCTGAACGTGTACGCGGACGAGATCGAGAATGCGGTCATGATCCTGCATGGAGATAAAGCCCATTCCTTCTACTTCGGCAAGGACACCTACGACCAGCTGACCCATGGCGTGAACCCCGCCAACAAAGAGATGGTAGTCGTGGAGGGCGCGAATCATACCGATCTGTACGACCAGGCGGACATCATCCCCTGGGACAAGATAGAGGCCTTCTATAATCAATATCTTGCCTGATTCTTGATGTCCGGTGAGTGTATTGATATGCGAGGCGCTGTGAATAGGATCGCTGCTCTTCTCGTAGGCACCATGGTGCTCTTGGTGCTGGGCCTGATCTATGCGTGGTCCATATTCGTGGCGCCCTTAGAGGCTGAATTTGGATGGTCTCGCAGCGAGACGTCGCTCACGTTCTCGATATCGATGATGATGTGGTCTATCGGTATGCTGGTCAACGGGCGCCTGTCGCAGACGATCCCGCTGCGCGCGTGCTATGCGATAGGCGCCAGCCTCATAGCCGTTGGCTTCATCCTCTCTTCACAAATCGGATCGCTTCCGCAGCTATACATTTTCTATGGGGTGTTCTGCGGCTTTGGAACGGGCCTTTGCTACAACCTGTGGACATCTGCGGTTCTGCAGTTCTTTCCAGATAAGGCGGGCTTTGCGAGCGGTTTCCTCCTCATGGGGTTCGGCATGGGGTCATTCGTGCTCGGCTCCGTCGTCTCGGCTTCCATCAATTCACCTCTAGGATGGAGGGGCACGTTTGGCATATTGACCGCTATTGTGGTCATTGTGTTTCTGGTATCAATTCCCTTCTTGCGCAGACCCGATGTTGCAACGCTTCCTCCCAAGGCGCAAAAGGATATCGAAGCGGTCCCCTCGCTAACGGGGAAGCAGATGCTGGCGTCGACGCCGTTTTGGACGTTCACCTTGTGGCGAGTGCTTGCGATGGGTGCGGGAGCGGCCGTCATAGCACAAGCGGCACCTCTTATGGCCGAGCTTGGGACAGATGCGGTGGTTCAGGCATTCGCCGTCGGGGCGCTTGCCATTGGAAATGGCTGCGGGCGCCCCATCATAGGCGCCATATACGACAAACTGGGTCGTGACAGAACGCTTGTTGTATTGCCTTGCGCAGGCTTTCTCGCGGGCGTTCTTCTTGTCGCTTCGTACCTGAACGGCATGAGCGCGCTCTTTGCCGTGGCGCTCTTTTGCGAAGGAGTGGTGTATGGAGGGTATGCCTCGATAAACGTATCCTTTATCGAAACCACGTTCGGGGGGCAATACCTTTCTATGAACATCGGCATCAATAGCTTCCTGCTCATGCCTTTCAATGTGGTTTTCCCTTTATTGTCGGCATTTGTCTTCCAGACATCGGGCGGCTATGCGCCTTATCTTGCCATGTTGCCGGTCATCGCTTTGATATCGCTGTTCGCAGGCTTCATAACCAAGCCGGC
>CAZHDH010000204.1:0-1506 GCA_964531245.1 uncultured Bacteroides sp. | reverse complement strand
GCATTCTATAATTTCGTGCAAGTTTTTCGGTAAAAAAATGCGTAAAAAAGACGAAAACTTAGAACTTTGATGGGAATGGCTCTTGGGGGCGGTTTAGGCCGCCCCCGCCGCTGGGCATCCCCTGCCAGAAGGAGAGAGGAATGAGGCGGCTGATTGTAGATCATGCGGTCTGTTTATCGGAATCTTCTTTGAGCCATTGAGCCTTCGATTTTCCATGGATGGAAATATCAAACTTCCTGTCATTCTTAATCATCGCGAGAAGAACGTTTATAATTTTAAACTTACAGTTATTCAAGGCCTTCTGTCGCATTACTCCCCTCGCTACCAGACGGTCATAATAGGGTCGTATGATTTCATTGCTGGAATATATGGCTATCATAGCACAGTTTGATAGAAGGGAATTTGCAGTCGAATCACGATATCGGCTTGTCTTGGGTGCTTTATTGATCGAGGTACCTGATTGCTGTCCATGGGGGACAACACCGATATAACATCCCAATTCTCTTGGATCGGTCATATATTTGAAATTCAAGGTCTTCAATATCAAATAGGCTGCCGTCAGGCTGCCGACACCTTTAAAAGATATCAGAATCTCATAGTTGTGTGACAGCTCCTCAGAGTCCGCCAATAGTTTCCGGATGGCAGCGTCTATTTCCTTGATACGTTTCCTTATGGATTCAAGTTCCGCCTTGAGCATCCGCAGAGCCAGTGGAGAGTCATCCAAAACACCGCTCTTAATCTGGTTGATTTTAGCAATCTTATCCTTGGTGAGTATCTGATGGGCGGAGAATAAAGATCCCAGTTTCTTCATTTCCTTACTGGGACGTTCATAGGCTCTGACCTCATCGGAGAAATTACATAGGGCGTACTCCGCGATTCTCTTTGAGTCAACCCGGTCATTCTTCTCCCTGATAATGCCAGCTTTACGATGAATTACCAACGCAGAATCCAGCCACATGAAATATCCTTTGTCCGCTAGATAATCGCACAGTCCGATACTGTATGTGCCAGTGTGTTCGCCACAGAAAATCAACGAGGACTTATCTGCCTTCACCTTATTTGACTTAAGAGAGGTCCTGACCCATTTTTCGAATGATCTGAAACCTTTGGTATCATTGGAAAACGCGCAATAGGCGAGTTCTTCAAATCGATAATCCTCGCGACGCACGATAGTGGCATCAAACGTTTTTTTAGAAAAATCTATTCCAATTGCTATTTTTTTCATATTTTTGCATTTGAATTACTTATATTTGATCAACCGATATAACTGTGGCGACTGACACTTTATTTTGGCTCCGAGCCCAGCATTCTATTTTGTCTCTCAGTTATAAAACCCACCGGATCCATCACTGAGTATAGGCTCCAGGCCTGGTGAAGCACTCGGTTTATCCGGTGGGGAGGTTGGTCTCCTTAATACAACAAAGGACAACACAACCCCGGTTTTATACTGAGATGAAAAGTCCCTTTTGAACCAATCTTATATTTACCCTACAAATATAAAGTGAA
>CAZHDH010000203.1:0-1512 GCA_964531245.1 uncultured Bacteroides sp. | reverse complement strand
AAAAACATTTTCATCTGCTTTCAGGGGATGGAGACCTAGATGGTTATTTTGCGCGATTGAAGGAACTTGTCTGAATATGTAATTTTGATGCTCGAATTTATGCATATAAGAAAGGTGTATGGAGTTCACCGGAATGATGGCTTAATACCTGAGAGTGATGAAAACACATGTTACTGGGCATTGAATGAACCAAGAATGATAAAGCTTACTAGTACTCCATCCGGCATGTTTTCAAAGCGTATCCGGATAGAGCCTGGCCAGCTTGATTCTGGCGTCCTGAGTCGTGAACTGCCAATTCACTTTTGATGGTTCCCGGTTTCGGCGCACAGTCCAGCTCCGTACCTGCTGTCTGAAGCTCTCCAGATCGGGAGTGGGTTGTGCAGTGCCTGGCGACTCATAACGCTGATTTCTATTTCTGCTATATCGAGCCAGCTGCCATGCTTCGGAGTGTAATGCCATTCAAATCTTTCTGCGAGGCGGCGCGCTTCTTCCGGAGGAAATGCCTTATACAGAGAAGCCGGGGAGTGGGTGTTGAGATTATCGGTCACCAGAATGATTTTCTCTGTGTGCGGATACAGAGTATCTGAGGTGTACTTGAGGATGGCGGCAAAATCCACTGCTGTACGTGATTCGGTTACAACCGTCTCTCGTCTTCCGGCGAGTGGTTCGGCGATCATGAAAACATCGGCGACGCCGTTACGCACGTAGACGGAATCCACTTTTCCGGGACTGCCGCATTCACACGGAATACGTGTTTCCTTAATCAGCTGCTTATTTGTCTCATCTATGCACACCACGGGAGCAAGCGGATCATACGGGCGTTGATACACTTCCAGGATGTCTTCCATCTTTGCCACAAACTCCGCACTGGCTTCCGGAATGCACCATTCCTTTGTCAGCCACGGCTTGAGTTCGTTTTTTTCATTACTTCGCACACTGTTGTATCGCTGATAGAGTCCACTATTTCCAGTCGTACGAGTTCGTCCGCTATAGCCTGCATCGTCCATCGCGAAGTCCCTTCCGGCGGATCGGAACAGGCAATGGCGCATATGCGGGCCTCGACCTCGCCGGTAACCTTACGATGACGGTTTGCCTGCTTTTTTCTTCCCAGTGCCGCTTCCAGACCTTCAGTTACAAAACGTTTTGCCACCCCTGCAATTGTGCTGTGCACCGCTCCGTATGCTTCCTTTATGCGGTCATATGTCCATGATTCGTTTTCAGGCCCCTTGTCCAGTTTCAGCAGAATCTGCGCATGCCTGATCCGATATCCTTTTCCGCCCTTCTGTATAATCGCCTTCAGTTCCTTCGTCTCTTCCTCTGTAAGTGTCACTTCGTAACGCGGCATATCCGGCTCCTCCGTTTTTTATAAATATGCCACCTTTTCCTGCATAAATATACTCTGAAAACATGCCGGATGGAGTACTAGTTGTGACAGGAGAAAAAGAATAATGTGGGATATATTGCTGGGATTGCTAATTGGCGCAGCGACTGCTGGAGCCATTTATGCATGTG
>CAZHDH010000202.1:1133-1531 GCA_964531245.1 uncultured Bacteroides sp. | reverse complement strand
TGGGTGTCATGGATGCCGCGGAGATATGCGGCATGTATATCGACCGGGCCATGTACAACACGAAAAAGTGGTTTCAGGAGATGTTCCGCAATCTGCTGGAACTGCTGTTCCAAGCTGCGGCATTGGTCATCGACACCATCCGCACGTTCTTCCTCGTCGTGCTGTCGATACTCGGCCCCATCGCCTTCGCCATTTCGGTATGGGACGGTTTTCAGGCGTCGCTCACGCAGTGGATTTCGCGCTACCTGCCGATTTACCTCTGGCTTCCCGTCAGCGATCTTTTCTCGGCTGTGCTGGCCCGCATCCAGACGCTGATGCTGCGGCACGACATCGAACAGCTCTCCGATCCGAGTTTCATCCCCGACGGCAGCAACTCGGTCTACATCATCTTCATGATT
>CAZHDH010000202.1:0-1123 GCA_964531245.1 uncultured Bacteroides sp. | reverse complement strand
ACTTCACCATCCCGACCGTCGCCAACTGGATCGTGCAGGCCGGAGGCGGAGGCACCTACTACCGCAACGTCACGCAGACGGCCGCACAGACCGGCTCTTATGCCGCCGGTGCAACGGGTGCCGCCGTGGGCAACATCACGGGCAGACTGCTGAAACGATAATCCCTAAAAACTACGAACAACCATGGAATTCAAGTCATTAACGAACATCGAAAGCGCTTTTCGGCATCTGAGGCTCTTCGGCATCGTATTCCTCTGTGCCTGCACCGTTCTGACGTGTTACGGCGTATGGCGGGCCTACGACTTTGCCGAGGCGCAGCGGCAGAAGATTTACGTGCTGGACGAGGGCAAATCCCTGATGCTGGCATTGGCGCAGGACCTCTCGCAGAACCGCCCCGTCGAGGCACGGGAACACGTCCGCCACTTCCACGAACTCTTCTTCACGCTCTCGCCCGACAAGGCAGCCATCGAGAGCAACATCCAGCGGGCGCTGTATCTCGCCGACCGCACGGCGTTCGAGCACTACCGCGATCTGGCGGAGAAGGGATACTACAACCGCATCATCGCGGGCAATGTCAACCAGCGGCTTGTCGTCGACAGCGTGGTCTGCAATTTCGACCGCTATCCCTACGATGCTACGACCTACGCCCGGCAGCGCATCATCCGCGAGAAGAGCATCACCGAGCGCAGTCTCATCATGCACGGACGTCTTCTAAACTCCCAGCGCTCGGACAACAATCCGCACGGCTTCATCCTCGAAGGCTTCCGCGTTGTCGAGAACCGCGACCTCGGCACTTACGAAAGATAACCCATTAAAACAAAACGAACCATGAAAAGATTCAAAGAAAAACTCGACCGCATGCTCGACACCGAGATTCGGGATTTGCTCGGCAGCCTTTCGCCCGGAAAACGGCTGACTGTAGCTCTGACGCTGTTCGGTAGCATGTTCATCGTCTTCATCTCGGTCATCGGATACGGTCTCTACCGCATCGGACATGACGAGGCGATGCGGCAGATGCAGCGTCTCGGCAGTATCGTCATCCCCGATTTCGGGCAGGATACGCTTCCGGAGCACCAGCGCCGCTACCTTGACTCTATCAGGTATAACCACTTAAATGATGCAC
>CAZHDH010000201.1:0-1572 GCA_964531245.1 uncultured Bacteroides sp. | reverse complement strand
ATATAACGATAACGCTCTTATCAGCCGACAACGCCTTTATGTTCCGCATTATGATACCTTCGCTCTCCACGTCGATATTGCTCGTCGCTTCGTCAAAAACGTAAATATCTTTATCTGCGACAAGATTAACGGCAAGCGCAAGTCTTTGTTTCTGACCGCCCGAAATGTTGTTCGCGTCCTCGGTTATTACTTTATCAAGTCCACCGTTCTCTTTGATGAACTCGGCAAGATTGACTTTTTCGAGTGCGGCGTAAATTTGCTCGTCCGTCGCCACTTTGTTTGCAAGCGCGAAGTTCTCACGCACGGTCTGATTGAAGATATAAGTGTTATAACTAACCACAGCCAAGTGCGAATAATAACTGTCGCGGGATAAACTTTCGAGCGATTTACCGCCAACCGTTACGTTGCCCTCTTTTGGACGTAACGCTCCGACAAGCATATTGACAACCGTACTCTTACCACAACCACTCTCGCCGACTATTGCCGTCATACCCTTTTCGGGAAAAGTCATATTGATACCTTTCAGCACGTCGCGTTTGCCGTCGTATGAGAACGTTACGTTATCGAGCGCAATAGCTCTGCCGCTTACTACCTCTGTTCCCCAAACGGGATCGGGCGTATTCAGAAGCGATATAATCTTCTTACCTGCGCTTGCTCCGTTCATAGCAACGTGGAACGCCGAGCCGAACGCACGAAGCGGTAAGAAAAACTCAACCGCCACAAGCGCAAGGAACAACGCATATATGGGACTCAATCCCCAAAACGCCGCACCGCAAATTGCAAGAGCAATTCCCGCACCTGCGCCGCCGTATGCAACCAAGTCCATTATGGTCGTGCTTGCAAGTTGCATTACGAGAACTTTCATTGTGATTTTGCGGAACTCCTCCGCGCTCTCGTTCATCTTATGGTGTTGTGCTTCGTCCGCTTTGAAGATCTTTAATTCCCTGAGTCCTTGTACGCTGTCAAGGAATTTGTCGCCCATTGACGTGTACTTGCCCCAATACTTTGCGAATATCTTTTTGGCATACTTCGATACCGCTATAATCGAAACGGGTATCAGCGGAACACAAGCAAGCAACACAAGAGCCGTGCGCCAATCTATCCATACGCAAATAATAAATAGGATTATGGGCGCAAGCATAGCAAAGAAGAACTGCGGCAAGTAACTTGAATAATACAAGTCAAGTTGCTCCACGCCTTCCATACTTACTTGTGTTAAGCCTGCCATACTCATACCGTCCGTAGACTTTACGCCGAGTTTGACGATTTTGTTATACGTTCTCTCGCGCAGATCCTTTTTGACCTTACGACCAAGCACGTCCTTTATATCGCCCGTCAGTCTTGTCATCGTATAGCGAACGATAATACCAACAACTGCACCGATAGCCGGATACAAGTACATTAACAATTCTGCTTTCGTAATTGCAAGATAAATCGCCCAACAAATACTTGCCGTGATGCCGACGCCCGAAATAAGTCCCAACACCTGCAAGGCAACGGCAACAAATACGTACTTTTTATTCTTGCCTATAAGTTTGAATAACTCTTTATCTATCATTTCTTTCTCCCGAA
>CAZHDH010000200.1:0-1580 GCA_964531245.1 uncultured Bacteroides sp. | reverse complement strand
CAACGGCAACTACGGCACCAGCCCCGAGAACATCGCCTACTGCGGCCCCTACCGCATCACCAGCTACACTCCCAGCAACACCATCGTCTACGAGGCCAGCGACAGCTACTGGAATCGTGACAACATGAACGTCACCAAGATCACCTGGTACTACAACGACGGCAACGACCCCCTGAAGGCCTATGACGACTTTATGGCCGGCACCCTGAGCCGCACCGGCCTGGGCGTGTCCGCCATGAAGAAGTGCCAGGAAGAGGGCAACTTCGATCCCTACTGCATCACCAGCGAGCTGGAAGCCACCACCCGCGTGGGCTACCTGAACATCAACCGCCAGACCTTCAACCTGTTCAACAAGCCCACCGCCTGCGTGTCCGAGATCGAGCACGCCAGCGTGGACGCCATCGACCGTGACGAGGGTGTTTACACCTCCGACATCCTGGACGACGCCGCCCGCACTCACTCCGCCCTGAACAACCAGAACTTCCGTCTGGCTCTGTCCTTCGCCTGGGACCGCACCTCCTACAACGCCCTGTATGTGGGCGAGGAGCTGAAGGAGCTGTCCCTGCGCAACACCTACTGCCCCAGCACCTTCGTGACCCTGAGCAAGGACGTCACCACCACCATCAACGGCTCCTCCGTCACCTTTGAGGCGGGCACCTACTACGGCGAGATCATCCAGGCTCAGATCGACGCCGACGGCTATCCCATCAAGGTTTGGGACGAGGAGCTCCAGAGCGGCGACGGCTTCGACGGCTTCTACAGCGTGGCCAACTGCCAGGAGTACCTGGCCAAGGCGGCCGAGGAGCTGGCGGCTGTGGGCGTGGAGATCTCCAAGGAGAACCCCATCATCATCGAGACTTCCGATCCCGTGTTCGCTGAGGCCGGCTCCAACCGCGCCAAGGCCTACAAGCAGAGCGTGGAAGAGGCCTCCGGCGGCCTGATCCAGGTCAACCTGCTGCCCGTGCAGGACAACCAGGAGAACAACTCCACCAACTACCTCATCAGCGAGGGCTGGGAGAACTGCATCGACGTCGGCATCGGCACCGGCTGGTCCGCCGACTACGCCGATCCCGCCTCCTACCTGACCCTGTTCATGCCCTACGGCAACGGCTATCAGGGCAAGAACCTGGGCGTGTGGTAAGAAAGGCATCAAAGACATCTTTGGAATAGCGGTCTGAAGATCGATCATAACGCGCGTGCGGGAGAATGGTGCGTGCCATTCTCCCGCACGCATATTTAACAGGCGCTCTCTCCCCCTTACAGGGGAGGAAATGACACAGCGGCGTTTCCTCCCCCGCGCGGGGGAGACAGAACAGAAATTAGGTGCGTGATATCATGGGAAAATACTTGCTCAAGCGTATCCTGCACGGTGTGGTGTCCATCATCATCGTGGTGGCCATCGTCATGACGCTGATCTACTCCCTGCTGGACCGGGAGCTGATCTTCAACGCCGACAACACCTACACCCGGCAGACCTCCAACTCCAAAACCGCTTACATGTACAGTAAGTGGGAGGAGTACGGCTATCTGGACTATGTGACCTACTCCGAATGGATGAACGCTCTGGCCCGGGACGGGGA
>CAZHDH010000199.1:0-1580 GCA_964531245.1 uncultured Bacteroides sp. | reverse complement strand
CCACCTTTTTCCCTTTGATATGATTCTGATTGTTAACCGTCGATGCTGACAAGCTGATAGGTTCTGCTGCCCAATCCAATATCCTCTGCGTGTTCTAACGTGTGCAGACCGTTGCGGGACTCCATACGATTGATGAGAGACTGCCCATCCGCCGCCGCATAAACCAGGTCAACACACGCCTGGTCCAGAGCCACTGGGTCATAGGATGCCAGAATGCCGATGTCGTGCATATCCGGCGCGGCAGGGCTGCCGTCACAATCGCAGTCCACACTCAGCCGATTCATGACATTGATATATACGATGTGTCCATCCAGCGCCTCGACTACAGACTTTCCCGCCTCCGCCATGGATTCCAGAAATGCGTCCTGCCTGCCTCCCCACATATTTCCACCAGTGCCGCCGCTGTGAATGTGGCTCTTGCCCTGGGATGAGGCGATGCCAATGGAAATGTTTTTGATGGCCCCGCCGAAGCCAGCCATGGAGTGGCCTTTGAAGTGAGACAGCACCAGGAAAGAATCATAGTCAGCAAAGTGAGCGCCCACATAATTCTCCGTCAGGTTTGTGCCGCCCACAACCGGGAGCGTCATGGAGCCGTCCTCATCCATGATGTCCACATTGGCAATGGCGGTATAGCCGTGGTCCGCAGCCACCTGGTAGTGCATGGCGGTGTTGGCCCGGGACCCTCCATAGGCCGTGTTGCACTCCACAATGGTAGGGCTGTTCAGCGACTGCACCAGCCCTCCGATCAAATCCGTGCGCAGATAATTGCTTCCCGGTTCGCCGGTGGACAGCTTGACGGCAACGTGATCGCCGGGCGTCCAATCCAGCTTCTCATAGATCGCCATTAAGCCCGCAGAGGAGATGTCCGTGGTCATATACACCACCGGGTTGCCAGAATCACGATTTTCATCGTTCAGATAGCGGTAAAGAATCGTTGCTACCTCGGCGCGGGTGGTCAGACCTTTGGGATCGAACCGATTGTCCGGCTTGCCGTTCACGATACCGTTCTCCCGCGCCCAGTCTACCGCACCGGCGGCGTAAGAGGCGATATCGCTTTCGTCCGCGAAATCCTCACCAGTGCCGGCGGCAGGCTGCCCGGCGTACCGCCAGAGGATGACAGCCAGGTCCTCCCGGGTCACCGGGTCATCCACCCCAAACAGGCCGCCGCCGTATCCGCCCATAATGCCGCTGGCCGATGCCCAGGCCGCGGCGGACGCAAAGGGGCTGTCTGCCGCCACATCGGAGAACACAGCGCCTCCGGAAACAGCGGGACGACCCTTCGCCCGGTACAGCGCGTCGGCCACTGTGACCCGCATGGTATGATCCGCTGGCGCGAACGCTGTGTCACTGGAAGCGCTCATGATATTGTTTTCCAAGCACCAGTTTACCGCTTGGGCATACCACGCTTCGGAGGGCACATCTGTGAACTGGCCTGTGCCACTCTGCTGAACCGAAAGAACTGCGGTGGGGCTGGAAACCTCTGCGTCAGCAGCGGGAACCGCCTCGCCTCCTGCGGAACAAGCGGAACAAAGGATGGCTAATGCAAGCGATCCGACAATGATTTGTTTGATGTGCTTCAT
>CAZHDH010000198.1:0-1589 GCA_964531245.1 uncultured Bacteroides sp. | reverse complement strand
GGAAGAGAAAGACATCGTTTACAGGAATACCGCCAAGGAAAACGAACTGATATGCACGACGGGCGACCTGGGCGCCGCCTATATGGGACTGCAATTGTTGGAACGCGAGAAACTGGTGTTTCAGGACACCAACCAGCCCCAGCCGGATTTCGCCGGATATGAATACATTCTGGAACGCCAGCTAAGACCGGCAGCCCGGAAAGACATCGTCCAACTGCTGAAAGAGAAAGAAATCCGCCCGACCGCCATGATAGACATTTCCGACGGACTTGCCTCGGAAATCATGCACATCTGCAAAGACTCCGGGGTGGGATGCAATATTTATGAAGAAAAAATACCCATCGACTACCAGACCTATAAAATGGCGGAAGAGCTCAATATGAACGCTACGGTCTGCGCACTCTCCGGAGGAGAAGACTATGAACTGCTGTTCACCGTACCGCTGGACAAATACGACATACTGACCGCCCTGCCCGGCATCAGCGTCATCGGACACACCTGCAAGGCCGCCGAAGGCTGCCGGATGACGACCCGGGACGGCAATTCCTTTGAACTGAAAGCCCAAGGCTGGACCAATTTCACGCCGAACAACGGACAATCCTAATCGCCATGCCTGACTTTAAAGAACTATTATCAACCATACAGGATCAGAGCCATGCCGGCAACCGCCGGGAAATCACCCGGCATCTCCGGCAACTCGTCCAGGCCAGACGGGAATGCTACTGCCAATGCCACGAAGAGACTCTATTGGAAGCCTTTTCCGATGCCCTTTACAAAGCCTTGCTGCTGGAACTGGACAACGAAGAAGAGGATAGCATTGAAATGGCGGAACTTGCCTACCTCGCCATAGGAACCCTCCTGCATGCGGGAGACAACCGTCCGGAACTTTACAAACGCAGGCTATTGTTGCTGCACTATTTCAGCGACTATTTCACGGATGCCATCATAGAGGTCTTTCTGGCGCGCTTCCGGGAGGAAAACAGGTTGCAGGCACGCTCTCTCGCCATGGAATGCCTGGAAAAGATGCAATTGTCGGACATGTTTTACTTGGAAGAAAATGCAGCTGATTTCATCAACGGCGACGAAGAGATTGCCGATGCCTGCAATGCGATTGAAATCAATCCCGACCTGTCTGCGGAAGAAAAAGCCGAAGCCGCACTGCTGCACAAGGTATTGCATGCCTACCTGAAGGCCAAATACAAAAACTGAGAGCCGGTGTGGCTCTCAGCATCCCGTTGTCTGTTCAACGTTCCTGGGAAAATCTTCTTTCACCATGCGGTGCATACGGACGGCGATTGTGCTGTCCCCCTTCTTCACGGGGACGGGCTTTTTTCACCACGATTTTTCTTCCCTGAAACTCTGTATCGTTAAGGGCGTTGATGGCATTCATCCCCTCGGTTTCATCTTCCATTTCAACAAAACCGAAACACTTGGAACTACCGGTTTCCCTGTCCATAATTACTTTTGCTGAAGTCACCGTACCATGCTCACCAAAAAGAACTGCGAGATCGTCACCCGTCGTAACAGAACTCATTTTTGCTACAAAAATATTCACAATAAAAAATTTAAAAATAATTAAACATGATGAA
>CAZHDH010000197.1:0-1590 GCA_964531245.1 uncultured Bacteroides sp. | reverse complement strand
AGCCAACCATAGAAACCTGTTTTTTGATTCATTCAAAAGCAGGTTTCTTCCTTTTTCTGGGAGAATTTCTGGCCCATATCCCATAAATAACATCCTAATGAGCACCACAAGCTGAAAATTGCCGTTTAAATCCACATATAAGTAACAATTCGCATTGTGCTAAATATGCTTATCCGTAACTTTGAAAGGGGATATCCTCATGTCACTTCCATATGGGTTCATGTTAGCTCCAGATGGCAGCGTTTCCGTCGACCAAGAGAAAGCCACGACTGTCCGAACCATCTATCAGCAGTATCTCTCCGGCATGAGCCTGAAAGGTATCGCTGATTTTCTTTTTGTCCAGGCTATCCCATCACCAAGGGGTAAGGCACAATGGACACAGGCCGTTATCAGCGACCTGCTCTCCAACCAGCGTTATATCGGCCCCATCGTCAGCTTTGATGAATTCTTCATGGCACAGGGTGAGAAAGGCAAGCGCAGCAATATTGATGAAGATACCAACCAGCGAAAGGCCACTCGGTACAACTCACAGAGTGTACTGAGCGGCCTTTTAGTTTGTGGGGGATGTGGGCGCAACTATCGCCGCATCACTCGACCCTCTGGCGAGGTGGTCTGGCGTTGTGCCAATCGGGTGGAGTATGGAAAGCGTTTCTGTAAACATTCACCGTCCATTCCAGAGCAGCAGATTAGAGATGCTATATGCGACAAGCTCAGTCTGGTTGCCTTCGATGAGCAGGCAGTGAAAAAGCACATCGATTTTGTCTCAGTTAGGTCAGATGGTGCTTTAGAAGTAGGAGCGCAGCAAATGGGGCTATCTTTGTCATAACTTGTCTGGTATAATATCCCTATACGCAGATATAGGGGTGACTATCCATGACAGACCGGGAAGCACAAATCGAAGCGCTATGGACATATGAAATCTCACATGAGAAGATTTTGAAGCGAAACGTAAAGAAAGGATATATCACTCAAGCAGAGGCAGATGAGTTTTCCGAAAAGCTATTTGAGCAATTGAACCTCCAGAAGATTCCCGGTTTTCGTCTATCCTCACTTGGCGAAAAGATGCGCACCGAGGGTTCGTGTCTCAACGCTTATGTCTCGCTGACGGAAATCGCTAAGGGAAAGAAAATCTCCAGCCCGAGTTACCTCATTCAAAGCTGGATGCGGAATAATACTACGGTCGAATATCTGCGGATGTGGGAAAAGATTTACAATCCTGGATTTAAAGAAGACGCCTGTAATGAACTAATTCATACGATACATACCACCAGCACCACTCTGACACCCTCACTGTGGATCAAGACCACCCATGCGCACGGAATCAAGACAAGCCGGGCAATGGCGGCGGAACGGTTGCACATCCAGAAATTGCTGAGATGTTTCGGGCATGGCTCTTTCCAGAATTCATGCTGGAACTGGTACAATGGTATCGGATGTTTCAACATAAGGATAAAACTTGATTTTTTCATATGATGTGGAGGTTTCCAATGGCTAAGCTCACTGACATAAAATTCAGGATCGATCAGTTAGATGGTGGAACATTTCAAACACTCTGCGATGTATATTTGAAATGCAGAGGTTATGGAACTG
>CAZHDH010000196.1:0-1619 GCA_964531245.1 uncultured Bacteroides sp. | reverse complement strand
ACCCCGGGCGTAGGCTTGCGC
Organism: uncultured Bacteroides sp.; assembly: GCA_964531245.1. GTDB lineage: Bacteria > Bacteroidota > Bacteroidia > Bacteroidales > Muribaculaceae > CAG-873. The sequence goes on along the minus strand of CAZHDH010000196.1, from coordinate 1,598 downwards.
ATTCTGCGCCGCGCCAACGCTGGCTCCGTCTTGCGACTGAATAATTAATAGTTAATAATGAATAATTTTTCTGTCTACTCAATTATTAACTATTCATTATTAATTATTCATTACGCAGTGCCCCCCCCCGCAAAATCACTCTTCGCGGCGCTTGACGCCCAGGCGGGGGCAGCGGTGGAACTCCTTTTCGCGGTCGAAGAGGTAGCGGTAGGTGGTGTGGACTTTGTGACGCTTGGCGCATACGTAGTTCTCGATCATGCGGTTCATCACGGGGTTGAAGTCGCCGATCCATGCCAGCTCCAAAGTCTTGTAGGGGTTGCGCTTGTTGTAGGTGAAATACTTCCAGTATTCGACCATGATAGCCGACTCCACGCCCTTGCCGTGGAACTCGGGTGCGATGCCGAAGATGACGCCAAAGATGCGGTCGCACTTGCGGCGCACCTTGAGGTCCCACATCAGGCGCAGCTTCTGCCACAGGCCGAACTTGCCGTGGAACTTGCCGACGAGGCGGTTGAGGTCGGGCACCGTGACGAAGAAACCGATGGGCTCCTCGTTGAAGTAGGCGAAGAAGATGATGTTGGGGTCGATAATCGGTTTGATCGTCCGCATCATGTGCAGGGCCTCCTCCTGAGCCATGGGTTTCACGCCCGAAAAGAGGGCCCACGCCTTGTTGTAAATCACGCGGAAGTTCTCGGCAGCCTCTTCGAGGTTGTCCATGTCGATCGTCTCGACATGATAGCCAGGCTGGGAGTAGAGACGCTCCGTGCGTGTGAAGATGCGCTCGCTGGCCTCGGAGTCGTTGACCCGCCAGATGAAGCTGTGCTGGTTGAAATAGTTCTTGAATCCGTAGTTCTCGAACAACTCCTTGTAGTAGGGCGGGTTGTAGGGGTTCTTGTAGAGGGGCTGGAACTCGTAACCCTCGACCAGCAGACCCCACCAGTCGCGGCGCTGCCCGAAGTTGATCGGGCCGTCCATCGCCTCCATGCCGTAGCTGGCTAACCACATGCGCGCAGCGTCGAAAAGCATATCGGCGACCTCCTGGCTGTCGATCGACTCGAAGAATCCGCAGCCGCCCGTGGGCTGCTCCTCGATAGCCGCTTTTTCGCGGTTGTAGAACGCCGCGATGCGCCCCACGACCTCGCCCCGGCGGTCGCGCACCACCCAGCGGATGGCCGCACCATCGGCGAAAAGCTCGTTTTGCGCAGGGTCGAAGACCTCGCGCACGTCGCAGTCGAGCGGGCACACCCAGTTGCGGTTGCCCTTGTAGATTCGCTTCGGCAGGTCGAGCCACGCGCGCTCCTGCGCCGGTGTGGCGACCTCCTGCAATACGTAGTTGCCCGTATTCATATTCTCGTGATTCATGATTTTCACCTATTTTTTCGCAAGCCTACGCCCGGGGTGGCTCCGGCCCGCCCGACCCAAAGGGTCGGAACTTTGACGCAAAGTCTCGGCGGCTGGGGGGGCACGCCAAAGGCGTGAGCCGCCGCCGAGAGCAACGCGAAGCGTTGCTGCCTGTAGCAAACTGTCATCCTGAGCGACAGCGAAGGATCTGCTTTCGGGCCGTAGCCAGCGGAGAGCGAGCAACAGTGTTGCGAGCC
>CAZHDH010000195.1:0-1628 GCA_964531245.1 uncultured Bacteroides sp. | reverse complement strand
AGCAGATTGCGGATATCATCTCTTGGAATCTATGGCAGATGGATGGTCTCAAAGGAGTAATTCCTAATAGTTGCATCAAATTACCTAAATCAAAAAAAGAGCCGTTATCACTTTTCAGCCCCGAAGACTTAGGGGAGCAGGAAAAACTAATTTTGTTTGATTGTCCGGGATGCAAGAATAAAAATATACACGCCCACACAGGTAAGTACGCATTAATTAAAGACTGGAAAGAGGATAAAGTTTTAACCTTTGTATCTTTGCTAAAACAAAAGTAATATGGAAGGCAGATTAGCAAAAATAGACACAACAATACTCGACAACATAATTGTTGGTCGTGTTGAGCCATACATATATGCTTTTTCAACAGAGACGGTTCCTAACTATCTGAAAGTTGGAGATACATCTCGCAGTGTGCGTGTGCGTTTGGATGAGTGGAGAAGGATTTTTCCGAATCTGATTCAACAATACGAACATTCTGCGCAGATTGACGCAGATACCATCTTTAGGGATTATGCTGTACATACTTACTTAGAACAAGTTAAAGGATGCCAACGTTTGCAACCGCAGACTATTAAAAATATACCTTATTACTCACGAGAGTTTTTCAAAGATGCAACGGCTGGAGATGTGGAGGACGCTATTAAGGATATTATTCAAAGCGCACAAGAAAATAGCCGCAAATATCCGCTATATTCTCCCGACCATCTACCACAGACATTCACTTACGAAAGAATAGAAGATTTTGCTCCACGCGATAATCAACAGCAGGCAATTGATAATTTCAAAATTGCAGTTGAAGCTGGGCGCACTAAACTGTTACTCTATGCCGTTATGCGTTTTGGCAAGTCGTTTACATCAATGTGCTGCGCTAAAGAGATTGATGCACGTTTTGTAGTCATAGTCTCTGCCAAAGCTGATGTAAAAGAAGAGTGGAAAAAGACAGTTGAGAGCCACAAGTATTTTGAAGATTACCACTTTCTTGATAGTGAAGCTTTAAAACGCAATGAGAATATTGTTGCCAATACCCTTGCTGACCCGGATAAGAGGGTTGTTTTGTTCTTGACCTTGCAGGATTTACAAGGTGATGACATAAAAGATAAGCATAAAGAGGTATTTGACCGTCAAATAGACCTACTTATCATTGACGAGACTCATTTCGGGGCTCGTGGAGAATCTTATGGTAAAGTATTGCGCGCGCAACAACTCAGTAAATCAGAAATAAATAAGGAATTAAAAGAATTTGACGGCTTTGAGACACTTGACCGCGTTGAAGATGCTGTTAAAACGCTGAATGCAAAAATTCAACTTCACTTGTCGGGGACACCATACCGCATTTTGATGAGCGATGAGTTCCAAAAAGAAGATATTATTGCTTTTGTACAGTTTACTGATATTATCGACGCACAGCAGCAGTGGAACGAAGAACACCTAAAGGAAGATGACTGTGATGAGTGGAAAAATCCTTACTTTGGGTTTCCGCAAATGATTCGCTTTGCTTTCAATCCAAATGAGTCCTCGCGCAAAAAGATGGAGCAGATGAGTAAGGATGGTATAACCTATGCCTTCTCAGAACTATTCCGTCCACTTTCAATGTCTACTCAAACAGACGGTAGCCATCGCTTATTCAA
>CAZHDH010000194.1:0-1633 GCA_964531245.1 uncultured Bacteroides sp. | reverse complement strand
TTTTTTCAATGGCTTCCTACCACTGTGACCGCCTCGGTTTTATCAGATATTAAAAACTCCTATTCACAGATTAATGTCCTGCTCATTAAATCCAAAGCACTGTCACAGTCCCTCACAAGTATTACTTCTGTAGACGAAGTAAAATTTGCTCTGCATCATATGAAGCGCACATTTGCTAATAGGCGTCTCCGTAATTTAGCAACGCAGGTTCTTTCTGCTTATATTGTCTACCTCTGCAAGAAGGAAGAGCCGCATGACGAGTCAAAGGATATATGCGAAGTAGTTAATATTAAGTCCGATTGGATTAAGTTCGACTTTACAAATTGTCAGAGTTTTGCTTACACACTGCCAGTTCATTGTGTAATAGGTGGTGTCCTCATCGTGGAGAAAAACTGGGCGCGTATTCTTGTCAGCATCACGGAACGCGAACTTGCTAAACATAATTTGGCAATGGACGGGCTATACAAAGAACCTTTGATTGCTACAAAAACAGGCCGTCCCTACCTACTGAAGGAACAACTTGATGGACTTCATTGTTCGCAGCTTTCAAATGGAAATTGGGTATGCGTGAATTATAGCATTCCAAGACTCATGGAGATGATACAAGCTCTTTGCTTGCGGTGTGGATATACAAAGGAGCAGATTGTCCTTTATGGTGCGCCTAAGTACTCTTCGTCAGGAGCAAAGACAAGCGAAGTGAAGTCATCTTTGGATAAAAATAAAGACAAAACATTATCGACATCGGGCTATGGCATCTCAACAGAAAAATCTGAAGCATTTCTTCGGTCTACCGGACTTCACGGAGCGACAGTAAAAGAAATTATCAGGGCAATCCAGCCAGGTGCAGCGGTATCGCCTACTATCGCCGCGCTAGACGGGAGTATGAATGTGATAGCTATGCCGAGTAATCGATATGTCCATGTTGACTGCTTCGTTGATTTGGATGAAGCAGAAGAAGCTATGAGCCACATACTGAAAACGCATTTTACTCAATTTGAAGGCTACAGCAATAACCAGCTTCTCTTTAGAGCTGCCACTCAGGAGTTGTCGATGTTTTTGAATGACAATGACTGTGAAAACATTGATGCTGTATATGCCATCGCACGATTCTTTTTTGAGAAAAAGGCTGTGGCAGGGTCACCATATAAATTCTCTACACCGCATATTTTTGAGAAGGAACCAGACTACCCTATGACTCTGCGGGGGCTGATGATTCATCTTGCCAGAAGCAATGGCGGCCTTCTATATGCCTCCGATGCTAAGAACTATTTACAGAAGACTATGCTCACCTATGGCGGCATTGGTCAGCTCCTGCAGCTCGGCGCATCCAACGCCTTCCTCATTTACGATTCAGACCGCTATCTTCTAAGCGAGTCAGTTGGAATCGACGATGCTTGGTGCCTTCGGATACACGACCGACTGGACGACCTTTTCCGCAAGGCAAATGTAGCATATGTTATACCGAGAGATATTAATGCTGCATGGCTGACAACACTGCCGTCGCTGCCGCACAGTTTGGATTGGACACTCCTTTTATTGCAAGAAGTGCTGGATAAGTATCCTGCCACCGGATTTAAATCTATCTCTCCGGATTTGAGCCAGACGCACGATACACTTGCTGCTGCGTTTGTTC
>CAZHDH010000193.1:0-1641 GCA_964531245.1 uncultured Bacteroides sp. | reverse complement strand
TTCAGATACCATAGGTCAGCTGACAGAATACTTCGCCGGGGAGCGTCGCACTTTCGATTTGCCACTTGCCGGAGCTGCCACACCGTTTCAGCAACGCTTGCGCGAGGCCCTGTCATCCGTACCTTTCGGGCAGACAATCACTTACAGCAACCTTGCCAGCCTTATGGATTCACCCAAAGCCATACGCGCCGTGGGGCGTGCGCTGGGTGCGAATCCATTCCATATCATCGTGCCATGCCACCGCGTGGTGGGCGCGACGACCATAGGCGGATACGCAGCCGGCACAATGATCAAAGAATCACTGCTCGAACACGAATCCTCACACTACAAACACTGACAAGCGTGCCCCGGCGGTGCGCTTTATCTTTTAATATAACTCAAATTCCAAAATATTTTCGTACCTTTGTAAATCGAAAAATTGATGAATCTATGGAACTGACATCTCTTACTGCAATCTCACCGGTCGACGGTCGCTACCGCTCTAAATGCGAGAGTCTTGACGCATATTTCTCGGAATTCGGTCTTATCCGTTACCGTGTCCGCGTTGAAATCGAATACTTCCTCGCTCTCACTGAAATTCCCCTGCCCCAGCTGGCCGATTTCCCCGCCGACAAGGCTGAAGATCTGCGTCAGATTTACCTCGACTTTTCTATCGCCGACGCTCGTCGCATCAAGGAAATCGAGGGTGTGACCAACCACGATGTCAAGGCCGTGGAATATTTCATCAAGGAGCGTTTTGATGCCCTCGGCCTGGATAAATACAAGGAATTTATCCACTTCGGCCTTACATCTCAGGACATCAACAACACCGCTACCCCCCTGCTGCTTGCCGAAGCGCTCGAGGAAGTGTACGTGCCCGCCGTGCAGCAGCTTGTAGACAAACTGGAACAATTGTCGGAAGAGTGGAAAGAGATCGCCCTGCTCGCCCGCACCCACGGCCAGCCTGCATCGCCCACAACCTTAGGCAAGGAAATCGAGGTTTTCGCATATCGTATTGCCGAACAGTCATCACTGCTGGCCATGACACCCTTCTCGGGAAAATTCGGCGGGGCTACCGGCAACTTCAACGCTCACAATGTAGCATATCCCGAAATCAACTGGGTTGAATTTGCCGATGATTTCCTGGGCGATAAGCTCAACCTCAAACGCGAATCGTACACCACCCAGATTTCCAACTACGACAATCTGGCAGCCGTGTTCCACGCTCTGATCCGCATCAACAATATCATCCTGGATCTGGACCGCGACGTGTGGATGTACATTTCGTCCAACTATTTCAAACAAGTAATCAAACCGGGCGAAGTGGGGTCGTCGGCTATGCCCCATAAAGTAAATCCCATCGACTTTGAAAATTCCGAAGGCAACCTCGGTATCGCCAACGCAATACTCGACCACCTGGCTGTGAAGCTGCCCGTTTCGCGCCTGCAACGCGACCTGACCGACTCCACCGTGCTCCGCAATATCGGTGTGCCTCTGGCTCACACTCTGATTGCCGTAGCCTCGACTCTCAAAGGCCTCAACAAGCTGCTGCTCAACAAGGCAGCAATCGATGCCGACCTTGAAGCCAACTGGGCTGTGGTGGCCGAGGGCATCCCGACCATCCTGCGCCGCGAGGGTTATCCCAAGCCCTACGAAACCCTC
>CAZHDH010000192.1:0-1646 GCA_964531245.1 uncultured Bacteroides sp. | reverse complement strand
CGGTCCACGGTGTCGCGCTTAGTGCTATCGACTAATTTTGCGTAGATTTGCGTTGTAGTGACGTTGGCATGGTCGAGCATCTTGCTGACAGTGTAGATGTCTGTTCCTGCGGCGAGCTGCAATGTCGCAAAAGTATCTCGAAAACGGTGGAACGTGATACGTTTAGTTATACCTGCTGCTTTAAGCCATTTTTTTAGATCTCCTTGTGTCATCGATCGGTTGAACCCCTTGAACACAATCCCTTTTCCTCGTTCACCACACAGAGCAAGCATTTCCAGGCTAAGAGGATGGACAGACTCTTTCTGCGTCTTTTGAATACGCACAAACATAGCCATTTCACCAGTTGAATCGGGACGGATGTCTTCCCATCGTAACTTTAGAATATCACTTATACGAAGTCCGGTAAGGATAGAGAATAGTGATGCTTGCTTAAGCACAGGCTTGTCGCATGGAGTGGCTGCAAGTTGCTTTACCTCTTCAGCTGTCAGGAAGTTCTTCTTGACTTCCTCATATTCAATTTCCTCGATAAAGTCATTCAAATTCTCTTTGAGCAATCGTTCTTTATACGCCGCTTTCAGCAATGCGCGGAAAGTGGAGAAATATCCAGCTGCAGAATTCCGAGAAATGTTCATTTTCGGATGTCTTAGCTGTTTGGCTTTCAGAAGATAGTCACGGAACTTGTTGCAAAGATCCACTGTCACATCTCCAAAGGTGCATTTACCTTTTACGAAATGCTGAAAGTGACGATATGTAATCGTCCACTTTTCATAATGTTCCTTTGCCTTCTCCTCAAAGTATTCGAGGAAGTCTGCTTTCGGTTGCTCACGATCCATGAAACCGAACTCTTGATTTATAACGGCCTCTTGGCGACGGCAACGGATGAGTTCGGCACGCATCAGAATAGAATCGTTGTACTCCTTTTGATACTTGCTGCGAGGATTGGCGAAGATGTAAAACCCGAGCGATTCTCTGCGAGACATCTTCATTGTTTTAGGATGGCGGACTGGTGGGTAGTAGTCCAGATAGAGCGACAGCCTGTCATTGCTGATCGGACGCTGGCGCAAGGTTACTTTAGAACATGTTGATGGTAACATATCTGTGCTGTTGATTTATTGATTGTTTTTTCTGCAAAACTATATAAGTGGTTGACGGTGAACAAGTGAATATCAACTCACCTGTATCATTCACCGGTTTTTAACTTATCTTGGGCGGCGCAAACAGCGCGTCAAGTGCCTTTCGGTCTATTCTCACATATCGACCTTCGTATGTGCGCGGAATATTATGTGTGCGGACATAATGCGAAATCTGATCGCGTGTCATATTATATCGAGCCATTGCTTCCGGCATGGTGTAATATTCCGGCTCTAGCTCTGACTCTACCCCCATAGCCTTGTCGAACTGTCGGCGCGAATAGAATACCTTGCACTTATCCTTACGCTTGCCAATCTTTCGCTCCGACACAAAACGATAGACAGCCTCCTTAGACATATTAAACTTTGCGCAAACTTCCTCGACCGAATACCATTCCTCCTCGGCAACTTCCGTAGGCTGTTTATCAGCAAGAGCCTTGTCGATATGCTTCCGGCTCCAGAGTGTTTTTCCTCTGACTACAGTTTTCGGAATGTTCCGCTCTTTCGCCATTTTGA
>CAZHDH010000191.1:0-1692 GCA_964531245.1 uncultured Bacteroides sp. | reverse complement strand
TCGCGGTAAACGTCGATTTCATAGCCGGTCAGCTGGCTGGCCAGTTTGATGTTCAAACCGCCTTTTCCGATAGCGAGGGAAACTTCCTCCGGATCGAGATATACATTGGCTTTCCGGGTCGAGTCGTTGATTTCGATGTTCTTGATTTTCGCCGGATTCAACGCCCGGGTGATGTAAAGTTGCAAGTTGTTGGTGTAGTTGATGACGTCGATGTTCTCGTTGCGCAATTCCCGGACGATGCCGTGGATACGGGAACCTTTCATGCCGACGCAGGCGCCTACCGGGTCGATGCGGTCGTCGTAGGATTCCACGGCAACTTTTGCCCGTTCGCCGGGTACCCGTACCACGTTTTTAATGGTAATCAGTCCGTCGAAAATCTCCGGCACCTCGTTTTCAAACAGCCTTTCCAGGAAAACGGGCGAGGTGCGCGACAATACGATGTAGGGATTGGCGTTGCGCATTTCCACCCGGATGACCACCGCCTTGATGGTGTCGCCTTTCTTGAAGAAATCGCTGGGAATCTGTTCCTGCTTCGGGAGAATCAGCTCGTTGCCTTCGTCGTCCAGTACCAGCATCTCTTTTTTCCAAACCTGGTAAACTTCGCCCAGGATGATTTGGCCGACTTTATCCTTGTATTTGTTGTAGATGTTGTCTTTCTCTAGTTCGAGGATGCGTGCGGAAAGGTTTTGCCGCAGGGCAAGCACGGAACGGCGTCCGAAATCCTTGAATTTAACTTCGTCGGTCACCTCTTCGCCCACCTCGTAGTCGGAGTCGATTCGCTTGGCTTCGCTCAGCGTGATTTCCGTGTTGGGGTTTTCCACTTTGTCATCCTCCACGACGGTGCGGTTGCGCCAGATTTCCAGGTCGCCCTTGTCGATGTTGATGATGATGTCGAAGTTTTCGTCCGTACCGTATTTCTTGATCAGCAGGTTTCTGAAAATATCTTCCAGCACTCTCATCAGGGTAGCACGGTCGATATTTTTGAATTCTTTAAATTCAGCGAATGAATCAATCAGATTAATGTTTTCCATGTTGATTTTTTAGCTTTATATTTTTAAATGATGATGAATGATTCTGTTAAAAGGTGACGATGTCTTTGATTTCCTTGATTTCCTTGCGGGCGATTTCCCGGACGGTGACGACCGTCTCTTTTTTCTTTTTGCCTTCCACCGCTTTCTTTTCCTCGTATTCCACTGTCAGCGTTTCGGCGTCGAAGGCTTTCAACGTGCCGGTCAGTCGGCTGTTGTCCTGCAACTTGAGTTCGACGGCTTTGCCCAGGTTCTTCCGGTACTGCCCTTCCACCTTGAAGGGGTAGCCGATGCCGGCGCTCGATACCGTCAGTTCAAAATCCTCCTCGTCCCGGTTCAGACGGCTTTCGATTTCCCGGCTGACTTCGATGCAAGTCTGGATGTTTACGCCCTGCAAGGCATCTGCGAAAATCTCGATGACGTTGTCCTTGCTGATTTTCAGGTCGACCAGGAACAGTTCCCTGCTTTCCAGTACCGCCTCCGCAATGGCTTTGATGTCTTCAATCTTCATATGACTGTCTTGTTTTTCGTGCCAGCAGGCAAAAAGAAGAGGGGACCTGCCGTCCCCTCTCTTTAGCCGTTCAGCTAAATCTGATGCAAAAATAAAAAGAATAATCGGATTGCCAAAGATTTTCCGGGAAAATCTATTCTTCATCTCACCGTA
>CAZHDH010000190.1:0-1704 GCA_964531245.1 uncultured Bacteroides sp. | reverse complement strand
GGCGTGGTGCTCGACACTCTCAAGCAGATAGAGAGCTACCTGTTGATGCGTCACTACGACGGTCTGATGAAGACCGGACGAATCCAGGGACGCCATTAAGAGATTCTTAGCGAAGAAATGATCCATCTGAAGACAGACGAGGAGATCGAGTTGCTCCGCGAGAACAACATCCTGGTGTCGCAGACGCTGGCCGAGGTGGGGCGCCACATTCGTCCGGGTGTCACGACGCTGGAGTTGGATCGCATCGCCGAGGAGTTCATCCGGGCGCACGGAGCGGTTCCGGCGTTCCTCGGCTATCAGGGGTTTCCCGCTTCGTTGTGCGTTTCGGTGAACGAACAGGTGGTTCACGGTATCCCGTCCGCCGATTGCGTCCTTAAAGAGGGCGACATCGTTTCGGTCGATTGCGGTACGTTTATGAAGGGGTTTGTTGGCGATTCGGCGTATACGTTCGCCGTGGGTGAGGTGTCCGAGGAAGTACGGCAGCTCGTGGAAGTCACCAAAGAGGCTCTTCATAAGGGTACGGCCCAGGCGAAAGCCGGCAACCGCGTAGGCGACGTGTCGGCAGCCGTGCAAGAGTACGCCGAGCGTTTCGGTTACGGCGTCGTGCGCGAATTGGAGGGACACGGGTTGGGTCGGAAAATGCACGAAGACCCCGGTGTTCCCAACTACGGCGCACGCGGCAGAGGACCGCTCTTGAAAGAGGGCATGGTGATATGTATCGAACCCATGATCAACATGGGAACCAAAGCGGTGGTTTTCGAGCGTGACGGCTGGACGGTGCGCACCCGGGATCGCAAACCTGCGGCTCACTACGAGTTCGCCGTGGCCGTGCGGAAGAACGGCCCCGACGTGCTGACCGACTTCAGCATCATCGAAAAGGCTTTAAACAACTAAGACTCAATGGCAAAACAAGCTGCTATCGAACGCGACGGCACGATCATCGAGGCCCTGTCGAACGCGATGTTCCGCGTCGAGCTGGACAACGGCCACGTATTGACGGCCCACATCTCGGGGAAGATGCGCATGCACTACATCAAAATCCTTCCCGGAGATAAAGTAAAAGTGGAGATGACGCCCTACGACTTGTCGAAAGGACGTATATCTTTCAGGTACAAATAATTAGATCGCTTTAAGACTATGAAGGTAAAAGCATCCATCAAGAAGCGCAGCGAGGATTGCAAGATTGTGAAGCGTAAGGGCAAACTTTACGTCATCTGCAAGAAGAATCCCAAGTTCAAGATGCGCCAGGGGTAGTGTTTCAACAATCAAGTTAAAGTAGAAAAAGTAATTTTATGGCACGTATAGTTGGTGTAGATTTACCCAAAAACAAGAGAGGCGAGATCGGCCTGACCTATATCTATGGTATCGGTCGCTCTACGGCTCGCAAGATTCTCGACGGCGCAGGTATCGGCTACGACGTCAAGGTACAGGACTGGACGGACGACCAGGTGGGCGCCATCCGTTCGACGATCGCCGAGATGGGCATCAAGGTCGAGGGCGAATGCCGTTCGGCCGTGCAGCTCAACATCAAGCGTCTGATGGACATCGGTTGCTACCGCGGCATCCGTCATCGTCTGGGCCTGCCCGTTCGCGGCCAGTCGACCAAGAACAACGCCCGCACCCGCAAGGGCCGCAAGAAGACCGTGGCAAACAAGAAAAAGGCAACAAAGTAATCTTTAGAGAATTATGGCAAAGAAAACTGGT
>CAZHDH010000189.1:0-1706 GCA_964531245.1 uncultured Bacteroides sp. | reverse complement strand
GTTCTTTCCCCGCTGTTATTACAGGCACAAAATGAAACACAGCATAGCAGCATAAAGATTAGCAGAATATCTTTTTTCTTCATAAACACCTCAAATCTCCACCTTGCCATATGTCTGTCTGATACATTACCATACTACCGTATTAAAATCTAAATCTTCTACCGGAATATATTCATCACTTTTCTGGAAAACATTTATCACGAAAGCTGTTGCAATTCCATTATCCTTTTTTATCCTGCTACGCGGAATCGAACTGCTATCCAACAATTCTGCTAAATCGAACCACATTTTAAATTCTTCTTCCGTTACCTCTTTTCCATTGACAGTCGCTGTCTCCGGGTTATATTCGTCATAAATACCTGTTATATATTCTCCATCATGGCATGAAAGACAGACATAGCTACTTCCATCCGAACCGCTATTTATAAGGATAATCGTGTTGTCCTTGTAATGCACTCCGTTAATATAGCCCCAATCTTCCGGTTCATATAAATCGGCAATCTTTTTTACCATACCGTTGTCATAGGTAAATATCCCTACCGACACATCATCCCCTATGATCAATTCAGGAACACTATCATCATCAAAATCGTGTATCCCGAAATAGCCGATGCAAGAATCGCTGTTTACCCGGTCAGCCTCCTGCCTGAAAATATACGGGTCTGCTAAATAGCTTTCCATATTGCGGACAATCTCTTTATAGGCATCTTCCCATTTCTCATTGGAATCCTTTTTATTTGCTTCCTCTTTTCCGCAGGCACAGAATAGGGCAACACACAGCAGCATATTAGCCAATAAGATAAACTTTTTCTTAAATTTCATAATTATTACCTCTGTCATCTTTCTACCTTCGGCACTTCAAGCTCCTTTTGCTCTATCGAATTGGATAAGTACCTGAATGTGCCATCATCAAATGGCTGTACTACGATTACATTAGTAAAAGCTAGATCAGAATTGTAATCAGCCCATACTCCATCTACAACAAGCGTTATTGTTCCGTCTGGATTTTCTGTATAATCAACAACTTCCCCAAAAGGCGGATACTGTCTTGAAAATATCATTTCATACTCGTAGCTGTTGCTATCCTCATCATATCCGCAATTTTCCCGTAATTGTTCCACTGAAACCGGAAAATATGTAGTCATTATCTTTTCATATGTGTCCGCAGGTATTCTCCATTTTTCCGTCTTTAGATTTTCTCCGGTATATATCCTGTATATATCTTCAAACATACAAGGCATCAGAATATCTTCTACATTATTGCTGTCCCAATTTGTTACAAGCACATTATAATTTACATAGCTTAACCCATATACATATTTAGCGGTTAATTCCCTGCATTTATCAGAAAGCGGTTTTATTCTCCAATATTGGCGCAAGCTGGAATGGGCTATAAAATCTTTATATGCATAGATAAAATAACCTTTCTCTGTCAGGTTAATTTCTGCTATATCGCTGACTAAGGTATTTTTAATCTCTGGTATACCGCTCTCCTGCCAGCTAATTCCCACATAATATGTCTGTAACTCATTGTTTCTATATATAAAAGTGATAGCTCCAATCAGTCCATCCCGGTTAACATTAAATATAGTCACCATTGCATCATGTTTTTCCAAATATGCGGTATAGAAATCTTCAACCTTTTCATAATTTTCCATATTGGTATCTTCCGTAACGCTGACATAACCTGCCCTTCCAAGAAGCGT
>CAZHDH010000188.1:0-1719 GCA_964531245.1 uncultured Bacteroides sp. | reverse complement strand
TAGAATTTCTGCATATCAAACACAATGTTCTCAAAGGGATAGAAAGACGTTAGCTTCGCAGGGGGCATTGAGGATATTAGCAGGAGCGGGCAGCAACGGGCGGGATAGCCTAAGTATTTCTAACAGTGCAAGGAGTTTCTCAAAGGAATCCATAGCTGCTCTGATAGACAAAAGCGCAAATGTATCTGCAAGTGAATTATCCTTTTATTTTGCAAACTATAATAATCCAAGCGCTATTCTGGATGCCATCAATTTTGGGGAGAATGTTTCCTGCGGTTATGATTCGAATTTTAAGGATTATGGTGTTATTCGTTTTGATTATAACGGAAGCCAAATAGGGACAAATTATAAGTGGGAAATGCGAAAGGCGGGGAATATTCTGACGAATCTGGCACAGGGTAAGGATCTGTGGGGATATAGCAGGGAGGATGTTTTATCGACCTGTGAGAAAGTCGGAATTACTCCGGGTTTCTTTTCCATAGATGCAGGAGCCGGAAAACATACTTATATACTTGAAGAATCCGGTAGTGTCATAAACGTTGACACAGAGATAAAAAATTTAAACAAGCTAAATTGGATAGAAATCGGCTATAAAGAAGGGGATACATTTTCTGTTTATGGCAATGAGTATGCCATTGACAGCAGCGGACATATCAATGTTTCTGCTGATGATACATTTACATCAAAAGAAATCATTTATCCAAGTAGGTCATTAACATAAGTTGAATATGGATTTAAAGACATAGCAGGAAGAAATATATTTTGGGGAGAGTGTACTACGTTTCATATAAATGTGCAAATGCAGTACGCTTTTCAATATGTGAGAAATAATGGGAGGGGCAGCAAGAAATTATGAAAGAGCGGGCATTTTATGTAGCCTTTCTTGAAAAGTTGAAACAATTTTCATGATGGATGTAAGGAGGCAGCATGAGAAAACGAATAGTATTGATTATGGCAATAGCTATTTTATTGATAACAGGGTGTGGAGTTTCAAACCGTGCAGAAGATCCCGCTGGAACTGACAATCAAATAGAAGTGACGTATGTGGAAAATGCTGGACAGACAGATATAGAGGAAAATATAGCAACAGACGGTGTTGCAGACTATCCGGCAGCGATTATGGTAAATGACACAGTTTATCTGATGGAGGGTGATCCTATGCCCGCAGAAGTTGATGAAAGCGCGATAATTGGATATACAGAGTCATATACAGGTACTTTTCCGGAGAATAACGGAGAGACTAATTTTAATCCTGAATTGGGAATGCCATATGCACAAGTGGAGGGCGGAAGAACGAATGGTATTTAGGTACTCCATTTTCTAATGAAAATACCATTACCTTTACAGGGATAATCATTGACCATACGGTTGAGTCATTAGTGCCTGTGATTTGTGTAAAGACGCTGGATGAAGAGGTAATTCCGTATGAAGCAGTATTTTTTGAATTGTCAGAGGGTGAAGAAGATTGGATGTTAAAGATAGATACAGAAGTGCTCGTTACTTGTTACGGTGATTTTACAGAGTCAGCACCGCATTATGGAACACTGATTTCTATAAAAGATGCAGATACCGATGTATTATCACCCTTGGACGGAGTAACGATGGAAGTAACAGAATGTTCCGATACCAGTGTAACCGTTAGGATTGTGAATGATACAGATAAAGATATAGAGTGCGGATCGGATTTCTGTCTGAAAATGCAGGATGAAGAAACAGGAG
>CAZHDH010000187.1:0-1765 GCA_964531245.1 uncultured Bacteroides sp. | reverse complement strand
GAGGAAGGCTTGAAAGAACTTTTCGAGAGTGAGAAGTACAAAAACTATCTGAGTACCATGTCAAAATTCCATAATTACAGCGCAAACAATATCCAGCTCATAGCGATGCAGCGTCCGGATGCGACATTCGTTGCCGGGTACAAGGCATGGCAGAAGAATTTTGAGCGCCATGTAAACAAAGGGGAGAAGGGTATCCGTATCCTTGCGCCCGCACCCTATAAGATAAAAGAGGAACAGGAAAAGATTGATCCCGTAACGAAAGAGCCGATGCTTGATGAGGACGGGATGCCCGTCGTGGAGGAAGTGGAGATAAAGATACCCGCATTTCGTGTTGTCACAGTGTTTGATTATGCGCAGACGGACGGAAAAGAGCTTCCCGGCTTGGGCGTGAATGAGCTGCATGGGAATGTGGAAAATTATCAGGATTTTATGGAAGCGCTTAAACGGGTTTCCCCTGTTCCAATCAGTTATGAGGAAATGGAGGGGGACAGGAAAGGATATTTTCTTGACCTGAACCACCCTATCAGCATTAAAGAGGGCATGAGCGAAGCACAGACCGCCAAAACAGGCGTCCATGAGGTTGCACACGCAAAACTCCATGCAAAGGAAATCGGGCAGGATGCGGAAAGGGCAGCATACAAAGACCGGGAAACAATGGAAGTGGAAGCAGAAAGTATTGCCTACACCGTATGCCAGCATTTCGGGATTGACACATCAGATTATTCTTTCGGGTATATTGCCGGATGGAGCAGCGGAAAAGAAATGCCGGAATTAAAATCTTCTCTTGACACAATCCGGAAAACTTCATCAGAGCTGATAAAGGGGATTGAAACACAGCTTCTGGAGATTGAGAAGGAAAAAGCGGCAGAACAGGCACAGGAGGACATCATACTTTTTGTGGCAAATTCTGACCGTTCTGAATACGATCTTTTGAGTGTCAGGGGAATGGAGAGAAATGAGCTGTTAAATTCACTGTCTGCCATGAAAGACGATGACAGGCAGAGCGTGGAAGCCTACCTTGAAAGAGCCGGGGCATGGACAACGCTTCTCGGCAATGAACGGAGTGAGGAAGTGGAGGAATACCATTTAGATTACGCCTACAATACAGATACCCATGAGATAACCGATTTTAAGGCATTGCAGGAAGAAAGGGAGAGAGCCAGCAAGCCGATTGAGTACGCTGATGTGGTTGTGAGAATATCCACGCCTGACAGCGGGGAATATGAAACCATTAAAATCACAAATATGCAGTCAGAAGTGCAGAATGCCTTATATGATGTGCCATTCCTTGAAGAAAATGAGTGGAATGGAAGCGTTACGGATTATCTAAAGGAAAAAGGCTTTGAATTTGTACCGATCATGAGAAGCGGAGGGGTGAATGACGGTTATCCGCAGTTCTATGATTTTGATGTCAACCTGACAGATTGGGAAGTGCATAGTGTTTCGGAGCTTCCGGCAATGCTGCAGGCAGAGCAGCTTATTAACCGTATGGAATTTCACAGGTCGGTGTATGACAGTGACGAGCGTAACCTGATTATGAACCATGCCTATAAGCTGGACGATATGGAGAAAACCATTTCCCTTGCCCATTCCATAGCGGAGCAGAAGGACGATTTAGAGCTGCTTTCGGAAACGAAAGACATGGCACAGGCAGAAATAGACTTCCTTCCGGACGGTATGGTGGGGTTATCGGAGATGCACGAATACGGTTATTCATGGAATGAGA
The DNA here is from genome assembly GCA_964531245.1 of uncultured Bacteroides sp. GTDB lineage: Bacteria > Bacteroidota > Bacteroidia > Bacteroidales > Muribaculaceae > CAG-873. The sequence continues at coordinate 39 of CAZHDH010000187.1, read as the reverse complement.
TGCTCCCGCTGACTAAGGACAGGGCATCAGAGCTGTTTG
>CAZHDH010000186.1:0-1777 GCA_964531245.1 uncultured Bacteroides sp. | reverse complement strand
GAGGGCACTGAAAAAGTCCCTAGCTGAGGCATAGACCTATATTTATCGATTCAATCGGCACATAACAAGTTAAAAAGACTTGGATATGTGCCGATTTTTTCGTACCTTTATAGGTATAAAAACAGGCCGATATGCTAGCTCTACAACAGACACTACAGTTCAGTGATTACAGTGATCTCTACGAATTGATCATCCCGAAAGACAATCTGCTGCGCAGGATTAATGATCTCGTCGACTTCTCATTTATCTTGAATGAACTTATGGATAAATACTGTCATGACAATGGGCGCATGGCGGAAAGCCCCATAATGATGTTCAAATATCTCCTTTTAAAAACCATATATGACATATCCGATGTCGATGTTGTAGAGAGATCCCGGTATGATATGTCTTTCAAGTATTTTCTTGGAATGACCCCGGAAAACACTGATCTGATAAATCCCAGCTCACTGTGTAAGTTCCGCAGATTACGCCTTAAAGACAAAGACCTGTTGAATCTACTGATCGGCAAAACCGTCGAAATAGCGATAGAAAAAGGGATAATAAAATCTCGCACAATAATAGTTGACGCCACCCATACCGGTTCGAGAAGTAACCCTTACTCTCCAGTGGAGATACTACGACTCCGCTCAAAACAACTATGCAAGAGTCTGTATGAGTCGGATGAGTCAATCAAGGAGAAGCTGCCGTTGAAGAACACCGACGATGAGCTTGAGCATGAACTTGACTATACCAAAGGCCTGCTTGATGTTGTCAACACCAATCCGACACTCGCTGAGGTTCCCAAGATAAGAGAGCGTCTCAATATGCTTAAGGAGGTGCTTTCAGACATCGAGGACCATTATGTGACATCAAAAGACGAGGACGCCAGGGTCGGGCATAAAAGCGAGGATGATGCATTCTTTGGCTACAAGACTCACATCGCAATGAGCGATGAGCGTATCATAACAGCGGCCACAGTAACTTCCGGAGAGAAGGGCGACGGGGCTCAGCTTGGGGAATTGGTTGAACAAAGCCGGGCAAACGGAATGGTCGTAGATACAGTTGTGGGCGACACCGCATACTCCGGCAAAGACAACATCATACTTTCAAATGATGAGGAAAACGGTTTTGAACTTGTGGCTCGTCTGAATCCAACAATCAGCAATGGAGCACGAAAAGAAGAAGAACGGTTTGATTACAACAAGGATGCGGGAATGTTCGTATGTCCCGCCGGACACATGGCGATAAGAAAAGCGCGACAAGGCAAGAAAGGCCAAGGGCGGAATCAATCACTCGTTTTCTTTTTTGACGTAAACAAATGCAAAGTATGCTCCAGACGGAACGGATGCTATAAGGAAGGAGCCAAGAGCAAGACTTATTCTGTGCAGATAAAATCAGAGGAACATCAGCAGCAGGCTGACTTTGAAAAGTCGGAGGAATTCAGGACAAAAGCCAAGGTCAGATACAAGATCGAGGCAAAAAACTCAGAATTAAAAAATGTATTTGGATACGATCGGGCAGACTCGTATGGCATAGACTGTATGCGTATGCAAGGCGCAATGGTTATTTTTACTGCAAATATCAAGCGAATACTCCGTTTGAGCTGATACAGGCCCACTGATACCGTATATATATGTCCATAAACCGCCTATAGTGCCTATATGAAACTATTTTGCACCCTTTGGCGCTTAAAAAGAAAAGCTCGCCAAATCCTCTGACAAGGACTTGGCGAGTTCTTGATTGGTAGCCTCGGTTAAGAGTAAACTGAAAAATGCTTTACTTTTTCAGTGCCCTC
>CAZHDH010000185.1:0-1785 GCA_964531245.1 uncultured Bacteroides sp. | reverse complement strand
TTTCGCTCAGTCACGTAGCTCGCTACGCTCCTTTGCTCAAAGGACAAAATGCATGGTAAATCCTACGCAAATCTATATCGTCTAATTTTTATGAGTTACTTATTTTTGGAAAAATGTTGCACGGGTGAAATGGAATGTGTAATTTTGTGCAGTGAATATAAACACGTTTTGGAAGTTGTTTGGAAGGCGACGACGAAAACTTATTTATATGACTTGCAATAACCTTAAATTCTTGCTGGCACTGGGCGTAATGACTGCGGGTGCCACCGGCTTGATGTCTGCTGAGAATGTTATTACCTGGGAAACTCTTGGAAATGAGTCTAATCCTAACGGCGGCACTACATATACACAGCGATTTACGATAGAGGCAGACGCGCCATTTGATCGCTTTGCTTTCTGCGCTTTCAAGCGTGGACTGTATCCTGTCAACCCCGCCGATTCGGTGTTTGAGATTCTGCCGGGTTATTATGCTGTGGCTTCCGAGCGTTTTCGTAATGCGACTCCGGGCGAAGCCGTGGTGGTGGATCTGGTGACCGACGGTGCGCTGCGCAATACATCGTTCCGTCCCGACGGCATGCACCTCGTAGCCGATGGAAAGGCGTTGAGAGCCAAAAATGTAATAGGCACGATAGTGGCTCGCCCCGAGCAGTACGCACAACCCACGCCTGACGGGTGGATAGATGATATGATTTATGGGCCCGAAGCCTTTGCTGTGAACGATAGTCTGCGCAGTTCGCTGCGTCACGGTCCATACGCTATGATTCCCACACCCAAGCATATCGATCTTAAAGGTACCACCACTGCGCGCCCGGATGCATCGGCTGTGAAGGTGGTTAAAGTGGACGATGACCGCCTGGATTATTACCGCGCCAACATTGCCGACGGTGCGCTGACAATATATACCAATGCTGCCAATCCGGATGTGGTGGTAGCGCAGGTGATGCGCCGTATAGCCGACGCGACCGCTCCCGACGGCACTGTTCCCACTGCCGTGATTGAGGACTGGGCGGATTTCCCCTATCGCGCACTTATGATAGATGTGGCGCGTAATTTTACATCGGCTGAGGAGATGAAAGGTTTTATTGACCTGATGGCACGTTATGGCCTGAACACACTGCATTTCCACGTAGGCGATGATGAAGGCTGGCGTATCGAAATACCCGAGATTCCGGAACTTACCGCTGTGGGTGCGCGTCGCGGATACACCACAGATGATAATGTGCCATTCCTGAAACAGATATATAGCGGCGACGGCAATCCCGACGCTATGGACACCCCGGCCAACGGGTTCTATACCGTCGATGAATATATAGACCTGCTGAAATATGCCGCTGCCCGCGGAGTAGACATTATTCCCGAATTTGACTCGCCCGGACACAGCCGCGCAGCTATCCGCGCCACAGAATACCGTTACCGTCAGACCGGCGACGAATCTCTGCGTCTGATCCACGACGGCGACACTTCAAAATATACCACCGCTCAGGATTTCCACGATAATCTGATGAATCCGGCACTTGAGGGCCCGTATCGCTTCTGGGACATCGTGATGGGTTCTATTGCAGATACTTACGCCCGCGCCGGTGTGCCCCTGGTGGCTATAAACATCGGTGGCGATGAGGTGCCCGAACACGCCTGGGACGGCAGCGAGGCTGCCAATCGCCTTATGGCCGAGCAGGGAATGTCCCACCAGCGCGAGCTCCACGCATCTTTCGTGAAACGTCTGGCAGAGATAGCCTCCCGTCGCGGTATCAAGATAGCTGGCTGGCAGCAAATTGCCCTTGACCA
>CAZHDH010000184.1:0-1794 GCA_964531245.1 uncultured Bacteroides sp. | reverse complement strand
TATGGCTGCTTCTGGGCCAACATCCTAGTTGTCTGCGCAACTGCACATCCTTTCCCACTTAAATCCATTTTGGGACCTTAGCTGTAGGTCTGGGCTCTTTCCCTTTTGACTATGAAACTTATCTCACATAGTCTGACTCCCGGACATCATTTATGCGGCATTCTTAGTTTGATAGGGTTCGGTAAGCCGTGAAGCCCCCTAGCCCATTCAGTGCTTTACCTCCGCTAAACTAATCCGAGGCTAGCCCTAAAGCTATTTCGATGAGAACCAGCTATATCCGAGTTCGATTGGAATTTCTCCGCTACCCACAGTTCATCCCCTACTTTTTCAACAGCAGTGGGTTCGGCCCTCCATGGAATTTTACTTCCACTTCAGCCTGACCATGGGTAGGTCACCCGGTTTCGGGTCGTATACTACAGACTCTATGCGCTCTTCACACTCGGTCTCCCTTCGGCTTCGGTACTTAATACCTTAACCTCGCCTGTAACATACACTCGCCGGACCGTTCTACAAAAAGTACGATATCGCACCTTAACGTGCTTTATCAGCTTGTAAACATAGGGTTTCAGGTTCTCTTTCACTCCCCTCCCGGGGTCCTTTTCAACTTTCCATCACTGTACTGTTCACTATCGGTCATCAGGTAGTATTTAGGCTTGGAGGGTGGTCCCTCCGGCTTCCCACGGGATTCCTCGTGTCCCGCGGTACTCTGGATACTGCCGCTTTATTTCCTACTTCGCTTACAGGGCTTTTACCTTCTATAGCTCATCTTCCCAGATGATTCTGCTGTAAGATTTAATAGCTTTTGCAGTCCGCAACCCCGGCTCCATTGCTGAAACCGGTTTGGCCTCTTTCCCTTTCGCTCGCCGCTACTCAGAAAATCGATGTTTCTTTCTCTTCCTCCGCCTACTTAGATGTTTCAGTTCAGCGGGTTCCCTCCATATGGCTATTGATTCACCATACAGTGATACGGCTTCTCCGTACCGGGTTTCCCCATTCGGAAATCTGCGGGTCTATGGATATTTGCTCCTAACCGCAGCTTATCGCAGCTTGTCACGTCCTTCATCGGCTCCTGATGCCAAGTCATCCTCCCTACGCTCTTATTAGCTTAACCTCTTCTATTTCGGTTCTTCTGAATTATATAAGAATTAGTTCGTAAAATTGATTTTACCCTTCGGAAAAACCTTCGTTTTATCCTTCATCTTTCAGTAGTTTTGCTGTCGCAAAACCGGCTCTTCGAGCCGCCGGACTTCTTTCCGGTACTAATTGGGTTTGACATTTCTTTGTCTTTTCCTCTTTACTCTCTATCCTTTTCGTATAGATATTTGACTTTTTATCAAATTGTTATTGTTTAGTTTTCAAGGTACATCTTTTAATTTGTCATTTCAATAAATCTGAAACGTTTAACTTTTTATTCATTCACTTTCAGCGTTTTTACAAAACGCTTACCGTTCATGAATGCAACACTTTCGTGTTGCTGATCAGTAAACTCTGCAGGAGTTTACTGTTGGTGGAGATGAGGAGAATCGAACTCCTGACCCCCTGCTTGCAAGGCAGGTGCTCTCCCAGCTGAGCTACACCCCCATATGTGCCGTCTCCGGCACGGGCAGGCGACAGAATCTGTCTTTCTCTCATTTCCAGTTTGTAAAGGTACAATTTTCATCGCACCCTCTAAATTAAACAACGATCTTCGCACCGAACCCCGATTGACCATAGGATATGCGACAGTTTTTCCGTCGCAGGTCTCCTTAGAAAGGAGGTGATCCAGCCGCACCTTCCGATACGGCTACCTTGTTA
>CAZHDH010000183.1:0-1832 GCA_964531245.1 uncultured Bacteroides sp. | reverse complement strand
ACAAACCTTGCAACGGGTGATCTTGTAAATGTCGGCGAAGCTGTCGGAATAATTGCGGCGCAGTCTATCGGCGAGCCGGGTACACAGCTTACGATGCGTACATTCCATGCCGGCGGCGTTGCGTCGGGAAGCGATATTACACAGGGTCTTCCGCGTATAGAGGAGTTGTTTGAGGCAAGACGTCCTAAGGGTCTTGCGATCATCTCCGAAATTGCCGGAAAAGTAACAGTAACGGAATCAAAGAGAAAGAGAGAAGTTACAGTTACCGATGATTCAGTCGGCGACAGCAGAACATATGTTATTCCATACGGCGCGACCATCAAGGTTCATGACGGCGATATAATTGAAAAGGGCGGAGAAATAACCGCCGGTTCTGTAAACCCGAATGATATTCTTGCTATAAACGGTCCTCATGCCGTTCAGGTATATATCACAAGGGAAGTGCAGAGAGTTTACCGTATGCAGGGTGTTGATATCAACGACAAGCACGTTGAGGTCATTACAAGACAGATGCTCCGAAAGGTAAGAGTAGAGGATGCAGGCGATACAGATCTGCTTATCGGTTCCCTTATAGATATATTTGAGCTCAATGAGGCGAACAAGCGTCTTGACATAGCTATGACACGCGGAAAGCTCAAAAACGATATAATCTGTGCAAAAGAGGATATTACAGACGAGAATACAAAGGAAATTCTCTTTGAAAAAGGTGAATATGTTCCGGCGGACAGAATGGACGAGATCGTGGAGATGAAACTTGCTGAGGTGTCAGAGGATGCGTTGGGCAAAGTTCCGCATTCGGAATATGAGATGAAGCACAAATTATTTGATACCACATTCCCGAAAGGCACAGTTCTTACAGATGATGTAGTGAACCGCCTTGAAAGAAAGAATATTGATTACAGCGATAATATCGAAATACTGGAGAATGCTGTATATGCTACCGAATCGCCGGTACTTCTCGGTATAACCAAAGCGTCGCTTGCAACAGATTCATTCCTTTCAGCGGCGTCATTCCAGGAAACGACAAAAGTTCTTACCGATGCGGCAATCAAAGGAAAAATTGACCCGCTGCTCGGACTTAAAGAGAATGTTATTCTCGGTAAACTTATTCCGGCCGGAACAGGTATGTCTATGTATAAGGATATCAGCCTTGTTATTGACGGTGAGGAAGTTGATGAGAATATGCCGTACAAACCGCCTGTTATTCTTGATGACAGTGAAAACAGCAGAGAAGCTGATATGGATGAGGATACTGATGATATCATCGAAGATGAAGCAGAGGATGATGTATCTGAACTTCTCAGTGACACATTCTCGGATGATAATTTTATTATGGACTCAAATAACGGATACTCAACGGTAGACGGCGAATCTATAAACAGTGATGATTATATGAATGATAATTAAATAAAGGAAAAAGAGATATTGCTGTTTGCAGTATCTCTTTTTTCTCTAAGTCAAGAGGAAAAATATGTATAAAATAAAAGAAACTATTATTGTAGAGGGTATATATGATAAAATAAAATTAGCGCGGTTTATTGACGGAATTATAGTCGTATGCGGTGGATTCGGTGTGTTTTCCAATAAAAAACTTCTTGAAAGTATAAAAACGCTGGCAGAAAAAACAGGGGTCGTAATACTTACAGATTCAGATTCGGCAGGGTTTAAAATACGCAGCTACATAAAAAATTATCTGCCGCCGGAGCAGGTAAAGCACGCGTATATTCCCAACATTTACGGAAAGGAAAAGCGTAAAATAAAGCCGGGCAAAGAGGGACTTATTGGTGTTGAGGGGGTTAAGGATGATATCATAATAGACGCGCTTAAAGCGG
>CAZHDH010000182.1:0-1865 GCA_964531245.1 uncultured Bacteroides sp. | reverse complement strand
ATCTCTTTTTAAGAGATCTGGACGGGATACTGCAAAAGATTAAGCCATCGCTAAAGCGAAGAAAGGATCAGAGAATTGGCTTTATCCACTATCGAGGTGTCAAGGCTGGCAAGATAGATTTGGGTAGTAGCCTCGCTATCGTGCCCCATCCCCTCGCTGATAACACTTAGCGGAATGCCCTTGGCCTTGGCCGCCGACGCCCAGCTGTGCCGCGCCACATATAACGTAAGCGGAATGCTTATTCCAACCTTCGATGCAATCTTCTTCAGATTATGGTTGATGTTGTAGCCTGCATTACGGTAGGCATACCTTTCGTTTGTGCCTGCATTAATGATGATGGGCAAAAGGTAACAGGTGGCGTGCGCTGGATATTTGTCAATGATGGCCTGCATATCCTTAGTCCATTCGATTGTCAACAACTGCCCCGTCTTGCGTCGGCGGTAGGTGATGAACCCGTTGGCCAAATCCGTTTTTCGCAGAAAGGCCATATCAATAAAACTCATACCGCGCAGCATAAAACTAAGTATAAACATATCGCGTGCATAGTCGAGCGCGGGCACCGACGACAGATCCAGAGCCTTGATTTCCTTAATGATACTCAAGGGCAAAGCACGCTTGATCGTCTTATCCACCCCCGTATATACATGACGGAAAGGATTGCGATTTTCAATAACATCATTTTCCACCGCACGATTATACACCGCCCGCAGGATGCGGTTGTAAAACGATATGGTATTGGACGATATACCGCGTTGACGATTCCAAGCCTCATACATCTCCATCAGTTCCGAATTAATGCTGTCAAGCATTATATCCGCTATTGGCGAAAGGACATTAGATGCGGAACGCCCCGTCAAAAACTTCTTGAAGCTATTGAGCGCGGCAGTATAGGTTTCGGAGGTGCGCACCTTGCCATTCTGCTTAAGCTTGACAATGATCCCCTCCATAAAATGAAACAAGGAATATTCCGATATGTAACGCTTGTACTCCTCAACCACATCGTCGGCGGTATAAGAAACGCCGTGAGCGTCAAATCGGCGCACAAGCCTGGTCAGACGCTCCACATCCCGGCGGATACATTCACAGATAGAAACAAGTATCAGCTTGCGATCACATTTCGGAGCGATCAACACCACCGAACGCTTATCATCCCATTCCGAAGCAAAGACGTGATAATCAGTATGCAATTGCCGCAGTTTACGGTCATGCGTGATCTGATAGTAGATAGTGCCCTCGCGGCCGGCGACCGTCGATGGGCGGAACTTAACTTTTATCGAGGCCATTTAGATTTGAGTTATTGATTGTTTAAAATAAGTAACTCTCAAAAATTAGTTTATATTATGAGATATATTTTAAACCCTGCGGGCCGATATATCCTTGCTTGTCTTGACGCGCCTTTTGTTCTTTTCGCTCAGTCACGTAGCTCGCTACGCTCCTTTGCTCAAAGGACAAAATGCATCGTCAATCCTTCGCAAATCTATATCGTCTAATTTTTAAGAGTTACTTAGAACAATATAACTCTAATCGGCCAATATCCAAACACCACCGGCAGTTAATCGTCTCACACTAACAAAAAAACATCCGGTTTTATGCCTGGGGCAGGCATAAAACCGGATGCAAATTCAGTAAATCATCTTATTGCTTATTCAGCGAGCAGCAAATGCCGGTTCAAGAATCTCAAGTTCAAGAGCTGACTCAATTTTTGAAATGGTAATACTACACCTTAAAGGGTATAAAATATTGAAATCCATCTTATTTAGTACCCTAACGGGTATAAATTATAGTATTTTTTCACACTGTAATAGACAGCTTTATTATAGCCATTTGATTTTACGCAACCACAGACATGTAACCACAGCCAAAAT
>CAZHDH010000181.1:0-1868 GCA_964531245.1 uncultured Bacteroides sp. | reverse complement strand
CGGAGAGGAGCAGCCAACTTTGGAGGATACGGTATACTTGCCAACCTGGGTCCCGGAGGGGTATGAGGAGATCGTCTCGCCGCAAGCCGGCACTTTCGTCCGCATACAGTATGAGAACGACGAAAAAGAATTGCTTACCGTCTCCTATATGAAAGGCACAGAGACATCATCGCTGAATGTGGAGTGGGAAGGGGCGGTAGTCCAGCAGGCTTCGGTGGGACACCTGCCCGCAGACCTATACCTGAACCCAGATGATGGCCCCAATATCCTGGTGTGGACTGATATGGAGAAGGACGCGGCCTTTTGGGTTACCGCACCCTTAACCGCAGAAGAATTAGTCCAAGTAGCCGAGAGTATCCAGGAATCAGCCCCCATGCCCAAACGGTACTGCGTATCGCTGCTTCCGATGAACTATGGCGGATACTCTGATATTTCGGTGTTGGAGGAGGATGGACGCGGCGAAACTGTGTACGAAAACACCGACGGTTTCTCCATCACGTTCGGGTATTCCAATGACGCTGCTTATGCTCCGCACCCCGAAACGGAAAGCAGCACCGTCTATGTGTGGGGCGAAGAGGCACAACTCTACCCGGCTTTGGAAGACGGTGGGGACAAATCCCTCCTTTGGACGGCGGAGGAGGGGACAACTCTGTGGGTTTGCGCACCGCTGCCGGATGATGAGATGCTCCAAATCGCGGAGAACGTGGTTGTCCAGCTCAATCGGTTTACGGATCTGATGGAACTCCAGATTGCCGAATTTGATGCAGAGGCCCCACTGTTGGAGGGGGTGGAGCAGGCACTGACGGATTCCTTTGTGGCACAGGTAGAGGATTGCGCCAGACGGGATGCTCAGACAGAAAATTATATGTCAGAGGAATATCGCCAGTTATGGAAGGATCAACTGACCCAGTATTTTGTCCCGCCAGGGAGGGAGGATGCCCTTGCCCGTATCTCTGCTTTGACAGATATGCTTCACGAGGAAGGCCGGTATGGGGAGACCATTGTGAGCTTGTTCGGTCCGTTCTATACCGCCAGCATTTCCGTAGGTCATCACAGTACCAACGCCCATGTCTGTGACTAACGAGGGGGATTGATTGCTACCTAGAACCCCAAATACAATGACTGGTTTATTTTTAAAACCGACGAAGAACGTCAGTTTGAGTATGTAGCCAGACAAATCTATATTGAGGCATATCAAAAAGCTCTATCAACATTGTCTAATGAAGAATAGGAGGAACTATTATGACAATCAACGGCATTTCCGGCGCTTACGGCTCTTATGGCTCTTACAGAGCTACCAGCAGAACTACCAACAGGTCGGCACTCAAAATATCGGTGGCCAATGAGAACAGCTCATCCGGGGCGGTCAGTGCCAAAGTCAGTAACGCTATGACCGACGAATACATCGAGCGGATCAAAGCTCAAGCCCGCGCCGACGCTGCTAAAGGCAGCTACGAGGACGGATACGACAGTACGCCGCGTACTGGCTTTGCGGCCATGAGGGATGCTCAGATGAAGCAGTGTGTTTCCCCGAACCGGGAGAAGGCCACTTCCGAGATGTCCACTGTGATCAACAGCCGTAATCTTGTTCTGCGCCCTGGGGAAAATCTCCTGGATCTGCTCAGTATTCCCTATCGCGCTACCATATGCAAAGGCGCTATTTTTGGTACAACATCGGAAATCTATAATGAAGACGGCGAAATGATCGCGGGCTATCGTGACTCTACTGGCTGGTTCGATGTTCCCACAGCGGACGAAATGCAGTTCCAGTCTGAATCTATGCAGATTTACTATAAGGCGTACAAGGAGGCCGAGGCGGAGATGGCCAACGGCACTCAGCAGACGGCGGCTCCGGCGGTGAGCGGCGG
>CAZHDH010000180.1:0-1881 GCA_964531245.1 uncultured Bacteroides sp. | reverse complement strand
TAATATTTAAAACTGCAATGATGGTTACAAATGGTTATAATAGTTTGAGAATAAATTGTTTGATGACTGGAGAAACTTAAATTACTAAATTCTAATTACTAATTCCTAACCAAATCAAATGCCATGAAAATCGGAATCCCAAAAGAGATCAAGAATAATGAGAACCGCGTGGGTGCTACCCCGGCGGGCGTGAAAGAACTTGTGGCGCACGGCCATGTTGTATATGTGCAGCACACTGCCGGCGAGGGGAGTGGCTTCAGCGACGAGGAGTATGCACGCGCCGGAGCCGAGATTCTTCCCTCGATCGAGGATGTCTACGCCGCCGCCGAGATGATTATAAAGGTTAAGGAGCCGATAGCTCCCGAATATCCTCTCATCCGCGAAGGTCAGGTATTGTTCACCTATTTCCATTTCGCTTCCGATCTGGAGCTGACCGAAGCCATGATCAAGGACAAGGCGGTCTGTATCGCTTATGAAACTGTCACCGACCGCGAACACCGTCTGCCGCTCTTGATTCCGATGAGCGAGGTTGCCGGACGTATGTCGATACAGGAAGGAGCTCGTTTCCTTGAGAAACCGCAGGGTGGTCGCGGTGTGCTGTTAGGGGGTGTACCCGGAGTGAAACCGGCGAAAGTGCTGGTGCTCGGCGCCGGAGTGGTAGGTCGCAACGCAGCCTTGATGGCAGCCGGATTAGGCGCCGACGTCACCATCACCGACATCTCGTTACCGACCCTGCGCCATTGCGCCGACGTAATGCCCAAAAATGTGAAGACGCTCTTCTCATCCAAACATAACATAGAGATGGAGTTGCCCGATACGGATCTTGTTATCGGTTCGGTGCTCGTGCCCGGTGCCAAGGCACCTCATCTGGTCACAAAAGAGATGGTGAAACTGATGAAACCGGGCTCGGTGATGGTAGATGTGGCTGTGGACCAGGGTGGATGTTTCGAGACCACGCATCCCACCACGCATTCCGAACCTACGTATGTGGTTGACGGCGTTATACAATATGCCGTAGCGAACATACCGGGGGCGGTGCCCTACACCTCCACATTGGCATTGACCAACGCCACGTTGCCCTATGCGCTTCGTCTTGCCGATCTCGGATGGGAAGAAGCCTGCCGTCGCGATCCCGGCTTGGCAGAAGGTGTGAACATGGTCAACGGCCAGATCACCTACAAAGCCGTAGCTGAAGCCTTCAACCTTCCCTACACCCCCCTGACCCTCTGACCCAACCCTGAGAGTCAGTTATCATAATAAATTCTTGAATATAAAGTTCTGAAAGGACTTTTAATAATAACCCCACATCGATATTAGAGAGCGAAGCTGACGAATATCGGTGTGGGGTAATGTATCGGTAACCCACCCTAAGGAGTGAAGAATTTCTTTAAAAGTTCATTAAAAATTGCATAATACACAAATGTTTATTAATTTTGCATTGTCAAAGATGAATAGAACTGTTTAACTAAAGTTTCACCTCTGTTGATAGGGAGGAGAAACTTCTTAAAATAAATTAGATATGGATAATTTTGTTAAAGAAGTTTTTGACCTTGCAGAAACTGATGAAATAAAAGAAAAAGCAAAGGAATTAGTAAGCAATTACAAGGGTTCTTCAATAGAACTTAAAGAGAATGATATTTTTAAAATATTAAAAGCTTCATATATTGCAGAGCGTTTTTTTGGAAAGAGTAGGTTTTGGATCTCACAAAAGATTAACCACAATCTAAAAAATAATGGAAAGCGTGAGGACTTTACAGAAGATGAGTGGAATACTCTTAAAAACGCTATTTCTACAATAGCAAATGAACTTGAAGAATTAGCGAATAATATGTAAGATTAGATTTATTGTTGTTTCCAAACTTATATAAGCTGCGTCACCGC
>CAZHDH010000179.1:0-1891 GCA_964531245.1 uncultured Bacteroides sp. | reverse complement strand
TTCGGGCTGCCTCGGTTGCTTGAGTTGCTTGAGTAGAAATCGGGCCACGTGGGAAGGTGGTAGATTCTCCTGCCAGGGGTGTGGTGTAGGAGGTCTCCGGGCTTCGACCCGGTCCCGTGGAAATTGAGTTTGTTGGGAAGGTCGTAGATTCCTGATGGAAGAGTGTTGTTTTGGATGGCTCGGTGGTCTGAGTTCCACCTGTTGAAGTGTGCTGGCTTCGGGAGGTGGTTGAGGCTTCACTCAGGACTGAAGTGAAGGGTGTCTCAGGAGGCAGGGCAGTTGCTGGGGAAATGGAGCTGCTTGGAGAGATCGGAGATTCCTGAGTGGAGCCGGTTGTTGGCAAGGTACCAGAGGTTTGAGGTGAATCTGTGGAGACGGTGCGTCTTGGGGAGGTTGTAGATACCTCAGGCAGAGCTGTGGAGGGCGAGGTGTCGGGAGGGACGCCTGTGTCCGGGGAGACTGAGCTGTCCGTGGAGGTCTTAGACTCCTGTGTGAACTCTGTTTGGGAGGTTTCCGCTGGCTGGGTTGCATGTGTTGAGCCTGGGATGCTGGGGGAGGTTGTAGGTACCCCAGTTTGCACTGTTGCGTGGGAGCTCTCAGGAGGCAGCGAAGTTTCTGTGGAAGCTGCGCTTCCTGGGAAAGTTGTCGGTTCCCGGGTGGACCCTGTTTTCCACGTTTGAGCTGAGTGGGTGGCACGGGCTGATACTGGGGTCCGTGGGTGTGTGGTAGATGCCTCGCTTAATCTTGAAGTGTACGGGGTCTGAGGAGGGACCACCGTTCCTGTGGCAATGGAGCTGGCTGGGGAGGTGGTTGATTCCTGGGTGAACACCGTTTCCCGTGACTCAGCTGGTTGAGTTGCATGTGTTGAAACCGGGGTCCTGGTGTATGCCGTAGATGGCTCCTTCACAGCTGCGGTGGGGGAGGTCTCGGGAGGCCCAGCTGTTCCCGTGGACACTGGGCTGCTTAGGGACGTGGCGGGTTCCTGAGTGCGAAGTGTCGTTCCAGAGTTCTCCGGAGCTGGAGCTGTTGGTGTCGGCAGGGCGCTGCTCAGGGATGTGGTAGAGGCCCCAGTCAGCGCTGCTGTGTGGGTGACATCAGGAGGAACAGCGGTGTCTGTGGACGCCGAGCTGCCCGACAAGGTTGTAGGCTTCTGAGTGAACCCTGTTTCGGAGGTTTCGCTTGGTTGGGTGGCACGTGTTGTCACCGGGGTCCTGGGGGATACTGTAGACGCCTCACTCACAGCTGAGGTGGAGGCGATCTCAGAAGCTACAGCGGTTTCTGGTGAACTTGAGGGGGCTGTGAAGACTGTAGATGCCTGAGTGGAAACCCTGGGTGACGTCCCGCTTGCCTGAGTTGTTTGTGTCGACACTGGGCCACGTGGGGAGGCGGTGGGCTCCTCAGTGACAGCTGAGGTGTAGGAGGCCTCAGGAGTTCCGGCTGTTTCTGCGGACCCTGTGCTGGCTGGGAAGGTTGTAGATCGCTGAGTGAAGACCGCCGTCTGAGAGGTTGGAGTCGTGTGAGTTGCTTCTGACAAAACGGGGCTGCCTTGGGAGGCTGTAGATGCTTCAGGTTGGACTGTGGTGCGAGCAGTTTCAGCTGGCAACGAGGTTTGTGTCGACATCGGGCTGCCAGGGACGGTTGTAGGTTCCAGAGTGAAGACAGTTCCTGGGAATGACCCTGTGGCCTGAGAGCCATGTGTTGAAATCGAGCTGCTTGTGGAGGCTGTACGTGCCTCAGGTTGGGCGGTGGTGAGGAAGCTCTCAGGAGGGACAGAAGCGGTTTGCGTTGACCTTGAGTTGCTCTGGGAAGCTGTAGATCCGTGGCTGAAGACTGTTGTTCGGGCTGCCTCGGTTGCTTGAGTTGCTTGAGTAGAAATCGGGCCACGTGGGAA
>CAZHDH010000178.1:1070-1903 GCA_964531245.1 uncultured Bacteroides sp. | reverse complement strand
TGTATTGATTCTTGCGATTGTTTGCGTACTGTCATTTGTCGCCTGTACAATTCCAAACGGTAATAACAGCGGTAACGGCGGCATAGAAATCGTATTGCCCGATCTACCGAGCGGAAGCGGCAGTATCGAAACACCTGATGACGGTAGTTTGCCCGAACTTCCAAATTTGCCGAGCGACAGCAATAACGGAGAACAAGAGGGGGAAGGAGTTACAACGACACACTATACGGCAAACACAAGCATATCAGACGTAATAAACGATCCCGTTTTCAGTAACTTTGGCAGAATGATATTTCCTGTAAACAGCGGTTATTACAGTGGAAGTACGCTTGGTAATTTATCGCTTACTTGGTACAGCCATATCAACGTGGCGCATACGGTGGAAATTTGCAACTATTTCAAAGACCAAACGCTTGCGGGTAATCATGTGTTTTACGATATATACACCGATGCGGAAAAGGCAGATGATCCACGCAAGGCAGACACGGGGTTATTCTTTTTCAGAGGAAATAAAAACGCTAAATTCGCCGTAACTTGCGCGGGCGGCGGTTGGGCTTACGTCGGCGCTATGCACGACAGTTTTCCGCATGCTTTGGAACTCTCGAAGAAAGGCTATAACGCATTCGCTATCATATACCGTCCGGGCGCACAAACCGCATACGAAGATTTGGCAAGAGCAATAACGTTTATCTTTCATTATGCGAACGAACTCGGCGTTGACACGAATGGCTATTCCGTTTGGGGCGGTAGCGCAGGCGGAAGAATGACTGCAACGATTTCTTCCTACGGCGTGCAAAAATTCGGTGGCGCTGCGAAAATTCCCAAACCGAGTA
>CAZHDH010000178.1:0-1060 GCA_964531245.1 uncultured Bacteroides sp. | reverse complement strand
GGCATACCGACTATAATAGGGGTGGTGAACCTGCAACTTTCGTTTGCGTGGGCGAGAGTGACGGTATTGCAAATTATCGCGCTATGAAAACGCGCATAGGTAACATAGCGGCAATGGGCGTACCCACCGAATATCATTCGTATGCGGGACTCGGACACGGCTTCGGACTCGGCATAGGAACGATAGCCGAGGGCTGGTTTGACCAAGCCGTAGCCTTTTGGGAAAAGAATGGTCAATGAAAGTATAAGCAGTTATATTGCTATACATAAATGATTGTAAAATGTATATTGTTAGCAGTGTAACGAGCGACAAATGCGATGAATTACTTCAATCTAATTGACGTACTATTGGAAATTTAACTGAAATAATTTATTAAACCAATTTGGCGACTTCAACCCAACGGTAGCCATTGGAATATAAAAAAGCGGTCTTGGAAAAGACCGCTTTTTTGTTGTATTTTGATAGTTTTGATTACTTTAATGCCTCTTCTACTGCAACTGCGCAAGATACGGAAGCGCCTACCATTGGGTTGTTACCCACAGAAAAATCGAAGTTTTATTTGTGCAAATATAGTTTAATAAATGCTAATTTGTATGGGGAAAATCGACACATACCGCGATAAGTCAGTCCAATTTGGTTCAATCTGTTTTTTATTGTTTTTATATGTATTTTACTGAAAAGTGTACGAGATGTGCACAAAAAAGTATCTTCAACCCGATGGTTTTTTTGAGATGTTATAGGTATGTGTTTCAATCCGATGGTTGGATATGTTTTATAATTACGTATAAGCATTAATTGGTACAAATTAGATTATATTCAATTGATTAAAACATAGTATGAGGAATAATATGATTTCATGTATAACAGTGGAAGCTTTTAAACAGAAAACGTAAGTTGCGGTTAGAATTATTTAATATGCTTTATTTTTGTTGCGATATATGCTATACTAATATACAAGTAAGTGCTATTATGTATTTAAAAATTTTATAATATAGTTACAATATTATTTTGTTGTATACAGTACACATATGCAAGGAGATGCCAATGAGTTTTGCTGAAA
>CAZHDH010000177.1:0-1942 GCA_964531245.1 uncultured Bacteroides sp. | reverse complement strand
TCGTCAAACCGTCGCTTATGCAAATGCACAGCAGCTATGTTGTCACAGACCCGAATGGATAAGTATAATAAGGATTAAGGGAAGCGCGCACCCTCAAAGAAAGGAGGTTACACACCATGAAGAAACAGGCAGAGAAAGACAAATTGACAGCCCTTTACGAAAGGCTTTCCCATGACGACGAGCGAGCCGGGGAAAGCGTGTCTATCGAGAACCAGAAGCGGATTTTAGAGGACTACGCAAGAAAGAACGGGTTTACCAATATCCGGCACTTTACCGACGACGGAATCCGGGGAACGACATTCAAGCGTCCGGGGCTTGACGCTATGCTGGACGAAATCCGGGCGGGGAATGTGGCTACCGTCATCATCAAAGACCAGAGCCGAATCGGGCGCGACGTGGTCGAAGTGGGGCTTCTGAAGCGCACCTTTGACGAGTACAATGTACGCTTTATCGCCGCCAATGACAACCTTGACACCGCCAACGGCTTTGATATTATGTCTATCTTCCGTGATGTGATAAATGAGTGGTACGTTGCCGACACCAGCCGCAAAATCAAGACCGTTTTCAAGTCGAGAATGGAAAAGGGCTTGCGCTGTTCGGGAAGCGTCTGCTATGGCGACCTTGCTTCCAAAGAGGACAAAGGCGAGTGGGTGGTTGATGAAGAAGCCGCCATTGTGCGCCGCATCTTCCAGAGCGTCCTTGCCGGGGAGACCATAGCCAGCATAGCAAAGGCAC
This sequence comes from uncultured Bacteroides sp., assembly GCA_964531245.1. Classification (GTDB taxonomy): domain Bacteria; phylum Bacteroidota; class Bacteroidia; order Bacteroidales; family Muribaculaceae; genus CAG-873. Next base: position 1,207 of record CAZHDH010000177.1, on the reverse strand, counting down.
TCCGCGCCGAGAAAATCCCTATCCCATCCGAGCATTGGAAGCGGATAGGCGAGCCAGTCCGGGCGGCAAAGTACGCCGACCCCTACGCATGGTCAGCGACCACTATCGGCTACATACTGAAACGCCCGGAATACACAGGGCGCAAGATATTGGGAAAGACCGTCTGCGAGAATTACAAGACCAAAAGCACCCGCAAGACCGCACAGGAAGAACAGCATATTTTTGAGGGAGCAATCCCCGCCATTGTGGACGAGGAAACATGGCAGACCGTACAGAAGATACGGGAAACCGTGCGCCGCGCCCCCAAGCGGCAGAACGCCCCCAACCGCTTGACCGGGCTTCTCTACTGCGCCGACTGCGGCTCAAAGTTGACACACCGCTATAACCTTGTGCAAGGGAAATGGATTGAGGACGCTTTTATCTGTTCCGGCTACCGCCAGCTTACCCACGACTGCACCATGCACCATATCCCCACGGCGAAGATTGAAGCCGCTATCCTTGCCGTTATCCAGCGTGTGAGCTGGTATGTGCAGAACAATGAAAAGGAGTTTACGGAGCGTGTGCGGGAAGCATCCGACCACCAGCAGGAGCAGACCGTCAAGGAGTGCAGAAAGAAGATAAGCAAGGCACAGAAGCGGCACAAGGAGCTTGACGGGCTTGTGAAAAAGCTCTATGAGGGCAACGCCACAGGCAAGATACCCGACAAGCATTTTACACGGCTGCTGAATGAGTACGACGAGGAACAGACCGGGCTTGAAACGTCCATGGAGGAATGGCAAAGGCAGATTGAGAGCTGGAACGCCGACAGGCTGAAAACAGACCAGTTTATCCAGCTTGTGAAACGCTATACCGATTTCTCCGAGCTTACAACGCCCATGCTCAATGAATTTATCGAGAAAGTGGTTGTGCATGAGGGCGAGGGGCGCGGGAACGACCGCCGCCAGCGGATAGACATTTATCTGAACTTTATCGGGGCATTTGAAGTACCCGACTATATCATTACCCCGTCAGAGGTAGAGGAACACCGCCGCCTGCAGGAGGAACAGGCAGCAAAGGAAGCCCGTTCAAAGGAGCTTGCAAAGGCACGGTATGAAAAGCGCAAGCAGGACAAGAGGGAATTTACCGCGAGGAAGAAAGCCGGACTTCTCACCCCGGAGGAACAGGAAGCAGAGGAAAAGCGGCTTGCACATAACCGGGAGTGGCAAAA
>CAZHDH010000176.1:0-1968 GCA_964531245.1 uncultured Bacteroides sp. | reverse complement strand
CCTTGCCGATCTCGGTGAGGCCGTCGGGCAGGGTGATGTCGGTGATACCGGTGCCCTTGAATGCGCCCTCGCCGATCGAGGTCAGTTTGGAATCGGCGTCGTCTGTATCGGTGATGGTCACCTTGGTCAGATCCTTACATTCCTCAAAGGCGCCGTTACCTATGCTGGTTACGGTTGAGGGCACGGTGATCTGGGTGAGGTCGGTACCCTTGAACGCACCCTCGCCGATCTCGGTCAGGCCTTCGGGCAGGGTGATGTCGGTGATACCGGTGCCGGTGAAGGCTTCGCCGCCGATGGTGGTCAGCCCGGTGCCGAGTTCCACTTCGGTGAGCTTTTCAAGGCCCTTGAATGCGCCCTCGCCGATTTCCTTGACGTTATCGGGCACTACCACTTTTTCAACTTCGGTGAGGTCTTTGAGCGCGCCTTTGCCGATGCTGGTTACATTATCGGGCACCACAAAGGTCTTGTTTTCGCCCAGATCCACGCCGGGGGTGGTGGTGATCAGGATCACGTCGGTGTTATCCTCTTCGTCCTTAACCACAGCAAGCACGCAACCGGTCTCTTCATCGATCACCAGTTCCGATCCCTTGGGATAGGTCACGGGCACCACTTTGGTATTATCTGTCAGAGTTGCGGCAATCTGCTCTTCAAGCTCTTCGGGATAGATTACCTTGGTGAGGTTTTCGCACAGATCCAGGCCGCTTTCCTTCACGGTGGTCACTGTCGGGGGAATCACCACGGTGGTGATGTTGCGGCAGTTTTCAAACGCACCTTTATATATATCGGTTACGCCGTCGGGCACAGTGAAGGTGCCGTTTTCAAATTCGGCATCTTCAGGCACAGCCACCAGATACACCTTGCCGTCTTCTTTGGCCAGCACTACACCGGTGGTTTCGTCGATTTCTACCTTGGCGGTAGCGGGATATTCGATAACCTGGGCCTTGTCTGGGAATACCATTTCGGTGAGGTCAAGGTCGTCGGGAATCACGATCTTGGTGATATTATCACAGCCGGTGAAGGCTTCCTTATCCAGATTATCCACGGTGTTGGGCAGAATCAGAGTGTTGAGCGAGGTACAGCCGCTGAACGCGCCCTTACCGATGGTCTCAACGCCGTCGCCGATAGCCACGGTGAGCAGGTTTTCGCAACCCTCGAACGCTCCCTCGCCGATGGTCTTCACGGTGCCGGGAACCACCACCGATGTGATGTTACAGCCGGCCAGAGCGCCACCGTTGATTTCAGTAATGCCTTCGGGAATCACGAAGTTGCCGTTTTCGTCAAGCTCGACCTCGTTGGGCACAGCCACCAGGATACGTTCGCCGTTATCATCAGGTTTGGGAATACCGATCACGTAACCCTTTTCATCAATGGTGATGGTCATCTTGGCGGGATCGTAGTCAATGGCCACAGAGCCTTCGAGCAGCCCGGCGTTCTTCACGCGTTCCTCGATAGTGCTGGGATATACCACCTTGGCGATGTTGTCGCAACCGGCAAAGATACCGGTACCCACCTTGTCAAGGTCGAGCGATGAGGGAAGCACGATAGTGCTCAGGCCGTCGCAATCGGCAAACGCGCCGTCGCCAATCGAGGTCACGCCTTCTTCAATTTCCACAGTCTTGAGGTTGGCACAACCGGCAAACGCACCTTTACCGATGTTGACCCCGGCAGGTACGACTACCGATGTGATATTCTCGCAACCATAGATAGCACCCTCATAAACATCGGTGATATTCGAGGGAATCACAAACTTGCCGTTTTCTACCTCGATAGTGGTGGGAACTGCGAGCAGGTACACCTTGCCGCTGCCATCCTTGGAATATGCGAGCAGATAGCCGTTTTCATCAAACGCTACTGTGCAATCCTCGGGATAGTCGATAGCCACAGCGTTGGGGAATGCCTTGGCAATACGTTCGGCATCAATCGAAGCGGGATATACCACCTTGGCCAGGTTGGTACAGCCTGCGAACG
>CAZHDH010000175.1:0-1983 GCA_964531245.1 uncultured Bacteroides sp. | reverse complement strand
CTTTTTCACGGATAATATACCTGTCGGAACGACTTTTGTAAACGGCTCTGTAACAGTAAACGGCACGGGCTTTCCTGCCTACAATCCGCAAACAGGCTTCTTTGTGGGGAACCTGACTCCGCAAGCGAGCGTCATCGTAACCTTTCAGGTGCAAATAAATTAAGGAGATAATAATTATGATAATACCCAACCAATCAAACATCGCATTCAACTACGTTCTCCCCGACGGAGAAACGATAGCCGCAGCACTCCCCAGCAACGTTGTAACTACCGAAATCTTAACCTATTCCGTACCCAAGGTAAAAAGCGGAGATAAAACCTTTTTACAGGAAGGCGAAACTTCCGTGCATACGGTAGTAATCACCAACAACTCGCAAACACAGCTCTTCAATATGTTCTTTAAGGACAATATGACAAGCGGTGCAACCTACGTCGCAGGAAGCGTTACCGTAAACGGCGTATCTCAACCGACCTACGACCCCATAGTCGGCTTCGCACTCCCCGCACTCAATCCGACGCAGGCCGTTACGGTAGCGTACACCATTCAAGCCAACAATCCTATGACGCAAACACCTGTAGATAACTACGGTACACTCAATTACTCGGTAAACGACCTGTCAAGAAGTGTCGTAAATTTCTCCGAGAATACGAACACCGTATCCGTGCAAATCATATCCAACCGTATTACAAACGTAAAAAGCGTGGATAAAGCGTTTGCGGTCAAAGGCGATACTCTGCACTACACTTCGGTAATTACAAATACGGGCTCGCTGTTAAAGACCGACCTTGTCTTTACCGACCCTATTCCTGTCGGAACTACGTTTACTTCGGGTAGCGTGAAAATCAACGGCACTTCATATCCTGCCTACAATCCGCAAACAGGCTTCGCGCTCCCCGACCTCGCGGTTGGCGACGCAGTAACCGTAGAATTCGACGTAACGGTAAATTAAAAACCGCATAAAGCGTTATCTTATGAGGTAAATTGATATGAGCATAATAACTAATATTTCAAGCATAACAGACAATTCGGGCGAACCCCCGATTGTAACCGTCAGCAATCCCGTAACAACGGTAGTAAACGGGCCCGCCCCGCCGCCCATCGTTACGCGCTACTTCCGCCACGAGCCTTGCGTGTGTTGCGACTGCCGCTCAACTTGTTGTGGTATACTGAGTATATTCCGTATTTGCCGCATCCATTGTCAAAATCAATGCACCAAAAACAGTTGTTATCAAAACCAATGTTGCAACACTCCATTCAACCGCCTAAATACTTGATAATAAATTAATGGCGATTGAATACAAACTCCCCTAAGCACAAACGGCAAGCTCAACCGAGTTTGCCGTTTGCATAAACTTTGTATCTAATGTTTTAGATCGTGAACAAGATTACAGCTAGGTAACTATATCTGACTAAGTTTAATGACACGTCCGCCCGTAAGCGCAATCATCTTCACTGCAGGGAGCGTAAAATCGTTTGCGACGATGATAAGCGGTTTTGTGAGGCGTTTATCTGCTGTGACGGTGCAGCCTGTGCACTGCTCGCTTACAAGTCCGACCTTACGGAGCTTTTCAAGCGTAACACGGTTGCCGTCTTGGAAATGTGCATCAATATCGTCGAGCTTGACCGTTTCAATTACGCTGTCGTCAATTAAATCTACGTTCTTAAACTCAATACACTTCTCCGCTGTTTCGTCGTCTAAGACATTGCAATCGTGAATGTGAATTATCTGACAGAGCGCACGCTTATACTGCTTATTTGTAAGAAGTTTGTTATGCTTGAGTGTGAATATGAGCTCTTGTATATCGCGGTCATTGTAGCGTTTTCTTGCTTCCATATTAAAGTCTTGGAACAAGGCAAGGATAAGTTCCTGCGCTCTCGTCAAAGCGCGGTCAGAACCTACGCGCACGTAAAGCGGAACGTCAACAAATCTCGGCTTGTCCGAAACGTCTTTATGGTGATAACGGCGAGCGTCATATTCGTAG
>CAZHDH010000174.1:0-2005 GCA_964531245.1 uncultured Bacteroides sp. | reverse complement strand
ACGGGGCCGGAGATTTCGGGCACGGTGTATTCGCCGTCGGTGAGTTGGTGGGTGTGGTCGGTGTCGTTGTAGTGGAGCGATTCGATGGTGCGTTCGTTTTCGGTGCTGAAATGCAGGCGGTGGCCCTCCTGGGCGTCGTGCAGTATGAGCATGGTGTCTTCGTAGCGGATGGCAAGCGAGGGGGTGATTTCGTTCTCATCGCCTATGGCCACGATCTCGCTCATCTGCCGCAGGAAGGTGCGGGCCCACGATGGGCTGTCGCTTTCGGAAAGTTCGGTGTAATATCCCACCAGCTCGGCGGGTACGTGAAGTGTCGGCTTTGATTCGAGTTGGGTTGAGCAGTAGCCACCTTCATCAAAGTCGATTGCTTCGGTCGAGCGCAGCCAGATGTGCTTGAGTCCGGGCAGATTATACATACAGCCTTTTTCCAAGACTTTGACGTTTTCAGAAAAGTCAATGGTTTCCAAGTCTGTCCAATCGGCAATCGCGCCGTCGCAGATTTTAAATGATTCAGGACCGTCGGTGAATTTTATCCGTCGGATGTAATCGCTGGTAAGTTCTTCAGAATAAGACGAGTAATCTTTGTATGCAAGAGCATCGTATCGCATCTCGGCCACGGATACTTGCTCGTCCTCGTAATCCAACTGAGTACGGATGATGACATTACGGGGGAGCTGCGCGGGATCGAAGCTTAAAACCACCCATGTGTCACTGCTGTATCTGTAGATTATGCCTCCGTCTGTAAGTTCCTGAGCCTGAACAGAAAAGATGGTGATTATAACAGCCGCAAGGACCGACAATATTTTTTTCATAAGTCATTTTTAAGAGTTACGCATTCACTTCACCATTACTTTATGGCCTTGCGAGCCATAGAATACAATGTAAATCCCGGGAGCGAGTGTTATATGCGACCGGTGTGTGCGGGCTACCAGGCGTCCGCCAAGGTCCATCACGGCCACCATCGTGCCATCGTAACCGTCGATGCTGATGCCACCGTCCACCGTGCGCACACGGTGCTCAATGGCCATCGCATTTACCAGCGACGACATTTTATTCGAGGTGAGATCCACCGCCATCACAAGGTGGTGGTCAAAATCCGGAATGGTTATCTGCGTGGAGGTGTCGCTGTCAAGCGGTTGCGCCTCATCGCCTATATTGATACCCTTGATATATTCACCCTCGGGAGCCTGCACGGTGATACGGTCGCCCGGCAGCGCATCCTTCATATTCAGATGCAGATCGCCCAGCACTATATGCACCCCGGCGGGGATATCCTCAACCGGTTCCTGGTCAAAAGACTCAATCCTGTCAAAATTGCCCAGAAAGGCCTTCTCCTCCTTACTGCCGTCCGACTGCCTGGATATATACTCATCCACCAAATCAGGCGCGACCCTCAACACAGGCTTATTTCCGATCGTAAACTTATAATCTACGTATGCTGATTCAAAATCCACCATCTTCGTGGCACGTATCGTAACCTCCTCGATTGCAGGACAATCGCGAATGGCGTCGCAATCCAACCTATTTAGCTGAGAGGGAAATTCAATTGAACGCAAATACTTCCATCCCACGATGCAATTGCCGCGGACAGTCAATTCACCATCAGAATCCTCGCAGCGGAGCGAAGTCAAAGCATCTTCGGCAAACACATCAGCATCATACGCCAAAGCATCTTCAAGCCAAAGAGTAACATCCAGTTCCTTGCCGGTGATACTTACCGAAGCCGGCACCACCGGCGATTGAGATACCCCGGGAAGCATCCCCGTCAACCTCGCCTTTGCTCCGGAGCCATAATCCTCAAAAGAAAAACCGCCAGACTCAACCGACTCGGCAAAGCCCAAGGCACAGCCCAAAAAGATAAAAAGCATTAAGCAAAAAGGTCGAAACCGCAAAGATAACATAATGAGATAAAAATATTGAGGTAAATAAAAATTGGAGATATAAAAAAATGTGTTTTCGATCATTAAAACCGAGCAAATGTATCCATAATCCCCCACCCCCGCAA
>CAZHDH010000173.1:0-2016 GCA_964531245.1 uncultured Bacteroides sp. | reverse complement strand
AGATGCGTCGGGGGATTTATTCAAAAGTCCCTTAATCGTTGCGGGTATAAAACGTGGCTTTTCCGCTGCCGTGACGCTCGATGACTTTTTCCTCAAGCAGCTTTTTCAAAGCATTTTCAACGGAGGTTTTGCCAATGGACGGCACCAGCTCCATAATCTCACTCTTTGTAAATTTGCCGATCTTATTGCCGATAGCATTTCTTACAAGTTCGACCGCCGGCTGCTTCTCCCCAAAAATATCTACACGACTTTCAAAATCCCGGTAGGCGGAAAGGATGATGCCTAAAAGATATTTTACAAAAGGTGTTGGGTCATTGTCCGCTGTATGCCAACCGGCCCCGCTCTGCTCAAGTACGGCATAATATTTGGCCTTGGTTTTCTCAATCTTGCTTTCAATGCTGATATAGCGGCCCACGACGTACCCGCAGCGGTAAAGAAGCAGCGTTGTGAGCAATCTTGACATGCGCCCGTTGCCATCGTTAAAGGGATGGATGCACAGAAAATCAGTGATAAAAATAGGGATCAGCACTAAGGGGTCAATGCTGCATGCGTCTATAGCCCGGTTGAAGCTCTCACAGATTGCGTCAACGGCATCGGGCGTTTCATAGGGGGCAAGAGGCGTGAAACGGATCGTCTGTGTCCCGTCCGGATGCGTTTCGGCGATCAGATTCTGCGTGTTTTTGAACCGTCCCCCAATGGATTTTTCGGAATATTGGTAAAGATCCCGGTGAAGCTGCAAAATGTAGGAAGAGCGAAGAGGAATATATTCATAACTTTCGTGGATCGTGTTCAGAACGTCCCGATAGCCCATGATCTCCTGCTCGTCCCGGTTCCGGGGCGTCGTTTTTTCCTCATACATTTGTTTTATGCGGGTGCTCGTTGTCACAATACCCTCGATTTTGTTGGATGCATCGGTGCTCTGTATTTTTGCCAGCTCGATCAGCTTATCCAAAACCGCAGGCTTCTGCCGCAAATAAAGCTCCTGCCGCCCCTTGAACTCATGAATCTGGGCGACCAACCCAAGCACTTCACTGTCCCACTGGTGATCCTTTAACAGCTCGTAATTGAATGTCCTCATTCGCTCACCTCTATCTCTTTCGCCTAATCATACCATAATTTTGGGCGAAAGTCAAGGCGGCGTGCGATTGTCGATGATGGATTGTGTATGCAATAGCCAATGGATAGTTTGCCGCATTTTGCTACGTCAAATATGGGCAAGTAGGGCAAACCATCATATTCGCTTGCTCTATTTGCTTATATCCGGTAACAGGCCAAATGCAGCAAACCATCATGTCTGCTTGCATCTGCTGATATTCTTTTGTTCAAGTATGAAGTGCCATAAAATACCGCTCCCACGATGCCCGGCTGATCTGCTTTTTCTCTGATTCCCACACCGAAAGGCTCTTTATGGAGATCTGGTACTGTTTTGCAAACGCAGCTCTTCCAAGGCCCAGCCGTGCACGGTATTCCCGGATCTGCTTGCCCTGCCCCTCATACAAAAAGCGATTGTAATCGTCCAGCAGATCAAAAACAGGTACATCAAACAGCTTGGCAAGCTTGTCCGCGATTTCATTCGGGCAATGGCCTGCAGTGCCATTTTCAAGATCCATGTACTGCTGCCGGGAAATGCCAATGTATTCCGCCACCTGCTTTTGCAAAAGTCCTTTTTGCTCACGGCACCAGCGCAGCCGTTCCGGGCCGCAGGGGATTTCGTTATAGCTGCGATATTGCCTGCTGGGCTGCAGGGCCTTTTGCGGCCTGCGCGGCGCAATCAATCGAAAAGTGTGAACATAGAGCGGCGCATACCGGGTATTGCCATCCTCGGTGCGGCACATCAGATAAAGGCAGGCCGAAAGCCGGGCGCACACCCGCCAGCGTGGCCGCCCGTCCCTGTCAGCCGCACAGGGTACACCGTCCGGTACTCCTTTACCGCCCCAAAACGCACTTGTGTTAGCATAGCATTTTCAATGCACCGCGCCGCATAGGTAGCGAAACGCGCGCCCTTGGTGCTGTCGA
>CAZHDH010000172.1:0-2071 GCA_964531245.1 uncultured Bacteroides sp. | reverse complement strand
ATTGTCGGCGCATGTCCACTCGACCAGTGAGCTGTTACGCACTCTTTAAATGCATGGCTGCTTCTAAGCCAACATCCTGGTTGTCTGGGCAGACGCACATCCTTTGCCACTCAGCGATGACTTGGGGACCTTAGCGGGCGGTCTGGGCTGTTTCCCTCTCGAGCGCGCAGCTTAGCCCACGCCCTCTGACTCCCGGCCTCTGGACCCGCGGCATTCGGAGTTCGGTTCCCCTCGGTAGGCGGTGAAGCCCCCTCAGGGATCCGGTGGCTCTACCACCGCGGGTTAACGGCCGAGGCTAGCCCTAAAGCTATTTCGGGGAGAACGAGATATCTCCGGGTTTGATTGGCCTTTCACCCCTATCCACAGGTCATCCCCTCCGTTTTCAACCGAAGTGGGTTCGGCCCTCCACGGGGTCTTACCCCCGCTTCAGCCTGCCCATGGATAGCTCACCCGGCTTCGCGTCTACGGCATGCGACTAAAACGCCATCTTAAAGGCTCGCTTTCACTGCGGCTCGCTTCAAAGCTTAACCTCGCCGCATACCGTAACTCGCTGGCTCATTCTACAAAAGGCACGCCGTCACACCGCAAATGAGTGCTCCGGCTGCTTGTAGGCACACGGTTTCAGGTACTATTTCACTCCCCTCCCGGGGTGCTTTTCACCTTTCCCTCACGGTACTTGTGCGCTATCGGTCACAGGGTAGTATTTAGCCTTGGAAGGTGGTCCTCCCAGCTTCGATCCGCCTTCCACGTGGACGGACCTACTCGGGAACCTCACATACGGTCTCATGCGTTGCGCATACGGGGCTTATCACCCTTTTCAGCCAGACGTTCCAGCCTGTTCTGCTGCGCATGAGTTTTGTAACCGCATACAGGAGGGCAGCTCCTGTAGAGCGAGGCCCCACAACCCCCAGGCGGCAACGCCTGCCGCTTACACTCACCTGGGTTTGGGCTCTTGCGATTTCGCTCGCCGCTACTTTCGCAATCTCTATTGATTTCTCTTCCTCCGCCTACTTAGATGTTTCAGTTCGGCGGGTTGTCCCCTAAAGCGCCTACTTTTTCAGCGCCAGGTGATGCAGCATGACCTGCATCGGGTTTCCCCATTCGGAGATCCTAGGGTCAAAGGGTGTGTGCCCCTCGCCTAGGCTTATCGCAGCTAGCCACGTCCTTCATCGACTCCCTGTGCCAAGGCATCCACCGTGCGCCCTTAATATCTTGATTGCCAACACGTGTGTGTTATCAAGCTCATATAAATGTTTCGGTTCATATGAGCATACCTTGTGCAACTCTAATGTTTTAGAGAAGTTGTTATACGATCGTTCGTGACATGCAAAAGCTTCCTTTGATCAGGTTTTTCAAATTGAGGAAAAACTTAAGTGATGAGCTTGTCATCAGCGATCAAAGATCACTCATAACATGTCTTTTGCGACATCCACTTCGATGAAGCGATGTCGCGCGCTATGCAGATGTCAAGGTGCGGATGTGCGACACATGCGTATCGGTTATCCGCACCTTGGGTACCGGATGCTGCAGATACATCCAAAGATCACTTGTGAGATTGATTTGTTTGTCTTCACTAGAAAGAGGTGTTTCTCCCTAGAAAGGAGGTGATCCAGCCGCACCTTCCGGTACGGCTACCTTGTTACGACTTCACCCCCCTCACCCTCCACACCTTCGGCGCCTCCCTCACGAGGTTGGGCCGGCGACTTCGGGTGCAGACGACTCGGGTGGTGTGACGGGCGGTGTGTACAAGGCCCGGGAACGCATTCACCGCGGCATGCTGATCCGCGATTACTAGCAACTCCGACTTCATGCAGGCGGGTTTCAGCCTGCAATCCGAACTGGGACCGGCTTTTAGGGATCCGCTCCCCCTCGCGGGGTGGCAACCCTCTGTGCCGGCCATTGTAGCACGTGTGCAGCCCAGGGCGTAAGGGGCATGATGACTTGACGTCGTCCCCACCTTCCTCCGGCTTGACGCCGGCAGTCTCCTACGAGTCCCCAACTGAATGCTGGCAACACAGGACAGGGGTTGCGCTCGTTGCGGGACTTAACCCAACATCTCACGACACGAGCT
>CAZHDH010000171.1:0-2124 GCA_964531245.1 uncultured Bacteroides sp. | reverse complement strand
TCCGCCTCTGGCGGAATACCCGGTGGGCTGTGTGATCTCCATCAACACCGGGCCCAACATGGTTGGTATTCTGTATCGTACATAGCGAATCCTCGTTATCCCACTTACATCCAATCCAAGCCAAGCCAGAGTTTGACCCAATCGCAGAAAAGCACTATCACAAAAAGCTGGTCTGCAACTATAATGACGCAACCCGGCACTGATGTATTTTGGCCTTGATACAGACGTGTAGGAATCAACGGAAAGGAATGAGACTGTGAAGCTTACCACAATTTTATTCGACCTGGACGGGACTCTGCTCCCCATGGACAACGACGCCTTTACGAAAGGTTATTTCAAGCTTCTTGCTGCCAAACTGGCCCCCTACGGCTACGAACCGAAGCAGCTGGTGGATGCCATCTGGACGGGAACGGCCGCTATGGTAAAAAATGATGGCAGCCGAAGCAATGAGGCGGCTTTCTGGAAGAAATTTGCCGCTATTTATGGAGAGCAAGTTCTGTTGGACAAGCCGCTTTTTGAAGAATTTTACCGAACAGATTTTCAAGCAGCGAAAGATCTCTGCGGGATGGATCCCAATGCTGCCAGTACAGTTCATACCATAAAAGAAATAGGGCTGCGGGTAGCTTTGGCGACCAATCCTATTTTCCCGGCAACGGCTACGGAAAGCCGCATCCGCTGGGCAGGACTGGAACCGAAGGACTTCGAGCTGTATACCACTTACGAGAATATCGGCTATTGCAAGCCCAACCCGGATTATTACCGGGAGATCGCAAAACGGCTTGGCGTCAAACCAGAAGAATGTTTGATGGTGGGCAACGATGTGGCCGAGGACATGATAGCTCAATCCACTGGAATGCAGGTATTTCTGCTGACCGATTGCCTGATCAACAAGGAAAGAAAGAATATCGCAGAGTATCCAAGGGGGAGCTTCGAGCAGTTGGTGCAGTTTATAAACACACTTTGAGGTTTGCGGGACATACATAAGAAGGGATAGACCTGAAAAGCATACCTTCCTCGTAACTGTCACAAGAGAATACATGGCCGCGGCTTCCGCACACGCACTGCGGTCACCCGCCCAACTCAATGAAATATGGAGGGATTATCATGAGATTTGAACAGGAAATGCTACCCCACGAGGCCGAGCATATCGGCCTGCTGCGCGAGAACGCCGCCGAGTGTGCGGTACTATTGAGAAAGGATGGAAAGTTCCCGCTGGAAAAGCCCGGAAAATTGGCTCTCTACGGCAGCGGCGCTCGCCGCACCATCAAAGGTGGAACGGGCAGCGGCAATGTGTATAGCCGCTGTTATTCCACCTGCGAGAGCGGGCTGGAGGATGCAGGCTTTAAGCTCACCACCAAGGACTGGCTGGACGCCTACGATGCTGAGCGGGATCGTCACCACGGGGAGTTTGTAGCAGAAATCAAGCGCAAGGCCCAGGAACTGGGTGTATCTCCCTTTGTTACCGGTTTCGGTAAAATCGAGTCGGAGTATGACTACGACCTGCCCTTGTCCGGGGATGGTGATGCCTGCGTCTATGTGCTGGCCCGCACCTCCGGCGAGGGCAATGACCGGGAGATCAAAACTGGGGATGTGCTGCTCACCAGCACCGAGGTGCGGGACATCCTGGCACTGAATGAAAAATTTGACCGCTTCATGCTGGTACTCAACGTGGGCGGCGTGGTGGATCTGACCCCGGTAAAGGATGTAAAGAACATCCTCTGCCTTTCTCAACTGGGTGTGGTCACCGGGGATATTCTGGCAGACATCCTGCTGGGAAAGGCCACCCCTTCCGGCAAGCTCACCACCACCTGGGCCGCTGTGAGTGATTATCAGACCATAGGCGATTTCGGCGACCGGGATGACACCCGTTACAAAGAGGGTGTATACGTAGGCTATCGCTATTTTGATACTGCCGGGGTGTCCCCGCTGTTCCCCTTCGGCTTCGGCCTGAGCTACACTGAGTTCGCTTTGACAGCTGGGGATGTCCAGGTGGAGAAAACTGTTGTGTCCTTGCCAGTAACGGTGACCAACACCGGCAGCTTAGCCGGGAAAGAGGTCGTGCAGCTCTACGCTTCGGCTCCCCAGGGGAATATCGCAAAGCCTTTCCAATCTCTTGCTGCTTTC
>CAZHDH010000170.1:0-2134 GCA_964531245.1 uncultured Bacteroides sp. | reverse complement strand
GAAGAAGATCTCTTGTCTGATTCTCCTACTTTTCCCCTTGAAGTTTTTCCGGAAGCAATCAGCAATATCGTTGAAGCTTTTGAGGAATACGAGAGTTTTAACGTAGACTTTACGGCAGCTTCATTCCTGACTGTGTTTGCGGCAGCTATGGGCAACACCTGGTCTGTCAGGTTCATGACAGGATGGATTGACCGTCCGATAATCTACATGGTGCTTGTCGGTTCACCAAGCTGTGGCAAGACACCGCCACTGCAACAGGCAGTCGCACCACTATTAAAGATCGACAGTGAATATGACCGGATATATTGCAAGGAGATGGAGGCATACCATAAATGGGAACGAATGTCAGCCAAGCAACGCGAGAAAAATTCACTGCCCGAGGAAATGGCTATGCCTGTCCGTAAGTGCCATGTGGTTGTGGATTCTACACTTGAAGCACTTATCGGAGCATTGAGGGATAATCCTCGTGGGATACTCACATACAAGGATGAGATTGACACACTTCTTTCAAATTTCAACCGCTACAACGGTTCCGATGAAGGCTACTTTCTCAGTCTGTTCAGCGGAACACCTTTCAAGTACAGTCGAAAGTCAAACAACGAGCATATCTTTCTATCAAAGCCATATTGCTCGTTAATCGGAACCACTCAACCTGGGTGTCTTGCTGCACAGTTTGGTGGTAAACGAATGATGAACGGTTTTTCATCACGTTTCCTGAAAGTGTACCCAGAGATCAACGAAATGCCTGAATGGAACGATACAGACATGCCGGATGATGTCCTGACACAATGGGAGGTTATTATCAGAAAAGTGGTAGGCTTTACACTCACAACAGACCAGGAGGGAAATGTAATCTCACATGAGCTTTCATTTTCCCCGGAGGCGAAACGCCGTGTGAAATGTTGGAAAACTGAGGTGAGCAATGCTGAATATTCCTCAACCGATTCCGATGCTGTCAGGGCATTATGTGGAAAACTTGAAACGTATCTGATACGGTTTTGCCTTGTAATCCAGATTATGAGGGGCATTTGTGATGACGCATCTATGGATATAATCGACATTGAGAGTGCAGAACGGGCAATACTGTTGACCGAATATTTCAGGACGATGGAAGAACGGATATCTCCGGAACTGGAAACCGGTATGCTTGACACAAGATATACCGAACTGCTCGGTAATCTCGGAGACTCGTTTGCGACGAAGGAAATTTTACGGGAAGCGCAAAAGCTTGGTATCTCACGCGCCTCGATATTCAGATTCTTGAAAGAAGGCGGCAGAGGTTTTATCACAAAAGACGCACATGGACGATATTGCAAAATCGATATATCCAAATGAGACAATGAGACAATGAGATTTTGAGACTTTGATATTCTGACTGGATTATCCCATAATCAAATAAGCCGATATACAAATTATCAAATATATCAATATACAAATATAATAATCACCTATAATAATCACCCAATACTAAAATGGAGCATTATATCAAATGCTATAATTACCCAATGTTCAAATAACCTAACGACTAAATAGCCGAATTATCCGATGATTCAATGTTCTAATAACTTTAGTATCTCGGTTGCTTGGTTTTCGGTTGGAGCATCTTAGATACATCGGTCTGTCTAACCTATGTATCGGGGAACTCCGGTTCATTGGATTACAAGGAGCAGTCCAGAGTCTAAGGATGTAGGAAATTTGATGTTGCGCGGGCTATGAAATGGAGGTCAACCTTGCTTTGCAAGATATGCCGATTGTATACACAACGGCAAATCCGCCTCCCCATAGGTGAGGGTTAATTCCGCTCGAAACTCGCAGACTTTGGTACTTGAGATATGGTAACCGAGATAACTCGGTTTGTCGATTGGCAGAACTGAGGCACCTTGGTTCGTTAGTTCGGACAACCGTAAACACCGGGTTAATGTAACTGGATACTCAAATGGTGCAATAACCTGATTATCGCATATTCAGCAACCGAGATGCTTCGGTTTGTCGGTCGGAAGAACTGAGATACCTCGGTTCGTTGGTTCAGTTAACCGAAAACACCGGGGTAATGTAACCGGATATTCAAATGATGTACTAACCTAATTATCGAATGTGCAAATACTCAAATACTCAAATACTCAAATGCTCAAAT
>CAZHDH010000169.1:1244-2143 GCA_964531245.1 uncultured Bacteroides sp. | reverse complement strand
CGTCCGGACTGATCGTCCACGAAAAGGTCATTGAGAAGCACATCATGGAAGAGCTGCCCTTTATGGCCAGCGAGAACATCATGATGGACGCGGTGAAGCGGGGAGGGGACCGGCAACAGCTCCATGAGCGCATCCGGGTTTATTCCCTTGAGGCTGGACGCAATGTAAAGGAATTAGGCTTGTCAAATAATCTTATTGATTTGATTGCAGAAGATCCCATGTTTGGCATGAGCCGCGAAGCACTGACCACCCACATGGAACCATCCCGCTACATTGGCCGATGCCCGGAGCAGGTGTCTGATTTCCTGGCCGAATATGTTAGACCCGTGTTGACCGCCCATCCTGAGGCCCTGGCCGATCAGTCCGTTGATTTGAAAGTCTAAACAGTTCAGGCAAGCTGCTATACGAAGAAAGGATTGATTAATATGAAACCTGCTGTCCGTCGGATCGGAGTTTTTACCAGTGGCGGCGACGCCCCTGGCATGAATGCCGCCATCCGTGCCGTAGTTCGGGCATCTCTGCACTATGGAATCGAGTGCATTGGCATCCGCCGCGGCTACCATGGCCTGCTCAACGGCGACTTTTATAAGTTGGATTTTGAGAGCGTCAGCGATATCTCCCGTCGGGGCGGCACCATGCTCTACTCCGCCCGGAGCCTGGAATTTATTGAGGAAGCCGGACGCAATAAGGCGCTGGCCACCTGTAAGCTGCTGGGCATGGATGCCCTGGTCGGTATCGGCGGCGACGGTACCTTTAAAGGCCTGTTGAGCTTGGCCAACAACGGCATCTCTGTCATTGGCATTCCTGGTACCATTGACAACGATATTGCCTGTTCCTCCTATACGATTGGCTACGATTCTGCCTGCAACATTGCTCTGGAAAGCATCGACCGGCTGCGT
>CAZHDH010000169.1:0-1234 GCA_964531245.1 uncultured Bacteroides sp. | reverse complement strand
ACACCATGAAGTCCCATGAACGCTGCTCCGTGGTGGAGGTCATGGGTCACCGCGCCGGCTATCTGGCCTATTCCGTGGGCATTGCCTGCGGTGCTACCGTGGTACTCGTGCCTGAACGTACGGTGGACTTTGAGCAGGATGTCATTGAACCCATTCGTCGGGCCCGTTTGGGTGGGCGCACCCACTTTATGGTGATTGTTGCCGAGGGTGTTCCCGGAGGCGCATACCATGTGGCCGACCAGATTCGGGACGCTACGGGGCTGGACACCCGGGTCACTGTGTTGGGACATGTACAGCGCGGCGGTTCTCCCACCTCCCGTGACCGTATGGTGGCTACCTATATGGGATATCATGCAGTTACGCTGCTGGCAGAAGGGAAGACCTGCCGGGTGGTGGCGATGAAGGGTGACGATATCGTGGATTATGACATTACCGAGGCATTGTCCATGACGAAAGATTTGGATAAAATGAGTGAGATTGTCGCTCGTGCCATGACCGGCGTTTCTGACGACAGAATTATCTAAGGGCGACTATGCACAGAGAAAAGCGCTCGCTAGGCGAGTGGTTCAAAAAAAGCCTAATGGCGATGATGTAGACAGAAAAACTCCCTTTGCTTTAGGATAGAGGTGCGGTCAGCCAACTGCACACCAAAAAGCAAAGGGAGGTCATTAGAGTGAATGACACAAATAGTTTATCGCATACGAGATGGAATTGCAAGTATCATATAGTATTTGCACCAAAGTATAGGAGACAAGTATTTTATGGGGAGAAGCGGCGGGAAATCGGAGAGATACTGCGGACACTGTGTAATTGGAAAAAGATAAGGATAGTGGAGGGGGAAGTGTGCCCAGATCACGTGCATATGTTGTTAGAAATACCGCCGAAAGTATCAGTGTCGAGTTTTATGGGATATTTGAAGGGGAAAAGCAGTTTGATGATTTATGAGAAGTATCCTGAACTGCGGTATAAGTATCGGAATCGAGAATTTTGGTGCCGGGGATATTATGTGGACACGGTGGGAAAGAACGCAAAGAAGATAGAAGAATATATTCGGCACCAGCTGGAGGAAGATAAGGCAGGGGAACAACTGACGATGGGAAATTTCTAAAACCCGTTTACGGGTAGCAGGCAGCAGAGCTCTCGCGGCTGGCAGACCGCACTTGCGCGACGTGACGCGCAGGCTATCAACATAGGGCTTCGCCCGCAGAATAAAAACCCCCGGCGGAGCCGGGGG
>CAZHDH010000168.1:0-2164 GCA_964531245.1 uncultured Bacteroides sp. | reverse complement strand
CAAAAGGGGGAACTTAAAATTGTAGCTGTTTATGCGGAGGGGAAACGTGCAGTCTGGGAAAAGTCAAAAGCTGATATGCCGGAGAATTGGATAGTGGGCTACGACCTGAGCGGTGTTCTGGATAATGACCTCTACCATCTCCCAGCCATGCCAGTAATGTACCTCCTCGACAGCAACCATCGCGTCTTGCTTAAAGACCCCGAATTCTCGACCGTGCTCCAAGATCTGTAACCACCTTAACCCTGAAATTACAAATCATCAACATTGAGATCATCCTTATTAATCGATCTCATCTCCTCTAATAAGTTGGACATTTGAGATATAGCATATAGCGGACATATTACAACTTTACGGATATCATCGTTCTGTTCTTTATCTGTGTATTCAATAATTCCACTTTTCTCTAATGAAGACCTTACGGCATATTTAAGTTTCTTCTCTCTCATAAAACTCCATAGACTCTTCATTCCTCCCTTACCACCGGATTTTACTTCAACAGGAACCACTTCCCGAAATATAGCAGTGACGTAATCTATTTCAGCCATTGAATTTTTAGCCTCCCTCATCCAATAGAAGAGCTCCGTGCGGAGATTCGGATTACCATATCTGCGCATCTCCAAACCCGCTACCATCTCAGCCAAACCTCCTCTGTTGACCAATTCTGTAACATCCTGGGTAAGTATATTTCTTACAGATTGATTGTCTTCTCCCATCCATAGGCTTAAAGCCCGCAACATTAATCCTGAGTCAAGAAAGAGTATCTTCTTTATCCTGTAATCCGCCTCTGCTCCTAATGGCAAGCCATTGGCAGAGGTTTTGACTACCGGTATACATAATCCGGCTAAAACAAGCATATCCAATGCTTTCTTCACATCCTCCGTGCGATATCCTCCTCCAACTTGTGAATAGACAAATTTACTACCAACCTGCAGCACCACACTTCTTAAAGTCTGCCTTAATAACTGAGGATCCACACGTTTCCGATATTTTGGGAAATCATCCTCATAGCTCATTATTATATCATTCTGGATTTCTTGACATTGAATATAATCCATTGTCTCACTCCACTTTACAACGACTTCAGGCATTCCTCCCACTAACACGTAAATTCTGAATAGCTCCACAAGCCTATCATGGAAAACATCCGGTAGAGGCTCATTTAAAGAGCTTTGTCTACGGGCTTCGAGCAGCATACCTTCTCCATTGGCAATAAGAAACTCATCAAATGTCATGGGATACATAAACATTGAGTGAATTCTACCGACTCCAAAAGTAGGTAGTTCCTCTAATGCAAATTCCAAAAGAGAGCCTGCGCCAATAATATGTAATTCGGGCATATCTTCTTTGAAGAAACGCAATGACATCACGGCCTCCGGACATTGTTGTATCTCATCCAAAAATAGAAGGCATTTCCCTTCTTCTATTCTACACCCTGTAAAAATACTCAGTTGAGAAACAATTCTCCTTACATCCAAATTGCGCTGAAATATTTCTTTTATCTCCGGATTACGTTCAAAGTTTACCTCCACAAACGTATCGAAGCTCTGACCTAAATGTCTGACAGCTGAGGATTTTCCAACTTGTCTTGCTCCTCGCAATAATACAGGTTTATGAATTTTCTGATTTTTCCATTCCTGTAACTTATCATCTATCAATCGTGGAAAATATACTTTTGTGTTCATCTGTTTCTTTATTTACATAATTTTCTACAAATATAATACTTACAAATAAGATACGGAAAAATCCAAACATTTAAATCATTGTTTTTTGTAAAAATCCAAACATTTAAATCACCTATTTTTGTAAAAATCCAAACATTTAAATCACCAATTTTTGTAAAAATCCAAACATTTAAATCACCTATTATTGTAAAAATCCAAACATTTCGCATCTACTTTTCGTGGGGCATCACATGAATTAGACAATCTCACAACTGAAGATGGACAAAACAGAGAAAATATATAGAGATTAAATTCACAAAATTGTGAATTTAAAAAACTTTTCGTATCTTTGCGTCGTAATAGAATTATATGATAGTCGAATTCGGAGAAGAATATTTGAGAGACCTCTATACTAAAGGGGAGTGTAGCGATAAAAAACATCGTTACAGAATTGATGTAATCAAACGCTACAAGCGTGGCATAGATTACCTGAAATGGGCTTC
>CAZHDH010000167.1:0-2178 GCA_964531245.1 uncultured Bacteroides sp. | reverse complement strand
ACATACAACTATACCACATACAATCAGCTCACATCATTCGAGAGCCAACGCTGGCTCCGAGGTCGCGAGCTACTAATCTCAATATCCCTCATAAAATGAACAGACTAATCACATCAATCATCGTGTGCTTTGTGGCGATAGCTGCAATGGCACAGAACAAGGCTGACATTGAGGTCAGCTACACTGCTATGTCTCCTAATTTCAAAAATGGGAAAGTTGACGTGAAGAATCAGTATGTATTGCTTGCCAATGCAAAGGAATCGAAGTTTTACTCGCCGATTACCGAGTATATCGACTCGCTCAACTCAACGCCGGAGGGAGTTGCACAATGGCAGGAGATGACACGAGGTGCCTATCTTAGTGGGAATATGGATAAAATACCACGTAAAGATGGTAGCTATTATGTGGTGAAGTCAATAAGTGACAATATATTGCAGTACTATGACTCCGCGGGTCTTGACAAATTCGTTTACAAGGAAACGCCTGAAGAATGGACTTGGGAAATATCGGATTCCACTAAAAACATATTGGGATATGAATGTGTCAAGGCAACAACCGATTTTCATGGCAGAAAGTGGACAGTATGGTTCTCCCCGGAAATTCCTCTCTCTAATGGACCGTGGAAACTCGGTGGATTGCCGGGCGTAATACTTGAGGCATCAACCGACGATGACAAATATAGTTTTGTTGCGACAGGCATACAGCAGACCTCAAAGATAATTATACCGGTTTATCTTGCCGACGATTACGAAAAGACCGACCGCAAGAGTTTCCTGAAAGCCAAGCGTGCATTTCTCGACAATCCATTGGGCAGCCTCAATGCTCAGATGGGTGGCGAAATTACTATATCAGGAAATTCCGGCGAACCGATATTTGCGGCCTCCGATGTAGTCGATTTAATCGAAACCGACTATCACTAACGGATTATCAACTATTCAATAGAACGCGTGAATTAATCCCATATAACAATCCTGTAAATTATGAAAAGAGTAAATTTGAGAATTATACTTTCCTTGATGTTGATTATGACGTGTGTTTCCAATATGGTTGCCCTTTCAGGAAGGTGGCGCGGGGATATTGCCGTTGGTCCGGCCAAGGTGCCGTTGGTATTCAACTTCAAAGTGAATGATGCGGGTGTAACCGAAGTAACCTTGGATTCACCACAACAAAATGTCAAGGACCTCCCTGCTGAGGTTAAATATTGTGAAGGAGACAGTATAGCGGTTGAATGCAAGATGATAGGTGCCGCTTATTCGGGTAAAGTAATTGGAAACGAAATAAAGGGAACCTTCTCTCAACGAGGGTTTAATCTTCCGCTTACCCTTTCTCAAGAGCTACCTTTGTCAGAGAGACGGCCGCAGACTCCCGCCCCTCCATTCCCTTACGAGGTAAAAGATACTGTCTTCACCTCTTCCGACGGCACAATTCTCGCCGGAACACTTACCATTCCTGCCACTTCCATTGGTAAAAAACCTACCATCGTGGTGATGGTTACGGGTAGTGGACCGCAAAACCGAGACGAAGAAGGCTTTGAACACCGTCCATTTGCTGTAATTGCTGACTATCTTGCAAGAAATGGAATTGCATCGTTCCGTTATGATGACCGTGGCATTGCTTCATCAAAAGGAGATTTTGCGAAAGCTACCATTAATACGTTTAAAAGCGATGCAGAAAGCGCCTTGAATTTTGTAAAGACTTTTCCAGAGTTTGGGAAAGCCGGAATTATCGGGCATTCTGAAGGAGGTTCTCTCGCCTCTCTGATAGCTTCAGAAGGTAAACCCGATTTTATTGTTTCACTTGCAGGAATGGTTATATCCGCTAAAGAAACCCTGATAGCTCAGAATATGCTGACACTTGATCAATGGGGAATCTCAGGAGAGCAGAAAGATGCATCTTTAAAGCTTATTGAAATATTATTTGATACTATCATAGATCAATACAACCAAGGAATCTCCACTCCTATTGATCTTGACCGGCTATGCAAAGATAATTCCATAGAAGTACCTACATTGGTTCTTGAATCTATTAAACATAACAACGCAATGCGCTCAGGATATTTTGACAGTCTTGTAAGTCTTGATCCTACCGACGCTCTGAAAAAAATAAAATGCCCCGTATTGGCTATTAACGGAAGTATTGATACACAAGTTGATGCAGAGAAGAATCTTGCCGCTTTCA
>CAZHDH010000166.1:0-2188 GCA_964531245.1 uncultured Bacteroides sp. | reverse complement strand
GGTTCCGAGAAAGTTTCGCCTGATATTTACATCGACCACATGAACGTTATGGTCAGCGTTTCATGGCTGAACCGTGTTGCTCCCAGCTACGGCTATCATGAGCCGCTGCTGGTCGACGGTCTGCTGTATGAGTACGTCAGTTCTGCGAAAGTCCGTAACATCGGCGTTCAGCCAGCTGCGATGGTTCCCTGCCGCTGGTATGACGATTTCAAGGCCGCATGACGCAAAGCATGCCGTTCCGGAAGGAACGGCATGCTTTGCGAACTTGTTTTTGAGAAAGACATTCGGAAAATGCGGCGGAATTGGCGTCAAACCAGCTTTTTTTCTTCCAAGTTATCCCACAAAGTCATCTGGTCGAGGCCAAATTCTTTTTCGATGTCATCCCGTATTTTCAATGCCGCCAGGCTGTCCTTTGAAGACATGGTGAACTCAATTGCCATTACTTTTTTCCCCCGTTTTACTTCTTCGAAAGAAACGGTTTTATCACTGTACCGGTTGATTTCCTTGACAGACGGAACCAACACCCGGCGCTTAAAATCACGGTATTCTCTGTATTTTTCCCCATTTAGCAGCATTTTTAATTCATCAACCGTATATTTTTTTTTGTAAAAATCCAGTTCTTGATAATGGACGCTTTTGACCAGTTCATAGAGCCGGATCGAGTACTTGCTTTTAAAATGCAGCGTCCATATGATCTCGTACTGTGTAAAATTCTGCTTCAGCTGAAGCAGAAACGGCATCATATCCCGGTCGAGCCGGATCTTAATCGTACCGTCACGCCTGTTTATGTAGGGTTTTTCGATCCACCGCAGCAGGGTTTCCTCATGTTCGTCTATCGTAAGCCAGAGGCTCTTATCCGCGATCCCTTTAATGGCCGCTTTTAGATCGCGGTAGTTCTTCCCGTTGTCATAGTCAATTCCGCACGCTTTGCAAAAATCTATCACCCGGAACTCGTACAGCTTGAAGTCTTCATCATACGGCGTGATCTGCGAGATCAGACACAGCAGGACCTTCTGCTGCTGCAGAGAAAGGTCAAACCTGCTTTTTTGTATCAAATCGTTGGATTTAGTTACGGTTTTATTCCGTATTTCCAAATATCTGTCATCTTTCAACAAAATCACCTCTGTATCAGTATACACAGTCGTGTCACGGATGTCAATCTGTCACAATAACGCGTTTTTTCGTTTTTTGCAACTTTTTCGGGCACTTGGAAAAGTGCCTTCCGTACCAAAAGTCACCGTACTCCGTACCAAAAGTCACCGTACTCCGTACCAAAAGTCACCATAGAAGGGCCTACACTTTATTTATTAGAAATATAATAAATATAATAAATATTAAGAAAGAAACGCAACTTTTTTTTTCGAAACTTTTCCCCGATTTTGCTTCTAATCCCTACCTGATTTTTCAGTTATCAGCCATCCCGCTTCAAAAAAAAGAAGGCCATTTTCCCAAAAGTCCATAGTTTGGCCTACAAGGCCCTACAGCGCGTTTTTGGAACTTTATGGGTAAAGTTACTGCCAAGGGCCCAGACATGCCTTAAAACGGCTCACAGGGGCCTTTACGGGCCTTTTACAAAGCGCCTTCTTCTTTCCTTTGCAAAACCGACATCGGGCTGGAAAAAAACGGTACTTCGGCTGCAGACCCGACCGACAGGGCCAAATAAAGCAAATGTAAAGTATTTTACTTGCATTTTTCTGTTTAATGGCATATCATAAGGGCTAGAAAGGGGCGAATGACTATGGCACAAATCAATTTGCGTGTAGATGACGACGTTAAGCGCAACGCGGAACAGGCCCTGAACGATATCGGGCTCAGCATGTCCACCGCGATCAACGTATTTTTGCGGAAGGTCGCCCGGGAGAAACGTATCCCGTTCGAACTGTCGGTTGATCCGTTTTACTCGGAGAGCAACATTCGCTATCTGGAAAACATCATGCAGGACGTGAAGGACGGAAAGGCGCATTTCGCGGAGCATGACTTGCTGGAGGCGGATTGATGCGCCTGCTATGGGAAGACCGGGCCTGGGAGGATTATCTGTACTGGCAGAATCAGGACAAAAAAACGCTGAAACGGGTCAATTCGCTGATCAAGGACATCTGCAGGTCCCCTTTCAAGGGGATCGGAAAGCCGGAGCCTTTACGGAACAGCCTCAGCGGATGGTGGAGCAGACGGATTGACGAAACCAACC
>CAZHDH010000165.1:0-2212 GCA_964531245.1 uncultured Bacteroides sp. | reverse complement strand
GTCAGTTAAACCAATCATTATCACATTTCTTACACTATTATAACACCCCGGTGGGAGAATGGTTCAGAGTGCTTATAAAATTTTTGTAATATCAGCCTGAATGAGGGTATTGAGCGGATTGCCGGGCTGGTGAAGATAGGCTGTTGCGGTGAGATAAATTGAGTCTAACCTTTTGTTTTTGCGTATCTTGTGATAATGCTTGATGGCGTTTTCAATCTCGTTAGATTGAGTGCAGTGAGTTCTAATTTCTTTTTCGTGGAGGTTGAAAAGTTCGTTTTTTAACGGCTCGAAAAAGTTATGCAGGAGGAAAGCCTGAAGATCGTGTCCGCGCACAAAAAGATAAGCTGTGACAGGCGATAGATTATATTTATTGCCGAGATATTCAGCTAATTCGCATCTTTCGGTTATCAGGTGTGAATAATGTTGATTGTAGGTTTGGTTTAGCTCTGTTGCTCGTTGGTTGAGGCGTGCCAGAATAGCTTCTTGTTTTTGCCGGGCAGAGAGGTGTCGATCATTGGAAATATCTTGATAATGTTCATTTTTAAGGATGTAATTCCATCCTTGCTGAATGCTATCCGGGTCGGGCTGTTTACGGATCACAAGATGCCAAAGTACAACGTCATATATCGCACTTGACAATAGGGTGATAAAATGCTCATAGATTGAATCAATATCACGTTGAAAGTCACAGGAATGAAGCGTAACTTCAAGCATCATATCGGATTTTCCAGCGGGTTGAGCTGCAAGATTCTCAATCGAATAGGCGTAGGTTTGCAGGATATATGGATTAGCGGCTATGGTGATTCCGTCCGGTGTCCATTTTTGCAGCAGCCAGTCGAGGTCGCTGTCTACGCAACCTATTAGATAAGGGCCGAGATTCCCTGATGACATCAATATCTGAGCCTTCCCTTTGCCTGGTATCTCGGGGTCGTAAGAATACGGAGTGATTTCAAAAGAGTGTGCCGGTGCAAAATGGGAAAGTATCTTGTGCCATATATAAACGTCCACTTCGTCCTCTACCAAAACTTTTACCAATCCGGGGGTATTTGTAAGTATATTTGCCTGAAGTTGAGCTTCGCTATTCAGGTTGGAAAGCAGGGTAGATGCCATTGAAGTCAGACGCTATAAAGCTCAGTTATTTCTTTCACATTGTCATACCACCCGTTTATCAGGCTGGGGGCGTGAGTGGCAGCAATAATCTGCATATTGGGATTGATAGTGAGTAGTTCGCGCAGGAGTATTTTTTTCCAGTCGATGTGCATACCCAGATCGGCCTCGTCAAGCAGCAGGATGGTTGATTCACCCAGAGTATTGGCTACCATAAGCAGAATGTACAACAATTCCTTTTCACCCGTGGATAATCGGAAGAACCGATATTCATTTTCGGCATCTTCAAGCGGTGAGAAAGTGAGAGTTGAGGGATCTATAAGTTTATATTCGGGCATAAAGGTATGCACGGCAGATTCAAAACGGCCGAAATAATCACGCAAAGCGTCTACCTGTTCGTTATCGTTATTAGCCATTGCCTGACTCATCCGCTGTGCGAATATCTGATTCCTGGCGTTAAGGGTTTGTTCCAATAACAAATCCAATGTTGTGCGTGCCGGACGTTTCGTGTCGGCAGTGTTCTCGATAAATTTGGATATAGTGCTGACAGCAATCTCTGCTGAATTTATATACAAGATGTGGCGAGCAAATTCAATATCATCAACACTTTCGGGTTTGTTTACCGATGTTTCCAGAGATATTTTCTCACGTACTCTTATTTTTGATGCGAACGGCGATTCGGTAATCGTTTCCTGAGTGACATCAGCCGTGCGTTTTGCAGTCAGAGAAGCACCCGAGTTCAGCTCTATTGTCAGAGACTTGAAAAGTGCGTCGCAATGGATATGCTTGTCATCCAGTGTAATATCGTTAAGGTATGTTTGCAGCAGAAATGCAAGGGAATGGAGAAGGGTAGATTTACCTGATCCGTTTTTACCGCCCAATATGTTTACATTAGATTTTAACTCCCAAAACAGATCGTGTCTGTTAAGCAAGCCCTCAAGACGGATATTTTTAATTTTCCATAAAGCGTTTTCCATACCCTGATTTTAGTTTTGCAAAGTTAATAAAAAAAACATTCAGAGCAAAATATGTTTTCAGTCAAGCTAATACAACCGACAAGGCGGCTGTCATCACGACGCCGCCTTGTCAGTTAAACCAATCATTA
>CAZHDH010000164.1:0-2228 GCA_964531245.1 uncultured Bacteroides sp. | reverse complement strand
GTTGGAGTCGTATCCGTTTCCGAGCGAGCTGGGCATGGAGGCCTACTTGATGGACAATCCGTCCATCCTCAAACTCAAGCTCAACGGCAACACCTACGATAATCCGCAAATCATCGAGTGCGAGATGAACATCGAGAACTGCACGAACCGAAAAAATCGAGGAAGAATCGATATGGTCGTTCGATACAGCGAAAATCTTTTCGGGATTTTGGAGTTGAAGAAACACGCACTCGACAAAAAAGCCCTATTCCAGCTATGCGACTACCTGACCGAACGCAAAAAAATAGTAGACACCATAAACCAGAGCGATGCGGTGAAGGTAGACCTCGACCCCGCGCAGGTGCGGTTCGTAGGTGTACTCGTCGGCGGGTATATCGACGACGACCTGCAAAAAGGGATGCCGATAACGGATTTGAGGAATAGCGATTTGCTGAAAGAATATTCTAACAATCAAACGATTGCTGAGTATACCGACCAAATATCGGCCATCACGCTCGAACGTTTCCGCAATCCGCATACGTGCGAAATTGTTGTGATTTCGACACCGGCGGCCAAGGAGGGAAGCAAAGACACGACGAAATACCAACTCGACGGCGAAGGCCGCTACGGCAAAGCCAAGCTGGTGCACGAGATTGTCAAACGCTATGTAAAACAGAACCAGGGAGTAAGCATCGACCAATTGAAAAAGATATTCCCGGCACCGAAACCGATTCAAAGTTACGGGGTCTTTGCCGAAGCGTCGATAGCGAAAGCCAAGCCGGACCGCTACTACGCAGACAAGAAGATGTTGATTGCGTTGGGCGACGGTACGCAAATCGCCACCTGCAACCAATGGGCGAAAGAGTCGATGGACGAATTTATCGAGAACATCAAGAAACAGAAAATCGGATTCGAGATTACGGCGTTGTAGCATCGCCGAACATGGTTAGGGGTCGCCGAAGATTCGGCGACCCTTTTTGCTGTAAATTTTGCTGAACATTTCGCGGCACATTCCGCGGCGGGGCAAAAGAAAAGAGGTCGCAATGATTTGCAACCTCTTGATTGTCAGAGTGGGCCCAGAGGGGCATGATCCCACGACCTTCGGATTATGAGTCCGCTGCTCTGACCGACTGAGCTATGGGCCCTTGCATGGGGCTTGCGGCCCTACGCGGATGCAAAGATACGAATAAACGAGCGCAAAAACAAGCGTTGACCCGATTTTGCCGCACGAAATGTTTTTAACGGGCCGAAGCCGCTGCCTGTCAATGACAAAGCACGTTCCGAACCCGATGCGGAAACAAAGAATCGGCGAAAATTGCACCGGGAATTTGGAAAGACGAAAAAATTGCATTATCTTTGCATGTGCAAAAGCGATAGATACTTTAAATCTGAAGATATATCGCGGGATAGAGCAGTTGGCAGCTCGTCGGGCTCATAACCCGGAGGTCGGAGGTTCGAGTCCTCCTCCCGCTACCAAAGAAGCCGAATTTACTGTTCGGCTTCTTGTTTTATACTCGGAGGACGAGAACCGTAGGTTCGGACGGTCTTAGGAGAGAGCGCAAAACCGGATATATCCGGACTTTGCCGAGCGACGACAGACCGAAGACAAGCGCAGCGAAGTCAATCCTCCTCCCGCTACCAAAGAGGCTGAACAGCAATGTTCGGCCTCTTTTTTTGTCGTCGCCGCAGTGAGGCACCCTCCGGGAACCGGCTAAAAATCGCTTCGGGACCGTTTATTTTACATTTCGGCCTTTTTTCGGCGCGTATTTTGCAACCCTGCAGGTGAATCTTTAAATTTCAAACGTATGAAAGAGATCAAAAACTCGAACTCGTCCTGCGGGCACAGCGTCCACAAGTCGACCTCCACGACGGCACAAGTCGGCAAGACCTCGACCGTAAAGTCGCAGAAAAAGCCGAACGAGACGAAAGCATCCTATTCGGGCAGCCGCACGACCGCCTCGTCGTCCCGCACGAAATCGACCTCTGCGAAGAAGTAAGTCGGTCGTAGCGACAACGCCCCCCCGCCTGCATCCGAAATTCTGGAGCAGGCGGGGGTTTTGCTGCCTATGCGCATACGCAACAATAGATTCTTCGCTGCGCTCAGAATGACAATTTGAGAAAACCGACAACGCCGCAGGCGTTGTTTCGGCGGCGGCACACGCCGCACCCGGCCGACGACGAATTCTTGCGTGTTTTGTCATCCTGAGGCCGTGGCCAAAGGATCTGTTTCGGCTCTGCAAGAGCCGTGC
>CAZHDH010000163.1:0-2251 GCA_964531245.1 uncultured Bacteroides sp. | reverse complement strand
ACACATTGTCCAGCCCCATCCAAACCACCTCTTTGTCCGTCCAGTCATTCTCCGAGTCTTTCACTTCATTAACCTTAGCTTCATCTATGGAAAAATACAGGAACTTCTTCTGTTCGTTGTCCCAGATACAAACCGTTCTTGATTCAGACGACGTGGCCAATTTCGAGGCACGACATCCTTTTACCCTATCCAAATCAGGCTCATTGAACACTCCCTCCTTATTAAAAGTAGTAAAATAACAATTATAATCCTTGTCCACCAACAACACAGTTCCCCCCTGCGGACCTCCATCCAAGCCATACGACAATTCTCGTTTGTCATTCAACACCTTTTCCGGCAAGTATTCCTTGTTGGTTCCCAACACCTGCATGGCAAAAGGATTCAAGGCAAGCAGGCTGTCCGGAGTAATGACGTACAAGCACTCTGGTGCAGCATTGTTTTTCAATACCACCGGAGCATAAATCAATCCGATGGCATCCTGAAAACGAGGTTCATTGCCCATATTGGTCCAGGCATTCTCCGTATAAACATACCGGAGCGAATCCGGATCTTCAATAGCAGAGATGCGCCGTTGTCCTGCTTCTCCATTCAACACCATCCAGCTATCCACATAGGGGTTGATCGTGCGTACGCTCAATTCGGCATAGCTACTCACGTTGGTAGTCACATCCGTCAGTCGGAAATTCACCAAATAAGCATGGGTTTTTTGAGCAGGAAAAGAAAGCCTCAGCTCTTTCGTGGTGACCGAATCCACCACCCTCTCTCCGTCTTCATTATACGACACCACCCACAAATACTCCAGGTTATCCTCTCCCTCCAACAAATCCTGGGTCACCACAGGAGCAAAAACGGTATCAAACTCCGTTGTCCCAACCTTGAAGCGATAAAGACCGGTTTCACTTTCAGGTTGCATCACGAAACGTACCGTGTTAATATCCTTGTAGTCGTAATTGCCTTTATCGTCATAGCATCCAGCAAGTCCTCCCATCAGAAGAACCGCCATAAACCATATTTGAATTATTTTCTTCATAACGCTCAATTTTTAATTAATTCCCAGAAATTCATCCGGATATGAAAATTCTTCGGCAGAGGCAGCATAGTTTGTCATGAATGTAGCGTAATTACTACTATAACTTGTAGTTAAATATGTATATACATTACTTGAATTCCACTGAAATTCCCAATAATTACCTTTCAAGATTTCCTCATCTAAAGGCATATAAGTACCCTTTAATTTTTCTAAAAGCATCATCCACGTAAATACCAATTTTGACTCGGAATATTTACCTAAATATTTGTATGTATCCCAATAAGAAGGTTTAACGATGGATTCATCTAATTCCGGAAACACAAGTTCCGAATCACCCGTTCTTTTTGCCTCATAACGAAATATAGCATTCCATTGATTCAACTCTGTACTTATACTCAAAGCAGTAGTATATGTTCCCATTATCCTTATCACGAAATCATATTTCTTTTGCGAATACTCGCCCAAGAACTTCGTATTCCACTCAGGTTTCTCTGGGAAATCAGTAATCCTCTGATCCGGATGAGTGGCATTATACTCTTCAGCTCTGGTTAATATTGCTTGCCTAATGTAGTAAAGCGACGGGATGTCTCCTGTCATTAACCAATCTATGCTCTTATTCCGTTCAAACACCACTTCCACCACAATATCCCGTTTTGCCAATGAATAAGAACCAAAAAGCTGTGCAACCCCTTCCCACCAGTCCGGTTCATTTTCATCCGCAAAAGTATAGTCTAACGGAGAGTCCGGATTTGCCAAGTTATACTTGTCCACACATCGGCGCAACACCGATGCCGCATAATCATAAGTCGTTTCTCCGATTTTATAGTTACTTCTCGGGAAAAGCTCTTTCACTACAAACTCTTGTTTCTCTATCGTCCAATCCCCCAAAATCGACTCCCTCCACCAAGACGAACGATCTTGATTCTCTGGAAATTCAATTCCTTCTCTTGGTTCTTCTTTCAACAACTCCCGGAACTTCAGATTCCACCACTCCAGTTTTGAATCATTCTTAAATACATCATGTTCAAGTGCTTCGCGCATCTGTTGCATGAAAGTATACTTCTCTATGGAAAATTCGCCCAACCAGTTGGTTACCTTGTCCCACCATGTCCATTTAGGCATATTCGGGAAAGTAAACTGCTTTCGCTCTTCTTCTGGAACGGAAGCATTAAAGTTCTCCAGGTTAAATCGCAAAGTAGCATTGTACCTATCCGTATTATC
>CAZHDH010000162.1:0-2307 GCA_964531245.1 uncultured Bacteroides sp. | reverse complement strand
CCGAACAACAATAATAACAACAATAACAATAACCGGAAGCAGCGACCCCAGCAGAACGGACCCCGTCCGGAACAGCGCAGGGAGCAGCGACGTCCGAATAGGCCGAATCCCGGAAAGGATCAGAATCCTCAATCATAAAGTGAAGAATCATGCAGAACTATCGTCCGTTATCGGGTTTGCCTCCAATGGTCAAAATGCTGCTCATCCTGAATGTGGTGATGTATTTTCTCGCTCAGGCTGTGCAACAGGGATTCCATATAGACATGGACAACCTGCTGGGACTGCATTTGCCGCAATCTCCTTATTGGGCGCCGTGGCAGTATGTCACGCACATGTTCATGCACGGAAGCATTAGTCACTTGTTCTTCAATATGTTCGCCCTTTTCATGTTCGGACGCATTTTGGAGTCCGTATGGGGGGCGAAACGTTTTCTGTTTTTTTATTTCGTCTGCGGCATCGGGGCGGGAGCCTTGAACAGCCTGGTCGGCTGGTTTGAAATCCAGCGTATGCTCGAACAATATGCGGCATTTCAGGCAGACCCCACGCCGACCTTGCTGTCGGATTTCGTAAACAACCAGCTTGCTCATCCGGCATCTTGGATATGGGAGGGCATTGACGACTGGATCAATCACCCGGCATCGGCGGAATACGCTGCGGCGGGCAAACGCCTGTTCCGGCAAATCATCGATTTGAAAGTCAATGTGCCCATGATTGGCGCATCGGGGGCGGTGTTCGGCATCCTGCTGGCGTTCGGCATGCTGTTCCCGAATACCGAATTGTACCTGATGTTTGTTCCCATTCCCATCAAGGCAAAATATTTTGTCATGGGTTACGGTCTGTTGGAGATATTTCTGGGATTGCAGAACAATGCAGGCGACAATGTCGCCCATTTTGCCCACATCGGGGGGATGTTGTTCGGCTGGTTGCTGCTTAAATACTGGAGCCGGAGCCGGCGGAAATTTTATTGACGTTTATTGCTATGTATTACGGGGCTTACAGAGGAAACAATGACTATGCTGGAGGATTCGGACAAAAAATCCGTTCCGTTTTCCGGCAGGGCTCCTCATTGACCCGGTTGATATACATCAATTGTGGCATATTCCTGGCATTGAAAGTCGCCTATGTGTTTTTCCTGCTGACCGGAGTGGGCAGGAATTTTTATCCCGTTGTGCTGGAATGGCTGGGTGTGCCTGCCGACCCGGAATGCCTGCTGTACCGTCCCTGGACCTTGTTTACCTACATGTTTACGCAGTTTGATTTTCTGCATCTTCTGTTCAATATGCTTTGGCTGTATTGGTTTGGCAGCTTTTTCCTGAACCATTTCAGTCAGCGGCAACTGACCGGAGTATATGTCTGGGGAGGCTTGTCCGGAGCACTTTTGTACATTGTCGCCTACAACGTATTTCCCTATTTCGACCAGATTACCCGGCTATCGTCGTGGGCAATCGGGGCGTCCGCATCCGTTATGGCGATTGTCTTCGCCGTTTGTACCTATCTGCCCCGGCACAAGGTGTATATTTTCCTGCTTGGACCGGTAAAACTCATTTATTTGGCGCTTTTCACCGCTTTGATTGATTTGCTGGGCATCCAGTACGGCAATGCGGGAGGACATATCGCTCACCTGGGCGGGGCGCTGTTCGGCTGGCTTTTTACCCTGAGCATCCGGAGAAACAGGGATCTGGCTTCCGGCATGGCTTATTTGCTGGAGGGTATTCACCGGCTTTTTGCCCCCCGGAACAGGATGAGGGTGAAATACAAGAAGCAGGTTTCCGACATGAACGACCAGGAATATAACGCTTACAAGAAAAGACAGGAAAACAGAATCAACGGTATTCTGGATAAAATATCCAAATCGGGATACGAGAGTCTGACGCGGGAAGAAAAAGAAATCTTATTCAAAGGGAAAAGTTGATATGCTGAAATTAATGGACAAAGTTGTTTTTTTCCTGAGTCTGCCCGCCATTCTCGGACTGATAGGTGCGTATGGTGCTTCTTTCATCCCGCCTCATGTATTTGCTTTCCCGTCCTTGCTGAGTCTGGCTTATCCCTATCTTCTGATACTCAACCTGCTGTTCTTCCTGTATTGGCTATTTCGTTGGAAAAAAACGGTTTGGCTGCAATTGGCGGTGCTCCTGGCGGGAATTCCGGCATTCAGAAGCTATTACGGCACGGCAGATACCCAGGCAGCGGAGGAAAAACCCGATATTTCCCTGCTTTCCTACAATGTCCGTTATTTCGATATGTACGGGTGGTCGAACAAGACGAATACCGGGGAAAAATTGTTTGCCTACCTGAACAAATTTCCGG
>CAZHDH010000161.1:0-2331 GCA_964531245.1 uncultured Bacteroides sp. | reverse complement strand
TTCATTGCTAAAAACCGAAATAATTACACTATTTGCCGTTTTTATCAACACAATAATTTGATTCCGATGGATATTATTGACGTGAAATCCCTTTATAAATTATGGACCTAACTCCCGATCAGCTGGAAGTGCTGATTGCCTGAAACAACGAGACCGGGCAGGTAGGAGCGGTTGTCGGGCAGAACCCCGACGGCACTCCCAAGATGGCAGACATGATACAGAACCCCGGAGACAACGCCGATATGCTCAAGCCCTACGAGGTCAAGGTTGAGGCTCCCGGTCAGTCTGCAAGTCAGCAACAGGAACAGACGCCTGAGCAAAAGCCGGAACAGAAGACAGAACAGAAGACAGAACAGACTCCTGCACACTCCGCAAAGACGGAGCCTATGAGCCCCAACAGGATAGACTGGGTGAATATAGAACAGCAGTGGGGCATAAAGCGCGACGACCTTGAAATGTTGAAAAATAGTGAAATAAATCTGTTTGAGGTGGCAATGTGGAGACTGGGAATTGTTGCCCCTTTTTTCACACCGGCTATTTCCATATTTTGTATCGGACGGAGACCGAGAACAAAGAAAAAACCTCTGAAAATCAGTAGATCTCAGAGATTTGCTTCGGTTTGATAAACCCTTGTGTGATCCGCCTGGGACAGCGAATCTTATTTTTATATCGTTAAAAATCAAACATTTAGCAAAATGTGAGCAATCGGTTATTCCCGATTTTTACACCCACAGATTTCAATGTTCTTCTGCCCATGATGGACTGATACTGCAAAGTTAGTCATATTTTTCTACTTGTCCAAATGTCAAGGGGTTAAACATTGCAAACTTTGTCCAGACTTGTAAATGAACTCGTAAAAATAGATTTACAAGTTCATTGATTAGTAGTTCAATGTGCATACCCTCAACGACATAGACTTACAAATCATCATTTATAAGTTGTGCAATCTATTCCTCCTCGTAGTAATATGAATAGTCGATGCCTTTCATGAACATCTCACGGTCGTTGATCTTGTCGGTAAGTGCACCTTTCAGCAGAGACTTGATATGTGTTGAATCCACTACGCTTTCACGCATTGCCGTCAGATATTCATTCTTATCAATTTGGCTCCAGTCCACGCAGAGTTTCAATGAATGTCTCAGCATGAGATCAAGCCAGATTCGGGTGCTTCGCCCGTTTCCTTCCATAAATGGATGTACCACGTTCATCTCAACATATTTGTCTGCGATCTCATCAAGAGTGTTTTCAGGCATTCGCTCAATTGTCGGGATGATCGTGGGAAAATGAAGACAGTTGGCGAATGTGAACCCACCTTTCGAGATATTCTTATTCCTTATCTGTCCGGCAAAATCATATAAGCCTCCGAACAGATAGGCATGAATCTGTTGCAGACATTTCATACTTCCCGGTTCAAGAGAGTTGAGCAGCCCGCTTTCAAATAACGTGTATGCTTTTTTACGGCTCTGACCATCAATGGTGTTGTCGCTGTAAGTGAACCAGTCAAGGAATTTACTCGCACGATTGTTGGGATAATGCTTGGCGAGAAGAATGACTCCCTCACTATTCAGTACATCGGCTTTGCGTTGCTTGCCATCCGGAGCCTCGAATTTGAACCCGTGAGTGGCACTCACGAGTTGAATGCCGTCTTGTGCCAACTTTCGCTTAAGCCAACGCCAATAATTACCGGCTTTTGTATAGTCAGGCTCGTCATTGATAGCGCGCACCACGTCAGTAGCCGAGAACCACCAGCAGCTATTCTCGTCATCCCAGACCGCTCTAACTTCGCGATCATTGAAAAACCGTATCGACTTCTTGCTCATCTTATATCGGGACAATGGCTTAATTATCTTTTGAGTTTCTTTTGTTCGGCTTCGAAGGCTTCGATAAAGTGGATTTCGACTGGGGATAGTTGGTATTGGGTGCGCTCGCGGAATTTCTCATACTCTGTGTCGGCTTTCAGCTTTGCTACTTCTGCCGAAATGCGGCCGGCATGTGTAAGCAACTCTTTCCCGGACAACGTAAGGAAGTCATCGAGTTTCTTAATCCAGTCTTTCATATACATAGGCACATGGCTCTTAGCCTGAAGTTCGGCAAAGTCGAGATAGAGGTTGACAATACGGTTGAGCATATCAACTTCCTCCTCCGAAAGATAATTCTTCGCAATCTCAGCTTCTTGTTTGGTCGGTAATGCACCGCGCCATGTAGTCAGACCCATAAAGTCGTTTTCAGCATTTGCTCGGTCGTAAATCACTTCGGCGGCAGTGTGTCCGTGAGCTGCAAAGTGCATCTTGTTCTGCACTGTCTTGAAGAACTGTTGGGTTGTTTCAGTGC
>CAZHDH010000160.1:0-2334 GCA_964531245.1 uncultured Bacteroides sp. | reverse complement strand
GTTTTCGTAGACATTGTGCAGCAGGTAAAAGTCAAAGTAATCCACGCCGCACTTTTTAAGCTGTTCCTCAAAGATTGCGGCGGGATCGTAGCTGCTGCTGAGCTGGTGTCCCGGATACTTGGTGGCAAGGTAGTAGCTCTCTCTGGGATAGCGGGACAGCGATCTCCCAATCACCTTTTCAGACATCCCGCCGTGATAGGGATATGCGGTGTCAAAGTAGTTGATGCCGTGGGAAATGGCGTAGTCCACCATTTCATCCACCTGTTTTTCGTCAATCTCAGCCGCATTTCCAGCGATCACAGGCAGGCGCATTGTGCCGAAGCCCAACCGTGACAATGTGATTTCCTTGAAATCATTTGTAAGCATAACGAAATTCTCCTAACACATATTTGTTTTATGCGATATGACTGATTATAACATTCAATCAACAATTTGTGAAGTTCCTTTTCGTTCGCCAGTATCAACCTTGGGCTTGACGCTCATCAACTAATCGAGACTTCTGTTTTTCCTGTTACTCAGTTAAAATACAAGCAGATAGCCGGTCAGCGGAAATCCAATGTACCGGGCAAAATCATAAACAAGGAGTAACGATGGGATGGATCGTATTCTAATTGCCGTTCTGTGCCTGCTCCTCTCTGGAAACATTGCAGGGTGTTCGTTTCCGGTAAATCAGGGAGATGGCGCAGAAGCAAATGCCGGACAGGGACTCACAGTACCGGAGCAGGATTCAGAAAACAGCCGAACGGAGCAGGCCGCAATAGAAACAACCTATGAAATTCGGGACGGCGTATCTGGTTTCACGTTGCAGTATGATGATCTGCCGGAGGATTATCAAGTTTCCGCAGGCTTTTCTTATGAAGCGATGAACCGCCGACCGCCTTTGCCAGCGGAGGATCAAACGGTGCTGAACGCCACCCCTGACCCGAACGAAAACGAAGTCTTTTACCTCTGGGAGAAGGGGAACGCTCCGGCCCAGACCAATTATACATCGGATATGACCGGCTACTATGACCCTTATGATTTCCGCCCCTATGTGACGGCGCTCACCGTGCCGGAGGGCGTTGAGGTAAAGGGAGCCGTGATATTGCTTGCGGGCGGAGCGTTTCAGTTCCGTGGCGATTACACCGACACGCTGCCAACAGCCGTTCAGCTCCGGGAATACGGCTATCGTTGTTTTATCGTGGACTACCGCCTGCGGCCCTACTCTCAGGAGGAAGGTGCGCTGGATGTAGCGCGGGCAGTCCGATTCATCCGCAAAAATGCCGATATTTATGGCATTGACCCGGACGATATTGCCGTCATGGGCTACTCTGCGGGAGGCATCCAGGCAGGCGAGTTCTTTATCAGCGCCGATGGCAGCGTAAACGGCTCTTATCTTGATTCCGATTATATCCCGGACGAGCTGGACGAGATTCCGGCGAACGCCTCCGCCTGTGGGATGATCTACTCTTTCTATGGACGTCTGAGCGTAGCGTCTCTGGACGTTGAGCGTCTGAAATCCGCCGAACTGCCGCCCACCTTCTACTGCTATGGCACAGAGGACCCGTTCTATCGCCAGTTTGAGGCCCAGGTAGCGCTGATGGACGAGGTAGGGATTGTCACTAACACCATTGTATTGGATGAATGGCCCCACGGTTTTGGTGGAAACGGGGGCTGGGTGGCCGATTACGCCGCATGGCTGGAAACAGTGTTTGGATAAGGGCAGCACAGAGGTCAACGTAGTCAAAATAAAATCCATAAATTTGCAAAAATCGGAGAACAGGAGTACACACATGAAAAGAACATTTTTTCTTTTGCTGGCATCGGCGATGCTTTTGAGTTTAACCGCCTGCGGCAGCGCAAATCAGCAGGGGCAGGCGGACCCGCCTCAGTCCCCGGCACAGGGGCCGGAAAACACCTCAACTGTCCAGCCCTCAGAACCGGATGTGGGTAATGTAACAGATGGGAACGGCGGTGGGGTTTTAGTGGTCTACTACTCCGCCACCGGCAGCACGGAGGCCGTGGCTGGATATATTGCCAATGTGACGGATGCTGATACTTTTGCAATCACTCCGGTGGAACCGTACACCTCCGATGATCTGAATTGGCGGGACAGATCCAGCCGTGTCAGTAAGGAACATGATGATGCCTCTCTGCGAGTCATGGAACTGGCTGAAACGACTGTGGATGGTTGGGAGAACTACGACACTGTGTTCATCGGCTATCCTATCTGGTGGGGCATCGCCGCGTGGCCGGTGGATAACTTCATCAGCGCCAATGATTTTACCGGAAAAACTGTGATCCCCTTCTGCACTTCGTCCTCGTCCGGTCTGGGCGAGAGCGGTGATCTGCTGG
>CAZHDH010000159.1:0-2342 GCA_964531245.1 uncultured Bacteroides sp. | reverse complement strand
CCAGGAATTAGTCCGCTAGCTGGTTGAGCACCTGGCCTTTGAAGGGGATGCCCTTGGGGAGCACTACGTCAAATGCCGAGATGCGGTCGGTTGCTACCATTACCAGCAGGGAGTCATTGATGTTATAAACATCGCGGACTTTGCCGTGGTAGAGGTCTACTTGTCCGGGGAAATGGAAGTCGGTGGTGGTGAGGGTGGGTTGCATTGTGAATGATTGGATATGTTGGTGTTATGTTTTAATCAATGAATTGAGTCGTCGGCTGCGGCGCTTTCGGCCGGCTGCGGATTGTCGGTAAGCCGCTGAGCTTTGTCGGCTTCCTCGGCCTTCTCGTAAGCCTCGACGATACGTTGCACCAGGCTATGGCGCACGATGTCTTTTTTGCCAAATTCCACGTGCCCTATGCCCGGCACTCCTTTCAGCACCTTAAGGGCGTGGATCAGGCCGCTTTGGGTGCTTCGCGGCAGGTCGATCTGCGAGGCATCGCCGGTTATTATCATCTTGGCGTTCATACCCAGGCGCGTCAGGAACATCTTGATCTGATGGGTGGTGGTGTTCTGGGCTTCGTCAAGCACGATCACAGCATCGTTGAGTGTGCGCCCGCGCATAAATGCAAGCGGGGCTATCTGTATCACTTTCGATTCCATGTATTCCTTGAGCTTCACTGCCGGAATCATATCCTCAAGGGCATCGTAGAGCGGTTGCAGATAGGGGTCGATCTTATCTTTCATATCGCCGGGAAGGAAACCAAGCTTTTCGCCGGCTTCCACCGCCGGACGCGAAAGGATAATCTTGCGCACCTCTTTGTTTTTCAGAGCGCGCACGGCCAGGGCGATGGCCACGTATGTCTTGCCAGTACCGGCCGGCCCGAGGGCAAATGTGAGGTCGTTGTGCGTAAATTCCTCAACCAGCTTCTGCTGATTGGGAGTGCGTCCCTGGATGGGCTTGCCGTTGATACCGTAGATTATGGCCTGGTCTTTTTTCAGCTCCTTGGGTGCTTCGCCCTTCACGATGTCGAGTATGACATCCTCGGTCAGAACATTACGGTGTGTGGCGTATTCTTCGAGTTCCTTGATCTTACGCTCAAATTCGGCAGTCTCCTTTTCCTCGCCTATCACCTTGATCACAGCACCGCGGGCGGCAATGCGCAGCTTGGGAAACAGGTTGCGGATCAACTGCATGTTAACATTGTTGACTCCATAGAAGTTTACGGGGTCAACTTGGTCAATTATAATGATGCGTTCAATCATAGTCGTCGATTTTAAATGTTCTATAAATGAAACACTTGGGGATGGTAATGGGTTCAACCGGCTGTTATGCCGCCGTCCACGGGATAAAGACCGCCGGTGCAGAATCCGGCTTCTGGCGAGGCCAGGAAGTAAACCATAGCCGCCACCTCGTCGGGTGTACCGATGCGCCCGGTCAGGAATAGCGAGTTCTCGGCACGTCGCAGGCTATCGACATCTTTGCCGGCGCGCGACGCGGCCCCGGCCAGACAGCGGTCGACAAGCGGTGTGTCGATTGTGCCGGGACATACGGCATTGACGCGTATGCCCAGGTGTGCGAGGTCGATAGCCGCGCTTTTGGTGAGCTGGCCCAGCGCGCCTTTGGTCAGGCCGTAGCCGCAATTCCCGGCTTTGCCTATGAAGGATTGGTCGGAGGCATTGATCACTATTGCCGGATGGCCGTCCTGCGAGTTTGCCAGATAGGGGATGGCGCACTGAATGGTGTTCACAGTGCCCACGATGTTGGTCTGGATCAGTTCGTTGAGGTCGTCGGGCGTGATGTCGATGATAGTGTTCTTGCGATGTATGCCGGCGTTGGCAAACACTGCATCCACGCCGCCGGCATCGTCGGCGGCGAGTTCCAGCGCGTCAATGATGTCCTGCGGGTTGCGGGTCGAGCCTTTAATGAAGCACACCGGTTCGGGCGAATCTACCGCGGCGATGAGTTCTTTGGCCTCCTTGGAATGAATATCCATGAATGTGACGCGCCAACCGGCAGCGGCAAAGCGTTTTACGGCTGCCGCTCCGATGCCCGAGGCACCGCCGGTAATCAGAATGCTGTTGGCCATATCAATCGGGATTATTCGAGGCGATAGCCGGTGTAGGTGAATGGCGACAGAGCGTGGAGCTCGGCGCGGACTGCATCACTTACTTCCAGTGTATCGATAAATTTTGAGATGCTTTCGGCTGTGATGGCCTCGTTGGTGCGGGTCAGGGCCTTGAGGGTTTCGTAGGGCTTGGGATAACCCTCGCGGCGCAGGATGGTCTGGATGCCCTCGGCCACCACAGCCCAGATGGCTTCAAGGTCGGCATCGATTGCTGCCATGTTGAGCAGCAGC
>CAZHDH010000158.1:0-2366 GCA_964531245.1 uncultured Bacteroides sp. | reverse complement strand
GCGGCCTTGAACCGATCCTGGTAGGCCCACTGCCACGAATACTCGAAATGGGCCTCGTCCTTGGGCTCGTAGTTGGCGGTATCGAGGTAGTTGCAGCCGCACTCGAGGCAGGCATCCATGATGGTGAGGTCCTGATACGGGAGGGCGACGTTGACGACGATATCGGGCTTGAAAGCGCGGAACAGCTCGCACAGCTCGGCGACGCTGTCGGCATCGACCTGCGCGGTTTTGACGCGGCCGCCGCCGATAGCCGCAGCCACGGCGTCGCATTTGGACTTGGTGCGGCTGGCGAGCATGACCTCCGAGAAGACGGGGTTGGCGGCGATCTTCTGGGTGACGACCGTGCCGACGCCCCCGGCACCGATAATTAAAGCTCTACACATAAAGATTCTATGATTTTGAGTTCGTATCCGTCGTTTGACACACACAAAAATATCGTTTTATTTTGGTAAAACAAAAATAATCCATACATTTGCACCACCAAAAAGGCGACTGCGCCCGATTGGAACACGGAGAATCCGTAGCTCAGCAGGTAGAGCACAACACTTTTAATGTTGGGGTCCTGGGTTCGAGCCCCAGCGGGTTCACGGAAATCCGCCGCTCTTTGAAAGAGCGGCGGTTTCATATTAAACCCAATCAACTTTCCTCTTCTCCGTCACTTCAACATCTCATCGGACATATTATACGTTATTCCCGAATCTTGCAAATGTTTATTTTCTAATAATCATGGAGATTATCAACAATTTATCCTCTAACAATCATTATTCAGCAATAATAAATATGTCTTCATCTGCAGATGAAATATTTATTGCCAGTCCGTTCTGTTTCGCAGATTTTACTCCATTTATACAACAGATAGCAAATCATAGAACGATTCGTCGTATTATATTGATGACAACATTGAAAGAGTCGGAAATTTTCAGTAAAACGCAATCATTACAATCATTGAACTCGGCTGCAATTAAGTATAACATCGATACAAAAATAATTATAGACAACGCATTGCATGGGAAAATATACATATTCAAATCCAACGGGGTACCTATCAATGCCGTCATTACATCAGCAAATCTCACACACAATGGACTTCTCCGTAATCATGAATGGGGATGTCATTTTGATGATATGGAGTCAATCACAAAAATCGAACAAGATATCTCATCCATAACAAACAGATATGAACTAACAAACGACATGGTCTATGAAATTCAACAGAGGATAACTGAATACGAGAACACCAATCCCATTACAGAATCGACTTCTGCGCCCCAAATAAACATCAATGATATTGTCTTCAGACATAGATTCTGCATCTCAATATCCTCCGATACACGTATTTTCCTGAAACCCATAGGCACAGCTGA
The DNA here is from genome assembly GCA_964531245.1 of uncultured Bacteroides sp. Classification (GTDB taxonomy): domain Bacteria; phylum Bacteroidota; class Bacteroidia; order Bacteroidales; family Muribaculaceae; genus CAG-873. The sequence goes on along the minus strand of CAZHDH010000158.1, from coordinate 1,002 downwards.
ACAGGGAGTGTATGATGGAGACTACTCCGCAGAAAGCGAACAATATTTTGCAAAGCGCCCCACAGCCGTTCGAAAAGACGATATTATAATTTCATATGCTGTTGGAGCAAGAAAAATCATATCCGCTTTCAAAGTTTTAAGCACCCTCCCCTTTTATACCGAAAACGATCAAGATCGCTGGCCTTGGTATGTTGAAACTGAAAATATGACCCCGAAATTTGGAAAAATATGGCACACCAAAGAATTGTATATTAGAGATATCGTCCAAGAATATATCGAAACATTCGATCTCAATATCACACACAACGGAGGAAAAACATTAGGAGCGCTTCAACGAGGTGCGGATAAAATACGATTGGATCAAGACTTTGGGACATATTTATTATCCAAAATACTAAATATTGAACAGAATCTGTAATTTCAACCGAGATAAGTCATTCTTCTACTCTACCTCGACGTCGATGAAAAAGCGCAGGGGACGGGAGGAGTCGGAGAAATGCAGGTCGAGGTTCTTGAACTGCCAGCCCTGCAAGCCGCGGGAATCGAACGAGAGGCTGAATTCGCGGGTTTCTCCCGGCAGTAAGGGGGATTCTTCGAATGCAAAATCGACGCATCCGCAACTGCGGTCGAACGAGGAAATCACAACGGGCCGCGAAGCACGATTGGCGATCCATAGCCGGGAAACCGCTATTTCGCCCGAATGCAGCCGCCCCAGCCGCATGGTGTCGCAACTGCCGTATTCGAACAGCGAGTCCGTCAGAACGACGCCCCTGCCCTTGCGCTCGACGGCCGCAGGGCGCGAAACGCAGGCGCACATCCAAAGGGCGACCCCACAGAAAAGGAGAGCACGGCGCATATCCCGCTAAATCAATCCGCGACCGGATTTCCGGATACGGCCCTGCTCGGAAAGCGAGGCGACGATCTTGTCCAGCACGCCGTTGATGAAGGTACTGCTGCCCGGCGTGGAGTAGTATTTAGCGATTTCGATCCACTCGTCGAGCG
>CAZHDH010000157.1:0-2431 GCA_964531245.1 uncultured Bacteroides sp. | reverse complement strand
GATGGCAGTGGGGCGTTCGGCATCAGAGATTGTGAGCTTGCGGGTGGTGGCCTGGATATTGCGTATCAAAGCGTCGGCACTAACAAATTCAGTATAGGTCATATCTGCGCCTAATTCCTTACAAATCAAGCGGAACGATTCATCTGTCACATCCTCCATAGGAGCAAGCATCACCGGGCGTTCACCTAAATCTATATTACCTATCTTCATTGTTACGTGTCTTTGAAATACTTTGCAAAGTTACAAAAAATAATTAGAATTGAGGTATACAGAAATCCCAAAAAATTGGAATATAAAAGAAATGTGGAGCCGTCCCCGGCTCCACATTTCTTTTATATTCACCGATTGTGATTACTTCACAACCTTTTTAGTTGCAACGCTTGTACCGTCAGAGAATGTAGTGCGCTCGACGTAAAGACCGGACGAGGGTTCTTTGACTTCAATACCATTGAGGTTGTAGAATTTTTTGCTTACAACCTGAGCATCGGCACTTACAGAACCAACACCGCCGGTTGAACCGTAGATGATATACGATTCGTAGGTATAAGCATTGCTGTAAAGATATGCCATTGTACCACCGGATACTACAGACCAGTCGTCGCTCACATTTACGAGGCCGTCAAAGATCATTTCGTATGTGACCAGATCAAATTCATCAGTTTCAAAGTTATAAACTTCTTCAGTCACAGTCTTGGTGAAATTTTTCTTAAGCCATTCGGCACCGGTTGCATTCTTTGTGGCGAAGTAGTCGATGAAGGGTGTGAACTCATTGCTCCCGGGAGCTACAACATAGGAGGTGGGAGGATAAGAACCGGCAGGAACAGTAGCGATAATAGTACCATCGCTAAGCACCTGGCGCACCAGCGGGTATGTTCCGTTTTCAAGGGGGGTGATTTCTTTGAGTTCGCCGGTTGCGATATCAAGGGTATATGCAGGGTAATCCATAACAGGGAACCACGACATGGGGTCGTCCTCGCCTTGAACTGCGGCATTCAACACCAGGGTCTTGCCATCAGTAGTCATAGCATACTGATTCTGAGCAAAGAACAGCGATTCGTCAAGTATTTCATTGAGCTTTTCGGAATACTCGTTGTAGGCATCGATATAAGCATATACTTTTTCGTTATATGCCTCGGCTGCAGCGTTGTATTCAGCGGCTTCTTCCGGTGACATAAATGAACCCACTTCGGGGAAGTCGCCCTCAAATGTCTCATACCACGCATTTACAGCTGCATAGTAAGCGGCGATCTCATCCTCGGTCATATAGTCTTCATACTGAGGCATAGGTTCGTCGAATTCAGCGGGACATTCCGGGATAGGACGCTTGTTGGGGTTGATGAGATTTTGTGTGGGCAGAGTGTATGACCACTTGTTATCATCATTACAGGTGTAAATGATAGGATAAAGTGAATTACCTGAATAATCCACTATCTGGCCGGCGATGGTTTTGCCGTCATCGCTGATGTAGATTGCTTTGGCACGCTGAATGTCGCGACCGGTGAAATCTTTTTTAGGATAGGGGAGGAATTGAATTTCGCCAAGCGTTCCGTCGCTGTTTATGTCGCAATAGATGGGCACATACATGGTTTCGTTCGGCTCGGTAGATGGATTTGTGGCGATACCCACGATACGAGTTCCGTCGGGCGTAACACCGTCGAAGCTCAGTCCGGGATATTGTTCTGTAAGTTTTGATAGATCCTGCATAACGCCGTCGACGATATACACGGGTGTGACATCGTTAGTTACACCAACAAGGATCTTACCATCGGCGCTAAAGCAGTTGCCATTGCCCAGATAGAAAAATTCGTAGTCGAAGATGTCTTTTGTGTCGGTGTTGTAATAGGCACAGACCTCGTCGCCCTGACTTGCGATTACTTTGCCTGACGAGGCGATTTTGGTCGAGTAAAACTCGCCGAGGGTTTCAGGTGCCGGCACGTCTGCGGTGGCAGCAGCTGCTACCATTAGACCGGAACCAATGAGTAAAAGTTTTTTCATAGAATGAAACGGATAAATGAAACGGATAGAAAATACTTAAGGAAATAGAAACGCTCCGTCGTGAATGGATACACGACGGAGCGTGATATGCAATTTAAACGCTGATTATTCAGCTTTACCGGCAGAACCGAGTACGTTTACAATTTTGTGCTTGTAGAGTTTTTCCATGTTGTCGCGAGCGGGACCGAGGTATTTGCGGGGGTCGAATTCAGCGGGCTTTTCAGCGAATACGCGACGGATGGCGGCTGTCATAGCAAGACGGCTGTCTGAGTCGATGTTGATTTTGCAAACAGCGCTCTTAGCAGCCTTGCGGAGCTGTTCTTCGGGGATACCGATAGCGTCGGGGAGTTTGCCACCAAACATATTGATGGTGTCAACTTCGTCCTGAGGAACAGAAGAAGAACCGTGGAGCACGATGGGGAAACCGGGGAGCTTA
>CAZHDH010000156.1:0-2458 GCA_964531245.1 uncultured Bacteroides sp. | reverse complement strand
CATGAGTAGAATTTTTTTCATGTGAGTGTGAATTGGTTATTGATTTATAGTTGTTATTGTTGTCGTGTATGCGGGGATGGATGGCAGGGCGAATAGCTCGGTGATTGGCACTTGGAGCAGGGTGGCTATGCGGTCGAGGGTTTCGAGGGTGGGTAGCCGTCGGCCTGTTGTCCATGAATTTACGGTCACTGCGGTTACGCCCAAGTCGCGGGCTAAATCGGTCTGTTTAAGGCCTTTAGAGCGGAGGATTTCTTTGAGTCGTAACTGAACCATAATGAATTTGTAGACGCACAGATATGCAGTCGCAAAGGTAATTAAAATTTAGGAGAAAATTACCCCCCCCAGTTAAATTATGTTAAATAATCCAAATGTGGTTAAATAAAGATAAGAGAGGTGCTTGTGGTGCCAGCCAGTGTGTGTCCCACACAGCAGAGCGGCGTGGCTCCCGGTGGGGCCGGTGGGGCGATTATTTGGTGTGGGTGGTGGCTGTACCGTTTTTTTTCGCTAACTTTGCAGTGTCAATCATATCACATTATGTTTAAGAAACTGCTGACTGCCCTGCTGCCGGTGCTTGCCGCGATGTCGATGCAAGCGCAATCTGACTCTACTTTTAGCTATAAACCTCAACTTGACGGTGTGATTCGCCTGCGTGCCGAGCTTGATACCGAAACCGGCGATTCGCGCCTGGCTGTGCGCAATGCCCGACTGAGTGTGCGTGGCAATGTTTGTGCGCCGGTGACGTATTTTCTGCAGGCTGATTTCTGCGATCAGGGTAAATTTATTTTTCTTGACGCGTATCTGCAGGGCGCGTTGGGTCGCGGTTGGAGCTTGAGGGGCGGACAATTCCGTGTGCCTTTCGGGCGCGACGTGTTCCGCATTCCCGGTCGATATATTTTTGTAAATCGCTCATTCATAGCGCGCGACATATTGAATATGCGAGCTGTGGGTGCTCAGGGCGCTTTCAAACCCGCGGGGTTGCCGCTTACGTTCACGGCCGGTGCATTCAGCCCCGAGGCCATCGGCGCGCACAAAAGCTGGACCAATCAATACACCTTGGCGGCCAAGGCTGCACTGGACAGTGGCCACTGGCACGCCGAGATTTCGGCAGCGTCGGCCGCTCCGGATTCGGTGCGTTTCAATCTGTTTGACGCCGCCGTGACCTATACGGTGGGAGCGCTGACTCTTGAGGGCGAATATGCCTTGAAGCATTACACTCACCATCGTTTCAACACCTGCCACGCATATAATGTATGGGCGTCATACGACATACCTACGCGCCTTAAGTGGTTCAAACAATGGAGCTGGCAGGCGCGTATGGACGGCACCACCGCCCATAGCACTGCCACCCGCGCCGCCGACGGCTATATAAAGGAAGACCAGCCGCGGCGCAATCGCCTGACCATCGGCACGACCCTGGTGGCCCCGCTGCCTCGCAATACACGCCTGGCTATTCATCTGAATTACGAAAAATATTTCTATCCTACAGGCTACACCGCTGCTGAAACGCGCCGCGATGCCATCTGCGCCGAGGTGGTGGCCTTGTTCTAAAACCCTAATATTTAAAGCTATGCGCCTCATCTCCTGGAATGTCAACGGCTTGCGAGCCATACTTGGGAAAGATTTCATCAACATTATTTCCGGAATGGATGCCGACTGCATCTGTATTCAGGAAACCAAAATACGCGAGGGGCAGGCGGAGGTAAACCTGCCCGGCTATACTACATATTTCGACTATGCCGAGCGTCCCGGCTACAGCGGCACAGCCACCATCACACGTATCGTGCCCAAGACTGTGGCCCGCGGAATAGGCCTGGAGGAGCACGACACCGAGGGGCGGGTGGTAACTCTGGACCTCGGGGCTGCATATCTGGTGAATGTGTACACGCCAAACTCGCAGAGCGGGCTGGCCCGCTTGCCATATCGCATGGAGTGGGAAAAAGCCTTTGCCGATTATGTGTGCCGCCTGGATGCTGAAAAGCCGGTGATTATCTGCGGCGACCTCAACGTGGCCCACACTGAGCACGACCTGGCCAACCCCAAATCGAACACCAAAAATCCCGGATTCACCCCCGAGGAACGCCAGGCAATGACCGACCTACTATCACGCGGATTCATAGATACCTTCCGCCACCTGCATCCCGACGCCCGCGATGCCTACAGCTGGTGGAGCTACCGCGGCAACGCCCGCGCCAAGAATGTGGGCTGGCGTATCGACTATTTCCTTATTTCCCAACGGCTTGCGCCGGCGCTGCAGGCGGCTGAAATCCACCCCGAGATCACCGGCTCTGACCACTGCCCCGTATCAATAACCATAGACCTCAGCGGCACAATTTAAGGCCCGGAGATAAAAAAGCGGCCAAAAATTTGCATACACCAAAAAAAGGCGCTACCTTTGCACCACCGAAAGGAAAGATGCCGGAGTGGTCGATCGGGACGGTCTCGAAAACCGTTGTACCCT
>CAZHDH010000155.1:1360-2468 GCA_964531245.1 uncultured Bacteroides sp. | reverse complement strand
GAGAATGTCGCCCCGCGCGTTGAGGCTGATGGCGGCCATGGGCGAGGCCTGAAAAAGCGCGGGGCGGTGCCCCTCGAGATCCACTTCATACACTTGCGGATAGGTATGGTCGGGAAAATAACGGCTGGCCACGGTAGGCATACCGGCGGCCTGATACAATACGGTGTTGCGCGAAGTGAACGCAAGGGGAATCTCGTCACCGCTATGGGTGGTGAGACGGGCGGGGTCGCCGCCCTGCACGCCGGTGACATAAATGTTCAGACCGCCGTCACGGTCGGAGGCAAAAGCGATTTTCTGTCCGTCGGGGCTCCATACGGGGCGGGTGTCGTAGGCGGGATGCGAGGTGAGACGGAATGCTTGTCCTCCCTCCGCAGGCATAAGGTAAATATCTCCCATGTAACTGAAAGCGATTTGCTTGCCATCGGGCGAAATAGCGGGATAGAGCAACCATTTGGCTTCCTGCTCCCGAGGTTCGGCAGGCACCTCCTTGGCGGGCTTGGCATACATGGGCATAAAAGCCCCAAAACTGCATAAAAGCAGTGTGGAAACGAGTATCTTTTTCATGGTTCCATGTTTTTTACGTGTGTTGAATTCCGGCCCGCAAGATACGAAAAAAGGGGGTTGCACGTTGTGCAACCCCCTTTTCTTTATAGTCCTTTCCAAAATTATTCGGCAGGAACTTCAGCGGGAGCTTCGGCAGCTTCTACGACTTCGGTGTCGGCAACAACGCCTTCGCCCTCTTCTACTACTTCAATAACTTCTTCGTTGGCACAGGTTTCGGCGGTCTTGTTGCATTTGCAACCTACGAACGCGAACGAAACCAAAGCGGTCAAAAGGATGACTTTTTTCATGATGGTTTGTTTTTATAAGGTTATCTATTTTCTTTTCTGTGTTTTACAAAGCCTGAAAGTTCTCCGGCCGTGAAAAACGGGCACAAAGGTACTTCTTTTTTCGTTATCAACAAGTTTTGTGTAAAAAATTTCTTTCTCCCCTCCTCTATCTCCAACTCAGCCCCACCGCAAGACGGAGGCCCACCGAGAGGCTGTGCAGGGAAATCGGTTCGCCCGAGGCCGAAACCAGACCGCTGTGGTGACGCAGACACCCCGAA
>CAZHDH010000155.1:0-1350 GCA_964531245.1 uncultured Bacteroides sp. | reverse complement strand
ATCGGATACGCCCCGTCCGCCTCTCCTTGGGGAATGTTACGCAGGCCGTAGTCGGCGAATACGCCCACTTCCAAGAAAGGCACGCGCCCGCCTTTGCCCTTGCCCTGCCCTTGGGGACGCAACGTGATGCCAAAATCCACGCTCACCGCCCAGTCCGTGCGCAGTTTCAGGCTGCCGTTCCCGTATACCGCCTGTCCGTTCACAAAGCCGTGATCGGGCATATTCTCAAAGGGTTCGAGGTGTTTTTCAAACTTGCCCGAAGTTTTCAATTCGCCCGTGAAGCGGCTGTACGTTGCCGCAAGCGGAAAACCCGCCTTGACACCCGCCCCGAAAGAAAACCATTTGACGCGGAAACGCAGCATCAGCGGAATATTGACATAGGCGGCCCGTTGCTCCGTCTGTTCGTTGCGCACCGTCACCAAAAACGTGAACGGCTCATTCCCGAACATCGGGTCGTTGTCCTGCGCGGCCACGGCGTAGCTCCGCTCTCCCACGCGGTAGGAAGAACGCAGAAAAGAAAACTCAATCCCGCTGCCGAGGCCCATGTAGGGCAGAAAATAGAAGTCGTAGCTCACGCCCACGCTTCCACCGGCTCCTGCCTTGTATTTTGCGTTTTCCATGCCGTAAAGCATCGTGCCCAAGCCCCCCTTGCCTATCAGCGAGAGTTTGTGCCGCCGCGTGTCCGCCTCTATGGTGTTGGCCGCCCGCAGCCACGGGGCTGTCAACAGCAAAAGCATTATGTATATTCCAGTCCTTTTCATTCCGTCTCCTTTCTTTTATTCCACAAGTTCTTACTTATTGCACCAGCAGTTTTCCCGTGGCAGTCCATTTGCCCTTGCCGTCGTGCACGCGCACCACGTAACTGCCCGGCTGAACGGACAGCCTCAGCGTGTGGCTTCTGCGGAACGCCCTCTGATACACGGGCTTGCCCAGTCCGTCGAACACCTCGATGGTCCCCTCCGCATCGGGCTTGCCGTTTACGCTCACCTCCACCGTTTCGCCCGCCGTCGTGGGATTGGGGCGCAGCTCCAGCGAAAAGTCCTTCGGATAGCTCTTGCGCTTTGTTCCGCAGCTCTGCAACTTCAGCCCGTCCGAGGCACGCTCCAGCAGCACCGCGTAGGTGTCCGTGGAACGCAGGTAGGGCTTGACGTAGATATACGGCCTCGTTTCCCCGTCCATCGGCTCCCCGTTGCGGTACCACTGGTAGCCCGAGAATTCGTAGCCCCCGTTGTATTCCGCCACCAACACCGCCAATACGTCGCTCCACTTCTGCACGATGATGTCGGAGGGATACGGTATCTCGAAAACGAGGTCGTCCACCGTGGCGTAGCAGCCCGTGCCGTCCGCCTG
>CAZHDH010000154.1:0-2484 GCA_964531245.1 uncultured Bacteroides sp. | reverse complement strand
CCGCCGACGTGGCCTACGGCGTGTGGCAGTATTATATGTGCACCGGCGATCAGGACTTTATGGATAAGTACGGCTATGAGCTGATGTTGGACTGCGCCAAGTTCTGGGCCAGCCGTTTGGAGCCGGGTGAGGATAGCAAGCTGCATATCAATGACGTGGTGGGGCCGGACGAGTACAAAGAACACGTAGACGACAACGCCTTTACCAATTACCTCGTTTGGTGGACCATTGGTAAGGCCATTGAGTACAGTGCCCAACTGGAAGCGGAGAAGCCGGAGCTGTACGCCATACTGGACGAGAAGCTGGGCCTTGCCGCTTTGCGTCAGACGTGGGCGGAACAAGTAGGCAATATCTTCCTCACTCAGCCCAACGAGAACGGGGTTCTGCCCCAGGATTCCACCTACCTAACCCTCCAGGACATTGACCTAACCAAATATAAAAAGCAGGCCCATGTGGGCGGCATCTATAAGGACTACAACCAGGAGCAGATCACGAAGATTCAGGTGTCTAAGCAGGCGGACGTGATGGTGCTGTTCCTTCTGCTGGAGGAACTGTTCCCCAATCAGGTGAAGCTGGCCAGCTGGGACTACTATGAGCCCCGGTGCCTCCACGACTCCAGCCTGTCCCTGTCCACTCACTCCGTTCTGGCCAGCGACATTGGTGATCCAGAGCTGGGTTATGCGATGTTCCAGAAAGCCTGTCTCATCGACTTGGACAACGCGAACCCCCACTCCTCCGACGCGGGCATCCACGCCGCCAGCTACGGCGGGCTGTGGCAGTGTGTCGTGCAGGGCTTTGGCGGGCTTCGGATGCTAGGCGGCAAACTGCGGATCAGTCCCAATCTGCCCAAGGCGTGGAAGAAGTTGAGCTATACCTTGCTCTGGAATGGGCAGAAACTGGCGGTAACTGTAACACCAGGGCTGGTGGAAATTGTGAACCAGACCGGCAGCACCCCCATTACAGTGGAAGTGTGGGGGAAAGAATACACGTTTGAGCGGGAATTGATCTTGCCGCACAAGTCCGCGTAAGATTTATCAGGCAGAAAAGCTTTGTGAACGCCTCCAATGGCGCAAGCGGTGCAGTAACGGTGATGAAAAAGTTCTGCAAAGGCGGGGCGGGTTTCCTGCTCCGCCTTCCTCATATTCAAATGGCAAAATTTGTCGAATAATATAACTCAGTGATGCAAGCTTAGAGAGAGAAAGGCGGCTTTATGCGCTATCAAGTCATGATGTTAGACGTTCGCATAGATTATTATCATGCCCTTAAGCACAGGCTTGGTGGAATGGATGTTAATTACACCATGGCCCTCACAATGCAGGATGTAGCACATCTTTGCGCAGAACAGCCCTTTCACCTTCTCGTTCTGGAATTTTCCGATAGCATTTTATGCACTGAATTCTTCATTGCCCTGCGACGTTTCACGTTTGCTCCAGTCATTGCACTTTTGAAAAAATATAATGTCGAAAAAGCCCGAAGCATCGTTCAAGCGGGTGCAGACCTATGCATTGATCCCAGGTGGCCTATCGATTTGGGCGTGGACCATATCATGGCACAGTTTCGTCGCTATACGTTCTATAATCAATCTGAGAACAAACAGAATTCTGGTGACTCGTTCATCCATCGTGGCGATATCTACCTTGACCCGAAGCGTCATGTTGTCCGTGTAAGGGAACGCAGTGTAAGACTGCGCCGCAGAGAATTTCTGCTTCTGAAATATTTCATGGAAAACCCCAAGGTCATCCTATCGGCTGAGCGGATTTGTGAAGAAGCATGGGGCAATGAAGGATGCTATATAAACGGTATTTCCAGTCCTATCGCCATATTGAGGAAGGCCATAGAGCCAGATCCGGCCCACCCCATTTATATCAAGACGGTAAAGACACTTGGATACTACTTCACCTCGTATAATAGCGAAACTTGCGATATTTGTTGCGATTCTGTTGGGATTCTGTAGGGATTTTGTTCGGTTCGTGTTGTAGGATAGTCCCATTCTATATGAAAGGGATGGTCCTGCATGGTTCAGGGCAAAAAGACAAAACAAACCCCCATTGCCGTTGTCCAAATCAAAAGGACAACGGCAATTTTTATTTTTGATGCGAAAACAGCAGAAATAAGTCTCGTTTTGCAAAATAACCAAAGTACGTGCCTCAACTCGTTAACCCCAATACCCACCTTCAAAAAGGACGCCGCCCCGGCAACGGGACGGCGTTCTTCTTTTGCTCGACAAAAAACGAACACTTTCACCTCTGCTGCAAAAAAACGTCACCGGAGTTCAAATATTGTAACCTGGAAAACCCCCTCTGCCCCGTTCGTCTTCAACACAAAGCTATGGAATAACACGCTTGCAGCGGCAACGATCATTGACGAGTCCATCATTTCTACGCACCCATACTCATCCCGCGCACCTCCGCTTCTGAAATCAAGGTTTAACCAAATTTCAGAACGAGGAGGTCTGCCCTATGGCAAGACAATATCTCAGAAAAG
>CAZHDH010000153.1:0-2500 GCA_964531245.1 uncultured Bacteroides sp. | reverse complement strand
CATAAGTTCCCAGTGGCCTTTCTTCAGGTTGTTGAGCACCACCTTGCGTTCTTTGTCTTTGGCCTTCTGAAGCTGTTTGGCCGGATTTGCCGCCATAGCCGCCGGTATTACCACCAGCATTGCCAGAATGAATGCGATTACTTTTTTCATTGCAGTTCTATATTTATTGGATGATGATTGATTCTGTATGTCGAACCTTGAAGTATGGCCCGGCCATCGCTTGCCGCAGCCTTTCGTTTTGTTAACTGTTTCGCAGGAAATTCCCCACTTTAGTAGATTATCGTGCAAATGTACAATATATTATGTAATCATCCATTTAATATATAGTTAAATAAAGTTAATATGAATAGGCCTAACATTAACTGTTATTAACTACGATATTGCCGAACCACTTGCCCTCGCACAGCGTTTTATATGCAAACATTATCGAAAATATAAACTCCCCTACACATAAAATTATGGAAAAGAAATCTATCAAAGGCACCAAGACCGAACATAACCTCCTCGCTTCTTTCGCCGGCGAAAGCCAGGCTCGTTCACGTTACACTCTCTTTGCTCAGAAAGCTATCGAAGAAGGTTACGAGCAGATCGCTGCTATTTTCCTCGCCACTGCCGACCAGGAACTCAGCCACGCTAAACAGTTCTTTTCGCTGCTCGAAGGCGGTATGGTGGAAATCACCGCTGCTTATCCCGCCGGTGTCGTTGCCGATACTAAAACCAACCTCGCCGAAGCCGCTGCCGGTGAACGCGAAGAATGGGGCGACCTCTACTCTTCGTTTGCCGAAACCGCCGCTGAAGAAGGTTTCCCCCAGATCGCTGCCCTCTACCGTAATATCGCTAAAGTGGAACAGATGCACGAACAGCGCTACCTCAAGCTCCTCGAACGCGTAGAAAAAGGCGAAGTATTCGCTTCTGAAGAACCCGTAAAATGGTACTGCCGCAAGTGTGGCTACACCGTTGAAAGCAAAACAGCCCCGAAACGTTGCCCCGTATGCGGTATGGATCAGGCTTGGTTTGAACGTTTCCCCGACAACTATTAATCATCCTTATAACACAACAGCTCGCGGGCGCATCATAAAAAGGTGCGCCCGCGCTGCGTTTCCCTATCTCTGCGAACCTTTTGCCATCATTATCTGTTAAGAATGTTAAACAAATCCTCACATTATGCAAATCAAGGGTATTATTGCAGCCGTCGCCATTGCGCTCGGTTACTTTTCGGCCGCTTCGCAGAGCCTCGTTGACGATCAGATTGCTTCGAAAGTTGAATCTAACAAAATTGTATGGATCGATGGTCGCCCCACCACCGAGGCACAACGCCAGGCCGAAACCGACTCAATACGTAGCGTTATCAGCACTTTCTATTACGACCAGTTCAAACACTTCCGCGATCCCGATGCTCCTTATTTCCTCTTTATGAGCCGCGAAGCCGGCTTCACTCTCGGTATCGGTGGCGCGGTGCGTATGCGCGCTTATTACGACTGGGGCGGTGCGATGCCCAACACTATGTTTGCTCCTATGCAGATACCTATCCCGGCCAATCTCTCAAATATGCGCCATTTCGGCACAACTCCCTCGGGCACATACGTATTCCTCCGTGCTATCGGCAACAATAAAATAATTGGTGATTATCAGTTATACGTCGAGGCCGACTTCACAGGTTATCAAGGTCTTGATTTTCGCCTCAAAAAAGCTTACGCCATAGTGGGCGACTGGACCCTGGGTTACGCCACCAGCACATTCTCCGACCCGGGTGCACAAGCGCCCGTGCTTGATGCCGGCGGTGCCAATAATAAATTCTCGGCCACATCGGTCCTTGTCCGGTATATGCACGCCTGGCATCAGAAATGGTATGGCGCAGTATCTGTCGAAACACCATCGGTTGCCATTGAAGCCATAAATCCATCGGCGCGTCCTGCGTCGTCTTGGCTGCCTGATGCTTCGGCATTCTTTCAATATCAGTGGGAGCGTGGCCAGCACATACGTCTCAGCGGTATTATCCGCTCCTTGACTTACCGCGACCTCGTGGCGCAAAAGACTCGCAACGTGGCAGGATGGGGAATACAACTCAGCGGCGTGGCTCATCCAGAACGTCACCTCACAACCTATCTCACTGCCAACTACGGCCGCGGATATGCCGGTCTGGGTGGTGACCTTATGCTCGGAACATACGACTTAATCAATAATCCCAAAACCGACGGCCAACTTTATGCCCCGCGATCGCTCGGGTGGTGTCTCGGTGCGCAATACAATTTCCGACCCGAAATCTTCGCCAGTGTATCAGTAAGCCAGACACGCCTGCTCCCCGATCACCCTGTGGGTCCCTACGAATATAAATACGGAATGTTCGCCTGTGCCAACATATTCTGGAGCATCACACCCCGCTTCACCGTCGCCACAGAATACGACTGGGGCGTGCGCCACAACTTCTCAGGTGCCCACCGCCGCGCCCAGCGCGCCAACCTCAGCGCTATGTTTACCTTCTAAGCCTCCGAGCAGGCAT
>CAZHDH010000152.1:0-2516 GCA_964531245.1 uncultured Bacteroides sp. | reverse complement strand
TCTACTTCGTGCGCATCATGGGCGAAGGCCGTGCAACCGTTAAGCGCGTGATTGTGAAATAAGAAGCCTCGCCTCTGCCTTCGGCTTAACGAAAACGTTGGTTAAGATAGTTGTCTTGTAGACAACGGCAAACCCCGATCGGGCAACCGGTCGGGGTTTTGTTTTTATCGGCAAAGCCCATACTTTAAGGTTCCGCAACCATTGATTCCTTTTCAAGACACGTTTTTGCACCACGGCATAGCTCGAGCGAGCTCGGTTCTGCGCGTTTGGCTGAATCACAATGTTCGAATATTTGCAAATCAAGAGCGGATTCAATTTTAAAGATAGTTTCGATAGACAGATTTTCCGTCCCTTTAAGCACACGGGAAATGTATTGTTGTGAACACCCCATTTTTTCTGCCACCACCTTTTGAGTGATTTCTAATTCTTCCATTCTGTCAAGCATCATCATAGCGATACGTTGAGAATAGCGAAGCCATTCTTTATTCTCATGTCGAGCCAAAGCCTTTTCCTTCCACCTTGACGGTGTGATGGATTTATGTACAGACAGTTTTTCTTGCAATGCTTTCATGACAGTGAGGTTTTATAGTTCTGCGATATAGTCAATAAAACTATCATCGTCTATGATTTTTTCATCCAGTAAAAAGTTTCGGACCTTCTCTATCCTTACCAATTCTGCTGCCGTATGTTCGCGTTCGTGCATGGTGGCGGTGAGTTTGATAGCGCCTCCGGTTACAATGTAAACGCCTTTCGCCAACTTCAAGGCATAAATACGTAACCAGGAGGAATGACCAATCAAGTTTTTCAACCGAGCCTTTTCTTTTCCCAAAATACATTCGGCAATACGGCTGTTTTCCAAAGGCCGGAATATCAAATCAAGGTTAGCTTCTGGCGAAATATCCATCATGATAGCTTCAAGCTGTTCGCTATCATCAATGGTTTGGGTTATCGCTTCGTTGATATTGGTAATTTTGAAGTATTTTTCCAAGTCTTTTGAATTGGCTTTGAAAAAATTGCGTAACCAAACCACATCATTCCAGCGGTCAAATAAAGAATAAAGAACATTGTCCTCTTCTCCTTCATAGCGGACAGCCCACAGTCTACCATCTTCGGTAATATCATCAAAAGTCATAGAAACCGATTTTTGTACAAAGATACATCGTTTTTTTGAATAATACAACCTATGAGTTGTATAAAAAGATGGTTAAAGGTTTTGTTAATGTTTGGAGTATTGTGTATATTGTATTAATTTTGCCGGCCATTTTGAAGCGTAGGGTAGAGAGTCCCTACCATGTGTAGATAGATAATTAAAACAAAATTAAATAAATAAAGTATGAAAAAATTGACTTGGCTCTTTTTGAGTTTGATGCTGGTTCTCGGTATGGGAACGGCATTCGCCGATGGCGAAACGGGAGGCGACGAGGGTACAACCACCACGTTGACCGCCCCCACATTCAACCCGAATGGTGGTGCAGTGGTGAAAGGTTCGACAATTTCGTTGACGAACGGTTATGAATCGGATGAAACGCCGAAGAAGATATATTATAACTATGCTGGCAAAACTGCAGCAGACCTCACTAGCATAAAGACGGATTCGGCTTTGAAGGCTAATGGCAAAAATGGTTTTGCTGCACAAAATGCTGCCAACGAATATAAAAAACCTTTCACCATCAGTGCTGCACAAACCTACAATGCAGCCACGGCATCTATCGATGAGGACGGCAATGTTACTTGGTCGGAGGTTGTGACGGTGTCGTTCACTATTAAGGAGGATGAGGTGGTTACGCCCGACAAGCCGGAAGCTCCTACGTTCAACCCTGACGGCGGGGCAATAGGAATGGATGATGGAATCGAGATTTCGACCACCACCACGGGCGCCAAGATTTATTACGATGTTGAAAGCTCAACTTTTGCAAAGCTCAAAACAGAGGAAGAATTGGATGCAGAGGAAAATTCCACGTTGTCTCGGTTCTCTATGTATTATAAATCCATGAAGCCCTCTTTGGAGGAATTGGGCGGGACAACCCCGGGTGCCAAGGTTTCCATTTCGGCGGCTGCGGTATTGATTGCCGCTGATGGCACGCTTACCTGGTCTGAGGTTACCACGAAAGAGTTTACGGTAAAGGCCGAAGAAGGGCCGGTTGAAGAGGTGGCCATCCCGGTTATCACGCCGGGCAACGATGCCAATGTACACATGGGCGATAAGGTAACGATTACGTGCGCCACCGAAGGTGCTGAGATTTACTACACCGCCGACGGTACCGCACCTTTCAATATGGACAAAGACGGTTATCCCGTATCGGTTAAGGATGGCGCGTTGAAATACACGGAACCTTTCGAACTGACGGAAGACATGTTGGTTAAGCAAAACGCCGTTTGGGCGTTGAAGATCCGCGCCGTGGCCATCAAGGGTGACGCGATATCGTCCAATGGCGGTAGCGCGGGCTATAACGTTTACCCCAACAATCCGACCTTCAGCGTTGTGGCGGGCGAAGTGGAAAAAGGCACGAAAGTGG
>CAZHDH010000151.1:0-2600 GCA_964531245.1 uncultured Bacteroides sp. | reverse complement strand
ACAGCGACTGCCGCGAAGGTATCTGCGGTATGTGCTCGCTCTATATCAACGGTCACCCCCACGGCCCCGTGCAGGGTATCACCACCTGCCAGCTCCATATGCGTAAGTTCAAGGATGGCGAGACTATCACCATCGAACCCTGGCGCTCGGCTGCTTTCCCCGTGATCCGCGACCTTATGGTCGACCGTTCCGCTTTCGATAAAATCCAGCAGGCAGGCGGCTATGTGTCGTTCAACTGCGGCGGCGCTCAGGATGCCAACTCGCTCCCCATCTCCAAGGAGATCGCAGACATGGCTATGGACTCTGCCACCTGTATCGGTTGCGGTGCATGCGTAGCTGCTTGTAAGAATGGTTCGGCTATGCTCTTCGTTTCGGCCAAGGTGAGCCAGTTTGCACTCCTGCCCCAGGGCCAGGTGGAACGCAAACGTCGCGCCCGCGCTATGGTGGCCAAGATGGACGAGCTGGGCTTTGGCAACTGCACCAATACCGGTGCTTGCGCAGCTGAATGCCCCAAGAACATCTCGCTGAGCAACATCGCCCGCCTCAACCGCGAATACATCGTGGCCAAGTGCTCTGAATAATACCTTATTCACCTCAATATCAGCCGGACACCCCGCGTGTCCGGCTTTTTTTACGCCTAAAAATTTGGAGGGCACGTTATGATTTGCTAATTTTGCAGCATGACCCGATTATACATTATTATATTAGCCTGCTTGTGCGCCCTGATTGCCGGAGCGCAGCCCGGAGCTTATTTCCCCGCCACGGTGCACGATTTCGGCGCTATTGCCGAGGACGACGGCCTGGCCACCTGCCGCTTCACCCTGATTAACGTGGGCACCGAGCCGCTGGCCATCACCGGCGCCCGTGCCACTTGCGGATGCACCACCCCCCGGTATGCGCGCAAATCCATCGCTCCCGGCGATTCCTCGATTATCGAAGTGAGCTTCGACCCCCAGGGCCGCCCCGGACGCTTCAAAAAGGAAGTGTATGTGGAGACAAACGCCAAGCCCTCCAAGGTGCGCCTGGACATCAAAGGCGTGGTGATAGGCGACGATGCCACCATCGCGCGCCGCTATCCCATTGACTTCGGCCGCCTCAAAATGGCCAAACCCGCCATGATGCTGGGCGAAGTGACCAAAGGCAAGCTCAAAACAGCATATTTCGACGGCTACAACCAGAGCGACGCCCCCATGTCGATCACCATGACCGCCGCCCCCAAATGGCTCGATGTGATCGTAAGCCCCGACACCATCGGTGCCGGCGAGCAGGCCACATTTATCACCTACGTCACATCGACCCGCTGCCCCCTCTACGGCTTGGTGACCGATAGCGTGACATTTGCCATCGACGACGGCACGCAATTCACCCTGCCGGTGAGCTTGACCCTGGCCGAGGACTTCTCGAACATCACCCCCGACAAGCTCGAGAAATCGCCCATCGCCGCCGTGCCCCCGCGTCTTGACCTCGGCGAGATCGACCGCGCCGCCGGCCCCGTGAGCGGCGTAATCACCATCTCAAACGCCGGAAAATCGCCCTTGGAGATCCGCCGCGTCTATTCCACCGACGATGCCGTGGACATCGCTCCGCTCAAGGCTCCTGCGGTCAAGAAAGGCAAAAGCGCCGATATAGGCGTGACGGTCGACCCCTCGCGCTCGCCCGGCGCCCTGCTCAATGCCACCGTCACCGTGATTACCAACGACCCCATGCAGCCCGTGCAGACAGTGCGCGTGGTTGGGCTATGGAAATAATAATCGCCCGCCGCGTGAACCTTTTGGCCACGCAAAACGTTGAAATGTAAACGTTAAACTCACCTTATTAAATTCATCATAATGAAACTTCTTTCTGAATTCAAAGATTTTGCAATGCGCGGTAATGTCGTGGATATGGCAGTCGGTGTGATCATCGGCGGCGCGTTCGGCAAAATCGTAACATCCCTGGTCAACGACATTATCATGCCCGGCATCGGTGTGCTCACCGGAGGCATGAATTTCTCGGAATTCAAATGGGTGATCCAAAAAGCTGTGGTCGACGGTGCCACCGCCGAGGTCATCACTCCCGAGGTTGCCATCACCTGGGGCGCATTCGTCCAGACCATCGTTGACTTCCTCATCATCGCATTCTGTATCTTCCTTGCAATCAAGGTGATGAACAAGATGCGCAAGCAGAAAGAAGAAGAACCCGCCGCTCCTGCCGGCCCCACACAGGAAGAACTCCTCACCGAGATCCGCGACCTCCTGAAAGCCCAGAACAAATAATTGACCTCCTCAAATCTCATATTCCTCACAGGCTATATGGCCTGTGGCAAGACAACCCTCGGCACAGCCCTTGCAGGCAGTGCCGGGGTTATGTTCATTGACCTCGATGCCGAGATAGAGCGCCTGGCCGGATGCTCCATAGCCCGATATTTCAACGACTACGGTGAGCAGGCTTTCCGCGAGCTCGAGGCCGACACGCTGCGCTGCGTCATAGCCGAACACTATGGGCGCCAGCAGCCCGTGATCATTGCCTGTGGTGGCGGCACACCCTGCCACGGCGACAATCAGCAGCAGATGCTTGCCGCCGGCCGCGTGATATGGCTGCGCGCCTCGCGCGAGCGCACC
>CAZHDH010000150.1:0-2642 GCA_964531245.1 uncultured Bacteroides sp. | reverse complement strand
ACAACGAGAAACGAAAACCGTTGAGGCTCCGGAATTGGAGGCAGGTATTCCCTTCGCCCATGACGAGATCATTAGTATCCACTCCCAGGAACCGACCTTAGAGGATATGTTCATTCAGTACACGGGGAGGGGGCTGTCCTGATGTGGAAAGGCTTTTGCGCCCTGTTCAAAAAGGATTGCCGGATGTTGGTATCAGGGAAGTTTTTCCTGATGGCGATAGGCTTTCTGGCCCTCTATACGGCGTATGTGAACCTGGGCTATATCCGTTTTATGCAGATGCCGCCCTACAACGTGTATTTGTATGACCCTGCTGGAACACAGGCAGAAGTATCGTCCTTGGTACATACTGTTCCGTCTATGGAGGCCATGAATGACGCTCTGCTGACTGACACCAACGGCGTAGGACTGGATGCCAGTGCTGAAAATGTACGGGTGGTACTTTACGCAGGAGCGGAACACGTTGACCGCCACCGGGCGGACTATGCCCTGTCCCTGCTGCGACCCTCTGCCAATAGCACCCCAGAGGTCATTGGGACTAACACGCCAGAGCAAAAGGCCAGGAAAGAGATCACTTGCGAACTGTTGTTTTTTGAACTGGCGGCTGTGGGATTTTTGGGTATCGCCGCTGTGCTATTTAAGGAAAAAGGCATGGGCGTCATTCGTGTCCACGCCATTCTCCCGCTGCGGAGAAATTTGTTTCTCCTGTCCAAATTGGCTGTGTTTCTACTCTCTGACCTTGTGTTTGCGGTGCTGTTGACCCTGCTGAATGTAGGACTTTCCAACGGAGTAGTGCTGCTGCCCGCCGTCCTGCTCCAGACCGCTATCCTGTCACTGGTCATGGCTCTGTTTGGACTGCTCTGCGCGCTGCTGCTGAAGGACTTCCGTCAGTTCACACTGGCCTATCTTATCATCGCCATTTTTGCGGCAACGCCCGTGTTTCTGTCTGCCAACACATCGGTAAAGTTTGACTGGATCAATTTCCATCCATTCTATCACGTCTACATGGGACTGAAAAACGCCTATTTCGGAGCGACTGTCTCACCGGTCTACTATGTTGGCTCTGCACTTGCAATCGTGCTGTTGTTCCTGGCCGTGCAGTTTGCGTTCCGCCGGGAAATGGGAAAGGAGGGGTGATGGATGAAAGGCTTGAAATTCCAGCTGAAAAGCGTATTGAAAGACAAGTTTTGTCTGATGACATTCCTGCTGCCCATTGTGGTCGCTGTGGCACTGAATTTTATGGGGTCTATCGACTTGTCCAGCCTGGGGGAACACCACTTCGGCGTACTGGAAAACGACCTGTCCACACAGACTATTGCATGGCTGGAGCGGTATGGCCCGGTGACATTCTATGAAACAGCAGAGGAACTAACCGCCGCTATCAACGAACCGTCCACCAATGTCATTGGCGTGAAGGCTGACGGAGCGAGTATCAAAACAGTAATTGCCGGGGATGAACTGGATATTTTTCGGCAAGCGGCAGTTACACTCCCGGCCCTCTATGAACAACGGGAGGACGCTGGGCAAATAGAAGTCCAGATATTGGAGCGGCCTGACATTTTGGGAAGTCTCCAGGGTATTTTCATTCCTGCTGTGCTGATTGTCGCCATGTTCATGGGCTGTACGTTCAATGCTATGAACATTATCTCCGAAAAGGAGGACGGCGTGGCTTTTGTTAATGAAATCCTGCCCATGACACCCAGCCAGTATATCTTGCAGAAGGTTGTAGTGGGTTTTCTCTGCGGAAGTCTATCCTCTATCGTAACAGCAATGATCTGTTTCCGACTATCCTGGCAGAATGTGTGGATCATGCTGGTGCTGATCGTTCTGTCCTCCTTTGTGGCCGCGCTGATTGGACTGTTTATCGGCAAGTTCTCCGAAAGCCTGATGGTTGGAGTGGTCTACATCAAAATCGTCATGCTGTTGTTTATCGCTGTGCCGATTGTATGCGCCTTAATAGGGGTGAGCGGGCCGCTGGCTGTAATTTGTAACCTTGTGCCATCCCAGCCCGCCTTTGAGGGTATCATGGCCCTGTCCAGTGAAAGCATGGGGACAGCGATGAAAGATGTTGGTATTCTGGCCATCCACTGTATTGCATGGTTTGCATTGTACGTTTTGATCTCTACCCGGCGAAAAAAGCAAACAATTTGATAAGCTGAAAATCGTCTGCCCAGCGGCAGAAAAGTAAAAACCGCTGCTGGGCAGACCGATTATCCATGTCCAAAACTATTTCTGACGGCGGTTTTGAATTTTCAAAGCCGCCGTTTTTCTGCTATTTGGCGGCATATAGGAGGATGCCGCTATGCGATTACGATACTGCATATCCACAGATAGGCGCTTATCAAAAAAAGCCTGTCCCCTACAGCAGTGACTTCTGCCTATACTTGCGAAAACCGTCACCTCCTGACGGCTCATAAAATTACCCCTAGCGCCCGAACGGTCTTGCACCGTCTGGGCGCTTTTGCATTTCAATCAGAACTATACTTCCGGCCAAGGTGTCGCTCACCTCCTGTTTCCGTTCAGTCCCCAACAAAACTGAACGGAGGAAATGACGATGGAAATTACCATCAACTACAATGGGCGACTGGTGACTGTTGAGGTCAGTGCCGAGGTCGCCGAATGTCTGGAGGAAGGTCGGCGTAAGG
>CAZHDH010000149.1:0-2690 GCA_964531245.1 uncultured Bacteroides sp. | reverse complement strand
GCTCGTTTATTTATTGGCGGGGTTAATAATTTCTGTTTCAAGTGCTTGGAGCACCTCGGCGGGGTTGGGAATCATACCGCCCATACGACCATAATGGCGCACCGGCACTCGGCCCTCGACGGCCAGACGCACGTCCTCGATCATTTGTCCGGCGTTGAGTTCCACCACCAGCATTCCTTTTACCTGCTTGCTCAGGCGTTCAATTTCCTTGGTGGGGAAGGGCCACAGGGTGATGGGTCGCAGCAGGCCTACCTTGATACCGCGCTCGCGGGCATCCTCGATAGCTTTGAGGCAGATGCGGGCCACAGAGCCAAATGCCACAATCAGATATTCGGCATCGTCGCAGAAGTATTCCTGGAAACGCACCTCGTTTTCTTCGATTTGGGCGTATGTGCGCTGGAAACGCAGATTGTTTTCCTCCATCTTGGGCGAATCCATTTCCAGCGAAGTAACTATGTTGCGGTGTCCGCGGCCACGTTTGCCGGTGACGGCCCACGGGCATTGGCGGGCAACCTCATCGTCGGTGCGGCGGGGACGCTGGGGTGGCAGTACCACTTTTTCCATCATCTGACCCACGATGCCGTCGGCCAAAATCATTGCCGGAGTGCGATATTTGAATGAAAGGTCGAAGCCGAGAGCCACAAAATCAGCCATTTCCTGCACAGTGGCGGGGGCGAGTACGATCAGGTGATAGTCGCCATGACCACCGCCTTTGGTGGCCTGGAAATAGTCGGCCTGCGAGGGCTGAATAGTGCCCAGACCGGGGCCGCCGCGCATCACATTTACAATCAGGGCAGGCAGCTCGGAAGCTGCGATATAGCTAATGCCCTCCTGCTTGAGGCTCACACCGGGCGACGATGACGATGTCATCACCGCTTTGCCGGTTGCGGCACCGCCATACACCATATTGATGGCGGCCACTTCACTTTCGGCCTGAAGCACCACCATACCGGTGGTTTCCCAGGGCATTTCGTCTTCAAGAGTTTCAAGCACCTCGCTTTGCGGGGTGATGGGATAACCGAAATAAGCATCGGCACCATAGCGTATGGCAGCGTGGGCGATCGCTTCGTTACCCTTCATTAATCGTATATCTTCTTGCATAGCGGGGGAATCTTATTTCTCGGTTACACGATATACTTCGATACAGGCATCGGGACACACCATTGCGCATGAGGCACAGCCGATGCAGGCGTCCGGATTTGCTACAAAAGCAAAGTGATAACCGCGGTCATTGACTTCTTTCGGTTGGAGCATCAGCACATCAGTGGGACACGCCACAACACACAGCTCGCAGCCCTTGCAGTGGTTGTCGTCGATGGTAACAGCTCCTTTTATTTTGGCCATAAGGATAATTTTTGATTAGCACTGCAAATATAACAGAAATATCGGCTCTATCCAAATAAATTCCCCAAAAAACGCCGACGGGGGCCATTGTGATTTTTGAAAGGTAAGACAGGTAGTGTCTTTTTACCGGTCTCTTTTGGCAAACGATTCGTCGGCAAAGCTACTTCAGCTGCTCTAACATCTTTCAGCACGTCGGTCATTATACCCCCGGGCAGCGAGTTCCTGATCCAGTGAATCAGACATACGCCCGAAGAATTCATTGGCATCCTTATGGCGCACTGGTCGCCCGCCGTTTTGCTCAGGATCCTGCCAGTGAGTGAAAATTCCATTTATAATTGAGTTCATTTTATCCGGCTCAACTTTATACTGGTTTGAATACGCATCGGCGAGTTCATCCATAAATTGGTCGAGAAATCGCTGTTCGAGGGGGTCGACCGGTGGTTTGTCGGCGGATTGAGGGTGCGTCGTGTCCGCCTCGGCCATTAGGTCGAGGATTATGCCAAGATAAGGCATAAGTTTTTCAGGGATTTCAGTGCCTTCGGTCATATAGGCGATGAGTGCGGCGTAAAGACGGCCGCGCATACGTTCCGAGAAACGATTGATGTGGCGAACCCACATTTCTTGTAATACTATCTGCATGGCGGTAATTTTTTTGTTTTTGATGCAAAGTTACAACACAGAGCAGCCCGTCAGACAACAAGATAGATACAAAACATCGAAATGTGGGAAAATTATAGTCTGCTCCTGCATAATTTATATTGACAAGCACAGGGGAGGCCCACCCTCCAATGGAGCGCGCAAGAAATGGGGTGACCCCTCTGGCTTTCCCCTCACGCCCCGGACGGGTGGTCCCCGGTGCAGCTGACGCGCTACATAGACGCAGCGAAGCCCGCCGTGGGGCGGGCTTCGGTTTGCGATCCTATTTGGTTAGGAATCAGTTGGGAGCTTCGATTGAATCGGTGGGGCAAACAGCTGCGCAAGAGCCACATTCGATGCAGGTATCGGGATCGATTTTGTAGATAGAGCCTTCAGAGATAGCTTCTACGGGGCATTCGGGCAGGCAGGTGCCGCATGCTACGCAAGTGTCAGTGATTACGTATGCCATGATTTCTTGTTTTTAGAGTGAGTTATTCAGTTATTGCTTTATGCGTGCAAATTTAGTAATATTTTCGGAATTGCAAGCTATTTTCGTCCCGAAATTATTTACATCCCTCAAAAAAATGTGTGCGCACCCGGAAGGTGCAGGGCGTTTCTGAGCGGGGAATTATCTTGAATGTCAGTGAAATAAAAACAGCTCGCGATGTTCGCGAGGGCACTGAAAAAGTAAAGCATTTTTCAGTTTACTC
>CAZHDH010000148.1:0-2744 GCA_964531245.1 uncultured Bacteroides sp. | reverse complement strand
CCCGCGACCCCCTGCGTGACAGGCAGGTATTCTAACCAGCTGAACTACCACACCGTTTATTTGAGTTCTCTAACCCTTGGTGGAGAGGCTATCGGTTGTGTCCCGATTGCGAGTGCAAAGTTAGGGCCTTTTTTTGTTCCGTGCAAATATTTCGGCAACTTTTTTTCAAGAAAAATGAAAATAGTCTGTATTGGCTAATTTTTTGGTGTATTTGGTGCGGGTTTTCGGCTCAATGTCGGGATTACTAATGCGAGCGCTACTATGAACGCCAAGATGTCGCTCAGCGGAAATGAGAGCCATACACCCTCCACACCATAGTGGTCGGGAAGCCACAGCATCAGGGGTATCAGAAAAATCACCTGTCGGCTCAGCGAAAGAATGAGCGACTGCACCGGTGCGCCGATGCTCTGATAAAGACATGTGGCCACGATCGGGAATCCTACTATCGAGAATGCCCAAAGCGAGTGTCGCAGGCAAGTGACGGTCTGGGCGATCAAGAAATCAGATGATGTGAACGCCCGGGCCACTACTCCCGGCCATGCCATAGCCGCCGATGATCCCACAATGCAAATCACGGTGGCCACGCCGGTGGCGAGCAGGAAGGCGCGGCGCAGGCGCGAGATGTTGCCGCAGCCGTAGTTGTAGCCCAGGATGGGTTGCAGACCCATGCACAGCCCCAGCACGATCGTGACCATGAGCGAACTTGCAGTTACAAATATGCCGGCCGCTCCGATTGCCATATCGCCGCCGTACTCCAGCAGGGCGTGGTTGATTATGGCGTTGATGAAGCACGAGGCCACATTGATCAGCGAGGGTGCTATGCCAATCGAGATAATGCCCATAACGATGCCCCCGCACAGCTTGAAGGTGCCCCGCTCGAACCGCAGGCTCACATTGCGCTTCAGGAAATGCGACACCACAAACCATCCCGACACGGCCATAGATATATCTGTGGCAATTGCCGCGCCTACCATGCCGTAGCCCAGCCAGAGCACCAGGATAGCGTCGAGAATTACATTGGCCACAGCTCCTATTAGCATGGTGAACATAGCTTTGAGAGGATACCCCGTGGCGCGCAGCACATTGTTCAGCCCGAAGGTGATATTGGTGAGCAGCAGCCCCGGTAGCACCCATATCATATAGGAATAGGCGTAGGGTAGGGTGATGTCGCCGGCTCCGAACATTCGCAGCAGCGGGGCGAGCTGCCACGCGATCAGGGCTATGTAGGCTGCGCCGTTGATTATGGTGAGTGTGGCTGCATTGCCCAGGATGCGGGCGGCCAGAGTGCTGTTGCCCTCGCCCATGGCAATAGATATGCGGGCCGATGCCCCTACGCCCACAAGCACCCCGATGGCCGTGGTGATATTCATTATGGGGAAGGTGATGGTCATGCCCGCAATAGCTTCGGGGCCCACGACCTGACCGATAAATATACGGTCTACCACATTATATAATGCCATTACCAGCATCCCCACGATGCTGGGCAGCGAATATTTCCACAGGAGGCGTCCCAATGGAGCGTGTGCCAATTCGTATAGGCGTTCTTGCTTGTCGTTCATCATAAAGAAAGGAGTGTAGCGGATCGTTCCAATCCGCTACACTCCCTTTATAAAGGGTTGATTTTAACGTGCCTGATTATTTGCCGGCAGCGGCTTTGGCGCGTTCGTAATATTTGCGATAGTCGGTCTGCGAGGTCTGAACGAACTGGGGATAATCCTCGACCAGAGTGTTCAGGGCCTTGTATTCAGCGCTGTAATCCTTGAGGGCGCGGTACACGTTGGCCTGCTTGACCAGGATGATGGGCACCACCACGGGGTTTTTGTCGGCTTTGCTGATAGCTTTGCTGTAAGCCTTGGCAGCATCTTCATACTGGTTGAGGTTTACGTAGCAGTCGCCCATGAGGGTGTAAACGCCGGCTGCACCTACTTTATCGTCGAGCGAAGCGTCTTTGAGATAGTCAAGGGCTTCCTGATATTTACCGTCCTGATACAGGATGATGGCGGCTTCGACTTTGGCGCGGTTGCCGCTCTTATAACCTTTGGTTGCTGCTTCTTTATAGAGGGCAAGGGCAACAGAATCGTTCTGTGCTACATCTGCGCGGCCGATAGCTTCGTCGGCTTTGTGGCTGCCGCTCTTGGCTACAAAGAACCATACGAAGATAGCTACGATTACTACGAGGATGAACACCGAAAGGCCAAGGATGAGTTTGCTATTGGCTTTTGCGCGTGATACGATGTCGTGTGATTCGGCCACTTCGGCGGCGAGCTGGTTTTGGGGCTCGTTGTTTTCCATATCTGATTTGTGATTTATTGACAGGTTTATATTTCAAGGTGCAAAAATAGCTCAAAATTCGGAAATATTAAAATTTTAGACAAAAAAAATGATTTTCAGCCCCCCGTAGCGCCCTTTTCAGCTCTCTTTGACCGATTTTCGGGGTGGAATTTGGCTTTTTCAACTTTATATCTTACCTTTGCATATTGAAGCGAGCCATACCCGGTGCGTTTTTCATATTTTATTTTGTGTAATGAAAAAATTCGATATAACAGTGCCGGTTGAAGCCCTGCAGTATGACGAGCTCACCGCGCAGGAAAAACACCTTGTCGACGTTGCGCGTGAATACACCTCGCACGCTTATGCCCCTTATTCTCACTTCAACTAGGGAGCAGCCATAGCTCTGGACAACGGCGAGGTGGTGCCCGGTGCAAATCAGGAAAACGCCGCCTTCCCCAGCGGCACCTGTGCCG
>CAZHDH010000147.1:0-2753 GCA_964531245.1 uncultured Bacteroides sp. | reverse complement strand
TGAACAACTGTTTTGTCCAAGTCTTTAATTTAACAAAGCTGAATATTAATATCTCAAATGAAACTTATTATACAGTGATATGTTGAAAAACAGCATAATATTTGTTATAATAAAGTTACTATGGCAAGAAAAATCACAGAAACCTTATCAAGTGTTGACCGCCTTATGCAAGAATGGGACTGGGAAAGAAACACATTAACCCCTTCTTTGTTGGGTTCACAAAGTAACCAAAGGGCTTGGTGGAAATGTAAATATGGGCACTCTTGGGAAGCAAAAATAAATAACCGCTACAATGGCAGAGGTTGTCCTATTTGTAGATATAGATTAAAAACATCATTCCCGGAGCAAGCAGTATTCTTTTATGTTAAAGCGATTT
Source organism: uncultured Bacteroides sp. (assembly GCA_964531245.1). GTDB lineage: Bacteria > Bacteroidota > Bacteroidia > Bacteroidales > Muribaculaceae > CAG-873. The sequence goes on along the minus strand of CAZHDH010000147.1, from coordinate 2,377 downwards.
ATACGGACGCTGTCAATGGCTATACGAAAATATTCAAGAACTCAATGGAAATTGATGTTTACATTCCAAGCATAAAAGTTGGCATTGAGTACGACGGAAAAGCGTGGCATACAGATAAAACCATTAACAAAGAAAAGAAAAAATATGAAATATGCCGAAATAATGACATTTATTTAATACGCATAGTTGAAAATTTAAGTCAAAACGAAAATACTTCTAATGAAAAAGTATTTATTCAAGATGCCAATAGTTATGAAAGCCTAAACCACGCTATCATTGAAACGCTTAATATACTTGAACGCTATTCAAAAAGACAAGGATACTGTTCTGATTATTCCAATTTAGTCAATACAGAGAAAGACAAAAATGCAATATTAGAGCAATACTTAATAGAGTTTGAAAAAAATTCTCTTGCTAATGCATATCCCGAAATTGCAAGTGAATGGAATACTGATAAAAATGGCGCACTTACGCCTAAAATGTTTTTACCACATTCAAGTGTAAAAATTTGGTGGAAATGCGATAAAGGACACGAGTGGCTTGCCCAAATCAACTCACGAGCAAGTGGCAGAAGTTGCCCCTACTGCTCTGGGAATTTTGTTTTAACTGGATACAACGATTTAGCTACTGTTTATCCCAAAATTGCGAAAGAATGGCATAAAAGTAAAAATGAGAAATTAAAACCCAATGAAGTTACTTTCGGTAGTGGGAAAAAGGTTTGGTGGGTTTGCGAAAATGGACACGAATGGCTTACAGCGATTAACAATCGTACAAGTAATAATCGTGGTTGCCCATACTGTACTGGTGGTAAAACTCTTATAGGCGTAAATGATTTATGTACGATGAACCCCACTCTTGCAAAAGAATGGCACCCAACAAAAAATGGAAATCTTTTACCCCAAAATTTTAAGACAAGCAGTAATATAAAAGTTTGGTGGTTATGCCCTAAATGTGGGTATGAATATCAAGCTATAATAGCAAATAGGACAAAAGGAACTGGTTGCAAAAATTGTAGCAATCAAATTTTACATTCGGGTGTAAACGATTTGGCAACCATTTATCCCAATATAGCAAAACAATGGGATTATGATAAAAATGGCGGTTTAACCCCTACACAGGTTTTTCCGAGCAGTAACAAAAAAGTTTGGTGGAAATGCGATAAAGGGCACACTTGGCAAACTGCACCTAATTCTCGGGCACGAGGAACAAATTGCCCATATTGTGCAGGTAATAAAATTTGGGTTGGATTCAATGACCTTGCGACAACGCATAGTGAAATATCAGTCGAATGGAATTACGAAAAAAACGGCAATTTAACACCACAAAATGTATCCGCTGGAAGCGGTAAAAAGGTTTGGTGGAAATGCCAAAAATGCGGTAACGAATATCAATCTATTATTAGTAATCGGGTTAAAGGATATGGCTGTAAGTGTTCTGGGAAATGGGCACAAAAAAGAAATAAACAATAATTTTGGCACTGTGGCAAATGTTTGAATAACTATCGCGCGGAAATATATACCACACTACTTTTTGTGAAAATATTTCAAAGCTATACAATATAATTATCTGACAACTACATTCTCGTTTGGCGTTTCTCGTACTTTCTGCCGTTTCCCGTAAACGGGAACCCCTCGGCAGAGCGTCGCTTCGCTCGCACGGCGTATATTATGCCTGCCATTTAGTTGGGTATAATGCCCCGTAAACAATGTGCAACACAAAAAATAAAAGACATAGCGTTTGCTATGTCTTTTATTTTTTGAAATCCGGCAACTACCTATCCTCACGGGGCATTATACCCAACTACTTTCGGCGTAATAGAGCTTAACTTCTGTGTTCGGAATGGGAACAGGTGGATCCTCTATGCTATCGTCACCGGAATGGCTCCGCTTGTTGGACTTGAACCAACGACACTGCGGTTAACAGCCGCATGCTCTACCGACTGAGCTAAAGCGGAATATCAGCACACCACCCGCATTATATGCAAGCGGGATGCTAAGGCGTGAAGCCTAACAACTGCATAGTTATGAAGAAAGGGATAAAGCCAAATAAAGGACTTTGTATTACGCTCGTTAAATTGTAGCTAATCTTCGTTTATTATAAGGATTCGTGTTAATCTTTCATCTTTCTCAACTTAAGTTGAGATCAAGCCCTCGACCTATTAGTATCGGTCAGCTTCACGCATTACTGCGCTTCCACCCCCGACCTATCAACCTTGTAGTCTGCAAGGGGTCTTACTCTTTCGATGGGATATCTTATCTTGAGGTGAGTTTCACACTTAGATGCTTTCAGCGTTTATCTCATCCGCACTTCGCTACCCTGCTATGCCGCTGGCGCGACAACAGGTGCACAATAGGTGCGTTCATCCCGGTCCTCTCGT
>CAZHDH010000146.1:0-2859 GCA_964531245.1 uncultured Bacteroides sp. | reverse complement strand
CGGAGCAAGCAACGCATGTTGCGAGCCTCCGCAGCCGGGGGCTACGGCTCGCACGGCTCCAAAGGAGCCGGATAGATCCTTCGCTACCGCTCAGGATGACAGTTTGCAGACAATGACAACGACAAAGGCGTTGTTTCGGCGGCAGGGGGGGGGCACACCGCCGAATAATTGGTGTCGAAGTCAGCCTTTAGGCTGGCGAGCCGTAGCCCCGCCCGGCGGAGGCTCGCACTTTGTGTCTCGCTCCGCTGGCTACGGCTCTAAAAAACATCCCCACTTTGTCATTCTGAGGTGCGCAGTACCGAAGAATCTATTCCGGCTCCAACAGAGCCGTGCAGGCCGAAGCTTTCGCCCCACGGAGGCCCGACCACAGAGTTGGTTTTCGATAATTAGGCTGGAGAGCTCCGAACCTTGTTACGGTTTTTTAACTTGTGGCCCCCAGAATTTGCGCTCCGCTGGCTCCGTCTCACCTTTAACTTTTCACCTTTCACCTCGAGATGCCCCCCCTACTCGCCGATACGCTGGCGGACAGCTTCGAAGAGCATCACGGCGGCTGCAGCCGAGACATTGAGCGACTCGATATGCCCGATCAGCGGAATAGCCAGCTGCTCGTTGCACATCTTCAAAACCTCTTTCGAGATCCCCGTATCCTCGGCCCCCATGACGATGACCGTCGGCTTGCGGAAGTCGGCGTCGTAGAGCAGTTTGCGGCTCTTCTCCGTCGCGGCGACCACCTGGAAACCCTCGGCCTGCAGCGCCTTGAGCGTATTGCGCACCGAGCCCACACGACAAACGGGAATCGTCGTCAGCGCCCCGGCCGACGAACGGATCGCCTCGGCATTGACCGGCGCGGAGTTCTTGAGCGGTGCAATCAACCCATGGGCCCCGGCACACTCGGCCGAGCGGGCTATAGCCCCGAAGTTGCGCACGTCGGTAACGCCGTCGAAAAGCACGATGAGGGGCGTTTCATCCTCGGGCACACGCTCCAGAATATCGGTCAGCCCGACATACTCTATCGCCGCGATTTGCGCCACGACACCCTGATGATTGCCGCGCGTAAGACGGTTGAGTTTTTCGACCGGCACCTCCTGAAACCGCACCCGATGACGTATGCAGAGGTCTTTGAGGTCTTGCATCAACTGCCCCTCGGCCCCTTTGCGGATGTAGAGGCGTTCGATTTGCTTGCCCGCTTCGATAGCCTCGGCCACGGGCCGGATGCCGAAAACAAGATTATCCACCATATTTTCACTCTTTTAGAAACAAAGATAGGCGAATTTTATGGGATTTTCGCTATATTTGCCCCTGAGAATTAAAAAAAACACGCCTATGAATTGATGCATAATTCAATACATACATTATAAATATATTCGGAAAAAGCGTTAGCTTTTATTCTTGTCTTTGAAACTTAGGAAACTTCACGGACTACCAAGAGTAAAGTGTTGACGCTCACGCCTATCGGCGTGGGCTTTACTCATTATTTGGTAGTACGGTATCCTAAGACCTCAAAGACAGATAAAGAGTTTTGTCCGCGCTCTTTTTTTGTATGTATTTTCATAATTTCAGGACGACAATTAACCATAAAAACATTTTAACGCATTGAATTATGAGAAACTTATTAAACGCAACAATATTGCTTATGTTAACATTATCTTCTTGCAGCAAGGAAGATTCCGAATCCAATTATTCGAACAACAACAATCCTAATCCTTCTTTTACTCTTTCAGCTCCTTCTGGATTAACAGCAACAACCCGTGCGGATGGATCTGTATACATTTCATGGAATTACGTAAGTGGTGCTACAAAATATAACGTATATCGTTGCAATACATTGTTCGGTAGTTATTCATTCATAACTGCTGTCTCTGGAACAAATGCGACCGATTACAGTCCTCTGAAAGGTTCTAATTACTACAAAATAAGCGCTGTACAAGGCTCAACAGAAAGCGAGCTTTCATACTATGCATCTGTCACTATATCAGATAATAGCGGAGGTAACAACAACGGGAACGGAGATAATTCTGGAAATACACCCGCGCAAAAGCCAGCTGCTCCAACTGGAGTTACCGTATCAAATGAAGGGAATAATTATTTACCTAATGTGATGATACGCTGGAACACTGTAACCGGTGCAACTAAATATTACATATATAAAAGCTCTTCAGCTAATGGATCGTATTCGAAAATAGGCGAGAATACTTATACACTGTATAGCGACTCCAATGCTCCAACGAACGGAAATTCTGCTTATTACAAAGTAACAGCTGTTAATAGCGCAGGAGAAAGCACACTTAGCGATTATGCAAAATATACATCAGTAAGCAATGACGACGCTTTTGAGCCTGCAATTACTTACGGAAATTGTACAGCAAGTGGAAGTACTATAACTTTAACCTGGTCTTTCAAAACAGGACATGGATATGGTAAAGCGACAAATGTCGTACTACGAGTATGGAACCCCTATGCCGAGGAGTGGCAAGATACAAATTTGAGCGCGACAGCTACTTCAACCTCTTTTAATTTCACTTATAAAATAGATAATTACGGATATGTAAAAGCGGGTATTGTTGTTAGCAATGCAAAAGGATCATCAACTCCGGGGGCAAAGATTTATGATACTAACAACAAGAAGTGGCTGAATTAAGTTTGCCAATCTTGACTTTTTGGACGGCACTCTTTTTCGAGTGTCGTCTTTATTTTACTGCTCCTCCACGATCTCCAGTTCGTAGGAGGCCTTCTCCCATTCGTGCATCTGACGGTCGTAGCGGGTTTTCAGCTCGTTGTATGCCTTGTAGTCGGCTTCGTCGTATAGTGTCGCTGCAGCGAATTTAGCGTCGTAGTCGGCAATCTGCCGCTCGATGTCGG
>CAZHDH010000145.1:0-2917 GCA_964531245.1 uncultured Bacteroides sp. | reverse complement strand
TGGACGCCAAGGCCCGCGGCATCAAGGACGGCGATCTGTGCCGTGTGTACAGCGATCGCGGCGAAGCGCTGCTGGCGGCCTACGTGACGAGCCGCTGCATGCCGGGCACGGCAGCCGTCTTCCATGGTGGTTGGTATCAGACCAACGGCGAGGAAGCGGAGATGAACCCGTTCGGCCAAGACATGCGTGGCGCCCCCAACATCTTCCTGGATGACGGACACCTCCCGCACATCCTGGGCGCACTTATCACCGCAGGCTTGGTGCAGGTGGAGAAGGCGGCCGATGGCGATGCCGAAGGCTTCGGCACTGAGGCACAGCGCGGCGGCATGCGTGGCGCGATGACCGCCATCAAGACGCGTGATGAACTGGCGAAGCGTGACGGCGCCCGCGATGCGGCTACTGTCTCCCATGAAGAGGCACTGAAAGCCGCTGCCCGTGCCGTGGCTGAGGCTGAGGAAGCCAAGATCGGCCAGAACCCAACGACCCCTGCGGCTTACGCCTAAGAGAGCAGGGGAGGAGGAGAGAAATGACTCAATACGGATTCCTATTCGACATGAACCGCTGCTACGCCTGTCAGGCATGCAGCATCGCTTGCAAGGATTGGCACGGTCTGGAGCCAGGTGCCGAGAAGTGGATGACTGTGTACGAGTGGGAAGAGGGCACGTTCCCGAACCTGCGTCTGCACGCACTCGCGTTCCCATGCGCTCACTGCGAGGACCCATCCTGCGTGAAGGTGTGCGAGAGCGGCGCACTGTACAAAGAGGATGAGTTCGGCGCTGTACTGGTTGACCAGGACAAATGCATCGGCTGCCGAAAGTGCTACGACGCGTGCCCCTACGGTGCGCCGAAGTTCGCCACCGATGAGCCCGACTGCAAGATGAGCAAGTGCGACATGTGCATCGACCGTCTGGCTGAGGGCAAGCAACCCATCTGCACGCTGAGCTGTCCCTTGCGCGCATTCGACTTCGGTCCGCTCGATCAGCTGATCGAGAAGTACGGTGATGTGCGCGCCTGCGAGGGTATGCCTTCCCCTGATGCCACCAAACCAGCGTATCTGGTGTGGACTCCGCGTGAGAAGAAGCCGCTGATTCCGTACAACGTGGACGAAGCCATCAAGCTGAACATGCAGCGTGGCGACCTGGGCACGATGTTCGAGAGCGAAGAGGACCTGACCGCCTTCGATGAGGGAACCATCAAGCGTAACGGCTTGCGCATGAAGTTCGACAGCAACGTTGAGCTGATGCGCGCCACCCGTAATGACATGGCCTAGAGACGAGAAGCGGCCTTAGGTATCAGAACGCCTAAGGCCGCACAAAAGAAAGGAGAATTACATGGAATGGATTGGAGTCATAGGCATCATAGTTGCCTTGGCGCTCTTCATCGTGGCTTCGATGCGGGGATGGAATGTTCTCATCTCTTCTATCATCACGGCTATCATCATTGCGCTCACCAACGGCATGGACATCATGAACTCCATGGTGGGAACCGAGACGTCCTACGTGACCGGTCTTGCTGGATTCATCCGTGGCAACATCCTGATCTTCATGGGCGGTGCCATCATGGGCGAGTTCATCGACAAATCGGGTGCAGCAAAAGCCATCGCGAAGACCATCATGAACAAGGTGGGTACGAAGAGCCCATATCTGGTTCTGCTGGGTATCGCGGCGGTAGGCGCCATCCTGACCTACGCAGGCATCTCTATGTTCGTAGCAATGTTCGCTCTCATCCCGCTGGCGCGTCCGATGTTTCGCGAGTGCAACATCCCTTGGCATCTGTTCGCTGCAGCGTGGGCATTGGCTGCGTGTTCATTCACCATGGCCATGATTCCGGGAGTTCCTGCCGTTGCGTGGATCAATGCGGCAAATGGTTGCGGCGTATCACTTACGGCTGCTCCCATTATGGGTATCGTTGGTTCCATCATCGCAATCGTTGTGAGCTGCATCTACATCAAGTTTGCCCTTAAGCGTTCCTTGGCTAAGGGAGAGACATTCAAGGTGGATGAGGACGATATTGAGTTGGAAGAAGACACCAATATTCCAAACTTCTTCCTGTCCTTGCTCCCGCTGATCCTTCTGATTGTCACCATCATCGGTCTTTCTGCAACTGGCATGAAGAACGTGGTCTACATCGGCATGATCGTGGGTATCGTGGCATCCATCATCTGCTTTTGGAAATATGTCCCAAGCATGCGCGATGCGCTGGGCAATGGAGCCAAAGCGGCTTTAGGACCGGCCGTGTTCACTTCGGCTGCTGTGGGCGTGGGTACCGTTGCCGCAGCTTCCATCGGATTCTCTGTGATCTATGATGCAATTTTCAATATGCCTGGTGGTACGTATGTGTCAGCGGCTACTATGGCGGCAGCTCTTGGCGGCATAATGGGCTCGGGTTCCGGTGCTGTGGGAATCATCGCTCAGAACTTCCTGGAACCCTATCTGGCCACTGGTGTTGATCCGGCAGCTCTGGCGAAGATCTTGGCGAGTTCTGCATCCATCGGCGGTGCGCTTCCGAATGCGGGTGCGATGTTCGGCATGTTCGCTGCTATGGGTCTCACCCATAAGAATGCCTATAAGCACATTGCGGCCATCTCCATTGGCGCAGGCCTCTGTGCATTGGTAGTCATGATCATCATGGCGAACGTGGGCATCGTCTAGCCATCTCGTTGACCCGCTCCCTAGATCGGGTCATTAATCGTTCTTGCTCGTGGGTCGGTGCGGACCATATCGGCCCACGAGCCCCTATTCCTTCTCCCGTCGCGCAGGAGGCGCATCATGGGAAGCAAAACAACCGAACAGGTATCGCTTTTCGAGAAGGTGCCAGCATCTGCTCGTCTGGCGTGGCCGGATATCGCGGCCATTCTGTCAGGTGTAGTCTCGAGCCTTTCGAAGCTCATGGGCGGCGGTATCGTTGCGTTCTATGC
>CAZHDH010000144.1:0-2917 GCA_964531245.1 uncultured Bacteroides sp. | reverse complement strand
CATTTTTGATGTGGTATATGCTGTGCCGGCAACCCGACACTCGCATAAAAGGGCGGCCACACGAAAGTTTCAGACCCACAGCGCCGGTTATGCGTCGAGCTTTCAAAATCTCGATGCCTATGGCCCTGGAGCACGCAATATTTTGTTTCGCGCAGGTGACTATTACAGTTATCGTCGCACCTCTGGGTAATGTAGCTATCGCGGCAAACGCATTTGCCGTCACCGCCGAAAGCCTTTGCTACATGCCGGGATTCGGCATCGGCGACGCAGCCACCACTCTCGTAGGCCAGAGCCTCGGGGCCGGAAGGCGCGACCTTATCAAACGTTTCTGTCATCTCACGGTGGGTCTCGGAATTGTAGTAATGACCCTTATGGGTGTTATATTATATATGTGTGCCCCCTTGATGATGCACATTATGACCGATGTCGAGGCCATTGCGTCGCTCGGCACAAAGGTACTACGCATCGAAGCCTTCGCCGAACCCCTTTATGCCGCATCCATCGTGGCGTACGGTGCCTTTGTGGGCGTGGGCGATACCACCCTCCCCGCCGTAATGAATTTCGGGTCAATTTGGGCTGTACGTATCCCGCTTGCGGCACTGCTTGCCGGCACTATGGGGCTGCCGGGGGTATGGATCGCAATGGCGATCGAGTTATCCTTCCGCGGAATCATTTTCTTATGGCGTATGTTCTCTGATAAATGGTTACCCAAAACCTCGGACGCAACTCCCGCAGTCAACGCCTCGGCAGATTTTAACTAATTTTAAGCCGTAAAGTTTCCTATTATTCAGAATTTGGGGTAACTTTGCAGACACAACCGTATTGATGCAGGAACTCAGCCTATGGCCGGGTTTCCTCATTTTTTTGTTATCAGTCTAAAAACTCTCAAACGTATCACAATATGGCTATCACCTACATGACCCAAGAGGGTTACAAAAAGAAAATGGAAGAAATCGCTTACCTCGAAAGTGTTAAGCGTCCCGAAATATCTCGCGCTATCGCCGAGGCTCGCGACAAAGGCGACCTCTCGGAAAATGCTGAATACGATGCAGCCAAGGAAGCTCAGGGCATGCTCGAAATGAAAATCGCGCAGCTCAAAGACCTCGTGGCAAATGCCCGTATCCTCGACGAATCAAAACTCAACTGCGATGAAGTCCAGATCCTAAATCGTGTAAAGATCAAGAATCTCAATAACGGTATGGAAATGGAATACACCATCGTAGCCGACTCTGAAGCTAATCTTAAAGAAAAGAAAATCGCCTCAACCACCCCTATCGCTCAGGGTCTTATGGGCCACAAGGTGGGCGACGTGGTAGAAATCCGCGTTCCTTCAGGCCTTATGAAGTTTGAAATCGTTGAAATCTCGTTCTGATTTATGGCTACTATATTTTCTCAGATCGCATCAGGTGCAATCCCTTCCTACAAGGTTGCTGAAGACGACAAACACTTCGCTTTCCTTGACATCAACCCCGTGGCTCCCGGTCATGTGCTTGTCATTCCCAAACGCGAAGTTGACTATATCTTCGACCTCTCTGACGAAGAAATCGCCGATCTCAACATCTTTGCTAAAAAAGTAGCAGTCGCACTCAAAAAGGCTGTACCTTGTCGTAAAGTTGGTGTAACGGTTATCGGTCTTGAAGTGCCCCACGCACATATCCACCTGGTGCCGATGACCGCCGAAAGCGATATGAATTTCAGCCGACCCAAGCTGACTCTCCCCGCCGAAAAAATGGCGGAAATAGCTTCTGCTATCGCCTCATTTATCAAATAAGCCGCTATGTCCAAGATTTTAAAATCTGCATCGGTTGCTGCTCTGGCCCTGTTAGCCTCAGCCTGCTCTCAAAAGCCCGCAGGCTGGACGCTTCAAGGCTCCCTCGACGTTGCCGATTCCATCCCCGTGGTCCTTCAGGCTTCTAACGGTGGTTACTGGTATTCGATTGACACTATACATACCGATGGAGGAAAATTCAAATATACATCCGCCGAAGCCGCTCCCTACCCCGATGTAATGCGACTGGCCTATCAGGATAGTTATGTATATTTCCCCATCGACTCTACCGAAACAGTTACAGTGAATGCCGATGGCGATGGTGCATATACCCTCGGAGGCTCTCTTTCCGCTACCGCGATCTCATCGCTCGACAGCCTCATACGTGCTCAAAGCAGCTACGTAGATGTTGTTAACGACGAAGATTTCAAACGTCAGCTTTTCACACGCGCATTCTCCGCTCCCTCTGTGCTTCCCGCCTACTACCTGCTCAACCGTTCAGTAGGCAAAAACAAACTCTTTGATCCCTCGCGCAAATCCGACTTAAGGATGTATGGTGCGGTGGCTCAACGCTTCACCACCGACCGTCCCGACGACTTGCGCGGTAAGCTAATCAGTCGCCTGTTCCTTCAGGGTAAAGCTATGACTATGGGAATCCAGCCCACCCGTGAAATGACAGCCACCGAAACCGGCGTTATCGAAATCTCGCGCAGCGATAACAAAGGCACCACACATTCCCTGCGGGACCTCACATCTCAGGGCAAAGTAGTATTGCTCAGCTTCACTAACTACACATCTGAAGCTTCTCCCGCATATAATGTTTTGCTCGGCGATCTATACAGTCAGTATCACGACAACGGTCTCGAAATTTATCAGATAGCTTTCGACGGCGACGAAACTCTATGGATGCAGACAGCCGAAAACCTGCCCTGGATCACCGTATGGAATTCCACCACCGACGACTTCCAGCCCATAACATCGTACAACGTCGGCGTCCTCCCCACCACATTCATCATCGACCGCCAAGGCACCATCCGCCAACGCATCGTCGATCCCACCGAGCTGACTTCCGCTGTTAAGAAATACATCTGATCGCACCACACCTCATAACCACACCATACCGTGCTCCGTCGCACAAGTGCAATACTT
>CAZHDH010000143.1:0-2996 GCA_964531245.1 uncultured Bacteroides sp. | reverse complement strand
GTACAATAACAGTCACAGAGGACCTGCTGGCTGGTCAAAAGGTCCAAATTTGAGAATGGAGGAAACAACATGATCGAAATCAACTGGAGCGATGTATGGCAAACACTGGACAGTCTGCGTACCTACTTCATCGTCCTGGGTGTCATCGCCGCGGTGTGCGTCATCGCCATGATCGCCGTGATGAAGCTGCCCAAACCAACCAAGTTCCTGATCCGCTGCGAGGCGGGCATCGCCATCGTGCTGGCCGTCGCTGTTGTGGCAAACATCATCTGCACCGGCCCCATGTACACCCTGCTCTCCCTGGTTTCCGGCAACGGATCTCTGAGTCAGGAGACCTCCGATGCCTCCCTGGCCCTGGCCGAGCAGATTTCCGATGAGGGCATCGTCCTCCTGCAGAACAACCAGAATCTGCTGCCCCTGACCGGGTCCGACAACATCAACGTGTTTGGCTGGGCCTCCACCAATCCCGTGTACGGCGGCACCGGCTCCGGCTCCCTGAACGACGCCTACCACACCGTGTCTCTGCTGGAGGGCCTGTCCAATGCCGGGTTCAAGACCAACACCGAGCTGTCCGATTTCTACACCCAGTACCGGGCGGACCGCCCCGCCGTTGGTATGTGGGCCCAGGAGTGGACCCTGCCCGAGCCTCCCGCAAACAGCTACTCCGCCGACCTGATGAACAACGCCAAGTCCTTCTCCGACACCGCGCTGATCGTGTTCTCCCGTCCCGGCGGTGAGCACATTGATCTGCCCAAGGACCTGACCGGCATGGACGAGGCCGCCTATAAGCAGAACTCCTCCGATTACGAGGATTTCCCCGACGGCCACCACTATCTGGAGCTGAGCCGGAGCGAGCGCGACTTGGTGGAGCTGGTGTGCTCCAACTTTGACAATGTCGTGGTCATCTACAACGGCGCCAACACCCTCCAGATGGACTTTGTGGACGACTACAGCCAGATCAAGTCTGTCCTCTGGTGCCATGGCACCGGCAACGTGGGCTTCAATTCCCTGGGCCGCATCCTGAAGGGCACGGTCAACCCCTCCGGCAAGGCCGCCGATACCTTTATCAAAGACTTCACCCAGGCCCCCTACTGGAACAACTTCGGTTACAACGTTTTTGACAACATGGATGAGTTCGCCGCCCCCGAAACCGATGCCTTCGTCCCCGGCTCTCCGGTCCACTTCGTCGATTACGTCGAGGGCATCTATGTGGGCTACAAGTATTATGAGACTGCCGCCGAGGAGGGCTTCATCAACTATGATGAATTGGTGCAGTACCCCTTCGGCCACGGCCTGAGCTACACCACCTTCTCTCAGGAGATGGGGACCATTTCCGAGAGCAACGGCGCCATCAGCTTTGACGTCACCGTCACCAATACCGGCTCTGTGGCAGGCAAAGACGTGGTGCAGGTGTACTATAACCCGCCCTACACCAACGGCGGCATCGAGAAGGCCAGCGCCAACCTGATCGCCTTTGACAAGACCGATTTGCTCCAGCCCGGCGATTCCCAGAAGCTCACCATCTCTTTTAACGTGGAGGACATGGCCTCCTACGACATGGGCGGCAATGGCCGCTACGTGCTGGAAAGCGGCGACTACACGATCTCCATCAACAGCGATTCCCACAGCGTCATTGACTCCCAGACCTACACCGTTTCCTCTGACGTGGACTACAGCGCGGGCCGCTCCACCGACCTGGCTGCGCCCTCCAACCTGTTTGACTTTGCCGACGGCGGCCTGACCTACCTGTCCCGCGCTGACGGCTTTGCCAACTTCGCCCAGGCCACCGCCGCCCCCTCCTCCACCCTGCGGGCTGAGGACAAAGCCCTGTTCGTCAATAACTCCAATTACCAGATTCCCACCGATGCCAACGCCGTCATGCCCACCACCGGGGCCAACAACGGCATGAAGGCCGTGGAACTGCGGGGCGCGGCCTATGATGACGAACGCTGGGACACCCTGCTGGACAACCTGACCCTGGACGAGATGAACAACATGATCGCTCTGGGCGGCTATCAGACCGCTCCCGCCGCCAGCATTGACAAGATCCAGACGATTGACTGCGACGGTCCCGCCGCCCTGAACAACAACTTCACTCAGGTGGGCTCCGTGGGCTTCCCCTCCTCTGTCATGATCGCCTGCACCTGGAATGAGGACCTGGCCCGGGCCTTCGGCGAGGGCATCGCCGCCATGGCCGACGACATGGACGTGTCCGGCTGGTATGCCCCGGCCATGAACATCCACCGCACTCCCTTTGCGGGCCGTAACTTCGAGTATTACTCCGAGGATGGCTTCCTGTCCGGCCGCATCGCCTCTCAGGCCACCCAGGGCGCGTCTGACAATGGCGTGTACCCCTACATCAAGCACTTTGCCCTCAACGATCAGGAGACGGGCCGCTGGGAGATGCTCACCACCTGGTCCACCGAGCAGGCGATGCGTGAACTCTACCTGAAGCCCTTTGAGATCTGCGTCAAGGACAACCGCGACCAGGGCGGTGCCTCCAATGGTCATCCGCTGGCCGTCATGAGCTCTTACAACTACATTGGCACCCAGTGGGCGGGTGCTTGCTCCAACCTGCTGAACAATGTGCTGCGCGGCGAATGGGGCTTCCAGGGCGCAGTGCTCACCGACTACTTCGCCAACTTCGGCTATATGGACGCCACCCGCTCCATCCACAACGGCGGTGACAGCTGCCTGATTAACCGCGACATGACCACCAACAATGTCACCGACACCAGCAACCCGCTGACCGTGCAGCAGATGCGCCGGGCCTGCAAGGACATCCTGTATGTGGCCGTCAACAGCCGCGGCTATGCTCCCGAAAATCTGAGCGTGGGCGGCCTGATGAGCTGGCAGATCATCCTCATCGTTGTGGATGTGATCCTTGCCGCCGCCATCATCGCGCTTGAAGTGGTCATCTTCCGGGCCTATAAGAAAAAGGCCGCTGCCAAATAAGCGTTTCCCTCCTCTCTTCACTTGGCCCGCCCGCTCCTTCT
>CAZHDH010000142.1:0-3103 GCA_964531245.1 uncultured Bacteroides sp. | reverse complement strand
GCAAGCCGCCCACACAGTGGGTTTTGTGTGAGGCGTCGCCAATGAGTTATTTTTCGCCCCCGGCGTAGGCTTGCGCAAGAATGCGCTGCGCCTCCGCTGGCACCGGCTTGAATTAGCACTTTCGCAATTTCCGGCAACAAATGTAATGATTCGGCGCGGAAAAACCGCGAAAAATCCGATTGTCTTTTTTTATAAGCCGATAAGGCGAGCCTATAAAGGGCTATTATTATATGTATAACTACTCGAAAAGCTACCCTATCGTAAAACATCGGTTCAAAAAATTCGAGTTGCTCTACTTTTTATATTGATTTTTTGTAATCGACTTATTTTCTTATCATTTCACAACGATGTATCGGTCGAAAAATCCGCTAAAAAAGTTCATCAAGGAACCGATTGAGAAATAAATCGTTAGAAAATTTGCAGGGGGGGGGAATTTACTACCTTTGCCGCGCAAACAAACTAAACCTCTACAACTATGAAGAAATTTTTGCTTTTGGTAGCTATGGCTACTATGTCGATCGGTGCAGCAAATGCACAAACCCCGGTAAAATATCACGGAGAAGTGGATTTAGGCTACTCTATCGGAGTGGGTCTTTTAGCAACCGGTCGCGTCAACATCCATACTATTCAAGGAGCTCAAATCGGCAAATATTTTTCGACGGGTATCGGTATCGGTCTTGACTACTACCACGAGTTTTACGAAAAAGGAGAACTCGCTATTCCGATTTATCTTAACTTAAAAGGTTACCTTCCCGTTTCAGAGAAAGTAGCTCCTTATTTCTCGTTCGACATTGGCGCAGGGATCGGTGCTACCAGCGGCATAACCGGAATGTCGGGATTATACTGTACTCCGGCAATCGGTCTTAAGGCTGGAAAATTCAAAGCACAGTTGGGCTATAACATCCAGCGAATATCCGAAGCAGGGATTGGTGTCAACATGAATGCTATTCAGATTAAAGTAGGTTTGATGTTCTAATATTAGCCATAGTTGTTATGAAAAAGTTACTCAACATCCTGTTGCTTTGCGCGGCTTTTGGCGTTGTATTCACGTCTTGCTCGAAAGACGATAATGAATCTGAAACTATAAAAGAACAAATTATTGGCACTTGGGATGCCACCGAAGTCCAATTTGATAATGACGGTAAGTGGATAGACATTACCAGTCGTCCCAGTGTAGCTATTTCGATTACGTTTGAGCAAGATGGAAGTTATTACAGCAGAGGTGCACTTGGCTATGATAGCGGGACTTATACTATTAACGGTAAGACCATAAAGACCTATATTGACGGAGCCCTAATTGGAACTTATGTAATCAAGTACATTTCGGATACTAATGCTGAATTATCACTAACAATGGGAAGCGAAACAATGGATATTCGTGCTAAGAAAAGCAGAATAAACCACGCGTCTAATGACCCATCAATAATGGCTTACAATGGAGACATAAACGGCAATAAGTGCAATAAGTGGTGGAAATGTGACAGATTTGAAGGGAATAAACTTTATCGAAAAATAATCCACATTACAGATTGGCTTTATCATCCTGAGAATAGCATATATACAATTATTGACGACCAAGTCGATAACTATGATATGTCCTGCTATATTATATCGATTGAAGGAAAAAAATATCGGGCTTTATTATTAGACTCGCAAACTTCAGAGAGTTATACGTATTCTTTTGATGGTAAAACGTTGGTATTGCGAAATAATGATACATTTGTTGAGACAATATATTCCGCAAGCGTATGTGATAACAAATTAACTATTTCGGATGGTAAAACTACAGAAGTATATACAAAAGTTTCTGTAAACTGATACCCACCCAAGAAAACCTATTATCGCATTTACGAGCGTCGTTTATCTCGTGTTGGACAAAAAGGCGCGTAGCTGAATTGTTGCGCGTCTTTTATTTTATTCGCGACCTTGTTGTAGGCAAAGACAGGCCTATAGGGCCTCGCGGCGGAGAATAGCCCGCTCGACCTCCCCCACGTCGGTGGAGTCCTTGACCAAGACGGTCTTATTGCGGTCGAGCAAGTAAAGCGCCGGGATAGCCGAGAGGTCATAGCTGCCTGTTTCGCGCACACGGCACCCCTTATCATAAGCGTTGATCCACTCGGCGGGAATATGCGGGCGATAAGCCTCCCATTCGCCCAGCTCCTCGTCGGGATAAAGCGCCAGCACCTTAAGCCGTCCGGAGCCGATCGCCTCGGTGAGCAGCGGCGAGGAGACGATAGCCTCCCGGATGTCGCGGCACATGGGGCAACCGGGGTTGTTGATGAAAAGCAGGACGTAATCGGCCTTTAAGTCGTAAAGCCGCCGCAAAGCTCCCGACGCAAGGGTATACCGAATATCGTTGGCCCGGTGTCCGATGCGGTTCTGCTGCGCGAGGTGCAATTCGTACTCGGGGCCCATGCGTTCGTACTCGTCATAAAAGGAGCTGGCGAGCTGCGTCTCCAGAACAGGGATATAAAATTCATCGTTGCGCAGCGGCGAATTGGGGTCGTGGAGTACCTCAGCAGCCAGATAAGCGAAGTAATCGAGCATCGGCCGCGACGTGGAGGCCGCCTGCATGAGCTTCTGCATAGGCTTCGGATCGGTGGTTGCATCGCCGAGCAGCGCGACGAACTGTGCGAAGGCGACGGTCATCTGCATGGTGTCGGCCTGCCGCAGGAAAAGCGTGTCGGCGAAGTCGAAGCGATCCCAATAATGTTCGCGCAGATAAGCCCCCGCCTGCTCGGGAGGCATGGCGGCGGGAACGGCAGGCGGCATGAAAACGGCCTGCCGAGCCGCTCCGGCCGAAGCGGCGGCCTGTTGTTTGGACGTCCGCCCCCCGCAAGCAGCGAGAGCGGCCAAAGTGCAAACGCAACAAAAGAGACGATACATAACGTCGGATTTTTCGGAGTAAAGATAACTGAAAATCGAGAATAAAGCGCGAAAAAAGCGGGAAATTATCGTGCCGAAAGTTCCGCCACCCCGCTTCGGGTTGCCGCGCCAGCGGCACCGGCGGCCTGTACCGTGTGGGCGTGGACGGTTACACATGGAGTAGTTCGGTTGGCTCGGCTTCGAGTGTGTTAGGCTCGTTCTTAGCCGTCAGCAGTTC
>CAZHDH010000141.1:0-3228 GCA_964531245.1 uncultured Bacteroides sp. | reverse complement strand
TATAGCATGGAACGATTATGGCTAATCGCGGAGGTGTCATTGAAATCAATATGCACGTGCGATGATCACGCGACGTTTCGAGGGCTTACCGGTCACCATACATACGCCCTCTTCCTCCTCGCCGTCGAGGGGGATACAGCGGATGGTAGCCTTGGTTTCAGCCTTGATTCGTTCTTCGGTTTCGGGAGTGCCGTCCCAGTGGCACAGGAAGAAACCGCCGTCTTCAATCTTTTGCTTGAATTCGTCGTATGAATCAACTTTCTGAATGCGTGCATCGCGCATTTTCAGGGCTTTGTTATAGATGTTTGTCTGGATTTCCTCAAGGAGATCGCGGATGGCCTCGGGCAGTCCTGCAATCTGCATCTGCGACTTTTCGAGAGTGTCGCGACGCATAACCTCGACGGTACCGTTTTCAAGGTCGCGCGCACCGATAGCCAGACGCACGGGAACACCCTTGAGTTCATAGTCAGCAAACTTGAAGCCGGGACGACGCTTGTCGTCGTCGTCATATTTAACAGACACACCCAGCTCGGCCAGTTGAGCAATCAGAGGCGTTACGGCCTCGGTGATAGCGGCGAGCTGCTCAGCATTCTTGAAGATGGGGACGATTACCACCTGAATGGGCGCGAGGTGTGGGGGAAGCACCAAGCCGTTGTCATCGCTATGCGCCATAATCAGGGCACCCATCAGGCGTGTAGATACGCCCCACGAGTTGGCCCATACGTATTCGGGTTTATTTTCCTTGTTGACAAAAGTGACATCAAAGGCTTTGGCGAAATTCTGACCCAGGTTGTGAGATGTGCCGCTCTGCAGGGCTTTACCGTCCTGCATCATAGCCTCGATGGTATAGGTGTTCAGAGCACCGGCAAAACGTTCGGTTTCGGTCTTTACACCAATGATTACGGGTAAGCCCATATATTTGCGTGCAAATTCAGCGTAGAGGTTGATCATCTGCACTGTGCGAGCCTCGCTTTCCTCGGCTGTGGCGTGGGCACAATGGCCTTCCTGCCACAGGAATTCGGATGTGCGCAGGAACATACGTGTGCGCATCTCCCATCGCATTACGTTACACCATTGATTGCAGATGATGGGCAGGTCGCGATATGAATGTATCCAATTCTTATATGTGCCCCAGATGATGGTTTCTGAAGTGGGACGCACGATCAGCTCCTCTTCCAGGCGAGCTTCGGGATCAACGACCACGCCCTTACCATTGGGGTCATTTTTCAGGCGGTAATGAGTCACCACGGCGCATTCCTTGGCAAACCCTTCGACGTGTTCAGCTTCGCGGCACAGGAACGATTTGGGGATCAGCAGTGGGAAATAAGCGTTCTTTACACCGGTTTGCTTAAACATGTGATCCAGTGTCTGCTGCATCTTTTCCCAAATGGCATAACCATAGGGTTTGATGATCATACAGCCACGCACGGCCGACTGTTCGGCCAGGTCGGCTTTAACGACGAGTTCGTTATACCATTGCGAATAATTTTCAGCACGTTTGGTGAGGTGCTGCAGTTCGATTGCCATATTTGAATTGAGTTTTATATTCGTTAGATTTTTATTGGCTATTCTATGAACTGCAAAGTTACAAAAAAATCGCGAAAAAGCGCCACTTATTATTTCAAAAATCATCCTATGTGAATTTTTAAGCCGAATGCGTAGATACCAAAGTAGCCATATCGAATCAGCTTAGATTAAACATTGTGACATCAATGAAATTTTTGTAAAATTTTGTAGCAGATTATTTGCTCACCAAAGTATTTATAGGTACCTTTGCACTAAGAGGTTGAAATTTAAGGGGATGCCTGCAATTGCCCTCAATCACAGGACTTACCCCTCTAAAGATTTAGTACTTTATAATAAAGCGTATGCTAAAAATCCACAATGGAAACGAGATTTCACTTCTTATAACGCAAAATGGTTAGTGTGGCTATTTCAATCTCAGGCTTGCAATGCTTGCCACGTCACACTGACAAACCCGAATCCCGCTTCCCTCTTACGGTTGCGGGATTTTTTCCTTATACAAAGGTACGATATTTTTACGTCAAAATCAATAGCCTACAATGCTTATAGACAAGCGTTTGAGACTTGATAAACAGCTGTAAGTTTCAGACATATTAGATTTTGTCATTAAATAATTTGACACCATCAAAAAAGTGTGTAATTTTGCGAAATATATGCAGATTAAAAAAGTATGGAAGTACGTGAAAAGGAAATATACAAGGTCACGTTAATCGGTTCTGCTGTAAATGCAATTCTGATTGTAATGAAGTTTATTGCCGGGTTTGTTGGCAAGAGTTCCGCTATGGTTGCTGATGCGGTTCACTCTCTAAGTGATTTCATTTCCGATATAATAGTACTTGTATTCGTAAAGATTGCCGGTAAACCTAAGGATAAGAGCCATGATTACGGTCATGGAAAGTTTGAGACCTTAGCAACAATGATAATCGGTATAATGCTGATAGCCGCGGGTGTAGGACTGATGGTAAACGGAATTGGCAATGTGATGGGCAGTCTGCAAGGCGAATCACTGGAGCGTCCGACAATGCTTGCCCTGATTGTCGCGATAGTCTCGATAGCGTTGAAGGAATGGCTATACCGATACACCGTCAGCAGCGGTAGAAAACTCAATTCCCGGGCTGTTATAGCCAATGCGTGGCATCACCGCAGCGATGCCGTATCATCATTAGGCACACTTCTCGGTATTTCGGGAGCTATGTTCCTTGGCGACAAAGGGCGGATACTCGATCCTATAGCGGCAATAATAGTGAGCATTCTTATAATCAAGAGCGGTTATGACATCGTCAAACCCTGTATAAGCGAATTGCTGGAGGCTTCCTTGCCTGACGACAAAGAGAATGAAATTGAAAAGTTGGTAACAAGTGTGCCCGGTATAGATTCGATACATAATCTCAGGACACGCCGTATTGGCAATGCGATCGCCGTAGATCTTCATGCTAAGATGGATGGTAACCTTACCCTTTCGGATGCTCATGAAAAAGCAACGGCAGCAGAAAAAGCTATAAAAAAGGCGTTTGGAGAGAACTCAATCATTAATATCCACATGGAGCCGTCCTCAGGTTCTTAGACCGGATTGACTTACTCGGCATCGAGGAGGGTGTAATAAAAGATACTGATGCCACAATAAAGTTTTTGCCGAATTATTTAAGCGCAGTTTTTATTATGTTATATTACTTTCAACAGTAATTTTTGAGATAGAAATTGCCA
>CAZHDH010000140.1:2166-3233 GCA_964531245.1 uncultured Bacteroides sp. | reverse complement strand
GCATTTGATGATGCTTCCTTCGGTGTATTTATCAGCGAAATATGCGTTGATGACAGGAAGCATGGAAAAAAGCATATATCCGTCGTCATCGGCATCTTCGGTTACCACAACTTCAAAAAGCAGCGGATTTCCGGCTTCATCCCAAAAAAATCTGGCGTTACCTTCTTGGTTGGGCCGTATATATTTGACAATTTGATTTAAATCGAGCCAACCTTTGCCTTCCACTATATCATCCACAATCTCACACTCCAAAGATTGGTATTCTTGATCATCATTTATCACTTTTACCCACACGGTATCCCCAACAGAGGGAGTTTGTTTTATTTTGGAGAGGGCGATGTGAGGTTTTGTCAAAAGGGCTTCCGTGATAGCCTCCCAATAGTGCACCAAATCCTTGACTTTTTCTTTAGCCTTTGATTTAACGGTATTGTTGGCGCGAAGTTCAAATCCTCGCCAATCCACCAAACCATTGAGGTCGATAGTGGCGGTACCGCCCAATGCGGGTTGCAGCACCAGGTTTTTTCCATCCACGATAAATTCAAGGTCGTTGCCGTAATAAACCTGACGTTGTATGTCGAAAGTGCTGAGAGGCTTGGGGGATTTTTTCTTGTAACTGTAGCGGAAATACAGGGATACAGGGTCATTTACATCACTCCATGTATATTCGAGGTCTTCGTTATATTGGCCAAAAAGGCGGTGAAAGGCTTCGTTGAGAATGGCTTCGGACGATGTATTGTTTACGTAGGCCAACAAACGGTAGTAGGTGGCTTGGTTGAGGCGGCGGTCGATGTCATCCTCTCCGGTGGAAAGGAGTTGTTGAATGGCGATGGCCGTTATCATCTTGTAGATAATATCGGTGCCTGTCCGCTGAACGGCGCGTTCGCGATATTCGGATATGAAAAGTTCCAACATATCCACAAAGGCTTTGCGGAAGGGTTCGGCTTTCCAGTGTTCTTGATTTCCTCCGCTGATGATGGCGAAGATTCTTTCCATCATTTCATTCATGAGATCTTCGTTGAGGTTGAAGAGACACATGATGATGCGGAATTTGCGTTCGGGCTGGTAAA
>CAZHDH010000140.1:0-2156 GCA_964531245.1 uncultured Bacteroides sp. | reverse complement strand
ATGATTTGTACTTGATGTACGATGTATTCTCGGCTTTCGTTGGAGTCCATAATGCGGTAGGCCTCCTTGTAATCATCGGCGTGTTGGGCTATGGCGGAGATTTGGGATATCCATGTCTTGCGATCCTCGGAACTCATCTGCCGCAGTATGTTCGATTCTTCGAGTACATAGATGCAGAGTTTCTGAAACAGGTCTATGTACAAGGAAGGGTTGACTTCTTTTTCTCCATTGTCCAACAAGATTTCATCCAGGCGTACAATGATTTCAAAAAGCCACATACTGTTTTTTTCGTTGTATAAAGTCTGAACGTGGCTAAAGGATTTTAGACGAAAGAGTTCTTGAAGGTTCGCTATCGTTTCTTCATCAAAATTCAACGCGGTGCGCAGAGTCTCCTTATCATGAAAGGGCAAGAGGAGATTGTCTTCTGTCTTCTCTACCCACGACATCATTACACGGTTTAGTTCTATGGATTCCACCCTTGCCCTTACCTGTTGTCCTAAACGGAGTTTTATTGTCTTGGGCGCGGTCATGAGAAATATAAGACCGCTAGGTTCTTCCACTCTGTAATACCTGATATCTTCTTGTTTTATCTTTACGGTATATGTTTCGCCGACTTTGTAGAGGCTATTTATAATAATGGCAAAATCCTGTGTGATTCTTATGGAGTCTCCGTCTTCTTTAATGATGCAGTCTAACTCTTCGGGCTTTATATTTTGCTCTATTTGAAAGGGGAGAAGAGGAATCCGGTATTCCTCCATATTATACTTTACTGTGTAATAGGAGCGTGCATTGTCTCGGTAAACGCCGGTGACTTTCAGGACGGTTTTTTGTGGGGTCATGTTCTTAATAGGATAATGTTATGACATAGATATAAAATGCTCGGCTTAAAGCCGAGCATTTTATTTATCGGGGTTGTGGAGCATATGGGACTCGAACCCACTACCTTTTGATTGCGAACCAAACGCTCTACCAGATGAGCTAATGCCCCGTTTGAGAGAGGAAAGACAAAGGACGTTATCGCGGAGCGATAAAGCCCCAACGCCACAAAGTTACGACTTTTGCGAAAAAAGCAAAACCTTTCGTCTGGGAAAATTCGAAATTATCCCCTATATTTGTATTAAGAAGACAAGGAAACTTATGCCTACGTTATACGAACAATTGGCGCAGGATGTACGCTTTCAGGAAGGTATGAAAGGGTGCATGAATTGCGGAACCTGCACGGCCATCTGCCCGGCCGCCGAGTTCTACGACTACGACCCGCGCAAAGTCTTGGATTTGGTTCAACAGAAGAAAGAAGCGGAACTGGAGGCCTTGCTTAAGAGCGATGTGATTTGGTTCTGCGGCGAGTGTCTGTCTTGTGTTACCCGATGCCCGAGAAATAACGCTGCAGGCCTCGTCATCATGGCCTTACGCACGCTTTCGCAGAAAACGGGGCTGTTCGTTCATTCTAAAAAAGGCCGTCAGCAGATTTTGCTCAAACGCGGCATCGGCGAAAATATCCTCAAATACGGTTATTGCGTGTATGGGCCTACGATGATGCCCGAGGCGCATCCCGAAGCCGGCCCGATTTGGGAATGGGAACACGCCCACCTGCCGGAGGTGTTCGACCGTCTGCACGGCAATCTGGACAAACGCGGCCCGGGGGCGTTGCGCAAGATTCCCGACGAGGATTTGGCGGAACTCAAAAGCATCTTCGATGTGACGGGCACCACGGAATTATTCGACAATATAGAACGTTATTCGGCGCAACAGGCAGAGGCGATGGGCATGAGCATGGAAGAATATATCCGGAGCGTCGAAGCAAGCAAATAAAAAGCTATGAAGCTTGAAGGCAAAAAACTGATATGGAAGGACTATCAGAAGGAAATTCCCGACGATAAGTATTTCTATGTACGTTCCTGCATCCGACAGAACTTTTTCCCTGCGTCCGAGCATCACTTCCTCAAGATCATGCGGGAGGATTTGGGCAAGGATGTGTATGAAACCGAACACCATACCACCTGCGGTGGCATCGGCTACCACTGCGACGTGATTCAGTTGGAGACCATCATGTCGATTGTGGCGCGGCAGTTCGCCCTGATGACCGAGGCCGGCTACAAGAACTACGCGGTGTCGTGCATCACGTCCTTCGGTCTATATACCGAAATCATCCATAC
>CAZHDH010000139.1:0-3420 GCA_964531245.1 uncultured Bacteroides sp. | reverse complement strand
GCCGGCAGCCAGACCGTCGGCCTTCAGCACGTAAGGGGCTTTAAGGGTTTCAAGGAATTTCTGACCGTCGGCCAGGGTGTCGGCGGTGAATGTGCGATATGCGGCGGTGGGGATACCGTGGCGCATCATAAAATCTTTGGCAAAATCCTTGGAACCTTCCAGAGCGGCCGCGGCCTTTGACGGACCCACCACCAGCAGCGGCGAGGCCTCGAAATAGTCGTAGATACCGGCCACCAGGGGGTCTTCGTTGCCCACAACGAGCATATCAATGCTGTTTTGAGCCACAAACTCCTCGACGGCTTTGAAATCCAGCGGATTGAGCGAGGGTACTGTGGTGCCGTAGCGGGCGGTGCCGGCATTGCCCGGTGCGATCCACAGGTGAGCGGTGCGCGGGCTTTCTGAAATCTTGCGAGCCAGGGCGCTTTCGCGGCCGCCGGAGCCTAAAAGGAGTATGTTGAGTTGGTTCATAATTATCTTGGATATAATGATTTACGATTTCTTTTTCCAGCCGCGAGAGCGCATGATCGGACCCTCCTGGGGCGGCAGCGACGGTGTGCGTCCGCGCAGCATTTTGAGAGCGTCGGGATTACGACGCTTTGCCAGCGGATTTTCGGGTTCTGCATCGGGAGTGGCAAAAGCCGCGGCCGGTGCGGGGCGGCCGTATTTACCGCGGGTCGGAGCGTCGGCATCCATCGGGCGACGTTTGTCGCGGTCGCCGAAGCGCTTGTCGCGGTCGCCGAAACGTTTGTCACGGTCACCGAAGCGCTTGTCGCGGTCGCCGAAACGTTTGTCACGGTCGCCGAAGCGCTTGTCGCGGTCACTGAAGCGTTTGTCAGAAGAGCCGGCGCGGGGAGCGCGCTCTGGCCGAGCTTCACCTTTGCCTATCTTACCGCCACGGCTCACAAAACTTTTGCGGTCGCCCTCAAACATGATGTATTCACGCAGCGAACATTCCAGCGCGCCGTTGAGCAGGGCAATCTTTTCGCTGGGAGCGAGGCCAATTTTAGCGAAATAATCGTCGCGGTAACCGATTACCCAGGCGTGGTAGCCGGTAAACACGTGCTTAAGCTGCTGGCCGATAAGCTGATACAAAGCATCCATATCGGGTGCCGAGATGCGTTCGCCGTAGGGTGGATTGGTGACGAGCACACCGGCGGGCTGGGGTGCTTCGGTCCAAGCGCTCAGGGGCTTGCGTTCAAGCTGGATGTATTTGCCCACACCCGCGCTTTTTATGTTGGCCGAGGCTATCTCTACGGCTTTGGGAGAGATGTCGCCGCCATATATTTTGAATTTTACCTCGCGTTCGGCAGAGTCGTCGTTATATAGACGGTCGAAGAGTTCGCCGTCGAAATCCGGCCAGCGCTCAAAGGCGAACCCCTTGCGGTAAATGCCCGGATTGATGTTGGCTGCTATCAGGGCGGCTTCGATCAGGAAAGTGCCCGAGCCACACATGGGGTCGACCAGCGGGCAATCGCCACGCCAACCGCTGCGCAGGATGATACCGGCGGCAAGCACCTCGTTGATGGGAGCTTCGGTCTGCGCCACGCGATAACCGCGCTTGTGGAGCGATTCGCCCGATGAGTCAAGCGAAAGAGTGACGTCGCGGCCGTTGATGTGCACATTGATCATCACGTCGGCATCCTGGACGCGCACCCCGGGGCGGCAATCGTCGCCGTAACGGTCGCGGAACCAATCGACAATGCCGTCCTTGACGCGATAGGTTACAAATCGTGAGTGTTTGAATTCGTCGGAGTTTGCCACTGTGTCGATACAGAAGGTTTTGTCGGGCGAAAGGATCGAGCTCCAGTCATATTCTTTAATCTTCTCGTAAAGTGAATCGGCATCACCGGCTTTGAATTTGAAAAATGGTTTCAGAATGCGCAAAGCTGTGCGCGACTGTAAGTTAGCGCGGTATAGCATTTCCAAATCGCCGACAAACGACACCATCCGTCGCCCCGGCATCACATTTTCCGCACCCATCAGGCGCAATTCCTCAGCAAGCACATCTTCAAGACCCTGAAAAGTCTTGGCCACCATTTCAAATTTCTGTTCCATTATTCTCTCTTTTCAAAAAGTACTGCAAAGGTACGCAAAAAAATGCGATTATCGGTTACCCGACAAAATAATTGTTGATTCCGGCTGAAAATTGCGAAGTGTCCACAAGGCGCGCAGTAGCTTGGAAGTTGGCTGTTTAACCCCGTGGTATTAACTATTATTAATATACATTTGTTTTTTTTAGTAATGCGAATTTTGGTGAAAATTCGTACCTTTGTAAGCTTTGATTTTAAGCTTAGTCCTATATAATAGATGATTGTGCAGGCCGCGACCGGTCACAGCGACAATCATCCGCTATATACCTTAACCTGGGGCTGTTTTACAGTCCTGAAAATTAATGAAGTGAAAATAACAGTCATATACCGATGGCTTGCTATGTTCATTGCCATCGTAACAGGAATAGTGTCCACGTGTGCACAGGAGGCAGATGTTCTGTTCGGACGCTTTGAGTCGCGCTTTGTAAAGCTTGATTCGCTGATTCACTACCCCACCCGGGTGAGCTCAGACTACAAAGGCCGTGTGGATGCCACCGGGTTGATACCCGCCGCGCAAGCCCTCGACACAGCTTTTGTCGATTCCGTTATAGATAATCGTGTCAAGGCTCAGATTACCGCCGCACACAGCGTCACCGGTTTATCAATGACCGGCCAGATATACGGCCGCCTGGACGAAGGCTTCGGGCTGGATGAAGACGATGCTTTATCGCGCTACAAAGGCAAGATTCAGGCAGATATACGTTGGAATGTGTTCGGCAGCTCACTTATCAACCGCAAGGGGCGCGCCAACGAGATACGTCTGCGTGGCGAGATAAGCAAGCTCGACTATCGCCGCGAGGATATAGGCCGTCTGGTTGTGGCTCAGAAGGAGCAGTTCCGCCGCCATTACGACAACCTGCTGTCGGCTGTGCTCATCCACCGTATCGATAACCTCTCGCTGCTCGATGACGCCCTCAGTTACATGCTGCGCGAGGGTGCCATCTCAAGCGACGACCTGCTGCAGGTGCTCAACGACAAAGCCGAGGCCGAGCGCCTTATGGCTTCCATTGCCGAACCTGCTCCCGCCGCAGCCGACCTCTCGGCCCCCGGCGGCGTGGTGGTGACAGTGGACAGCACCGCCCTGATTTCATACATCCGCCGTTATAACGTGGAGACAAGCAGCCTGCTGCTACGCCAGCAGCTCCTGGAGCAGCAGATTGCCAATACCTCCTACTGGACCACCCTGAATATATCGCCCTTTGTGCGCTACTCATATTATATGCGTCCCGTGATCGACAATTCGTCGAACATCGACGCCGGTGTGAGCTTCATAATACCCATATCTGGCGAGACATCACGCAAGCGCCGCGCAATGCAGGCCGAACGCGAT
>CAZHDH010000138.1:0-3490 GCA_964531245.1 uncultured Bacteroides sp. | reverse complement strand
CGGCAAGATCCTTGATTGACGCGGGTTCAGCCAGATGCCCGAGCAGGTGCGCATAGGTGCGAAGGGCCGCCTCACATCAACCTACCTCTAGCTGTTTTCTGGGCGATACAGAAACTTGAGGTCACAATCCGTGACCTCAAAGCTGTTCTACTAGGCAAGCTGCAAGATGGCGTGATTGCGAAGCGCAACTACCCTAACTCTAGAGCCACCGGGAATTAACCATTAGCGAAGGCCCGCGAGACCGCCTGCACCGCGCTAGCGTGAGGTCGGATAACTGTTTGAGGCATTGCCTTGGTTGAGGCTGTGGATTCACGGCTACCAACAGTGCTGCCGCGCGCGTTGGAGCAATTCCGCGCAGCGGTCTATTTCCGTTTCATCGAGGGCCCCGTAGTCGAGGATCAGATGGCTTTCCAGGTAAGCGGCCCGCTGGGGGTCCGGCGTGTCCGGCCGTCCAATCAGGAAGCCCTCCAGGGGGCGGATGAGGACGCCCTCTTTGCGGGCGGCGGCCGCAAACTCGCGGGCGCTTGCGGGCCCCTCCAGGCGCAGCAGGCAGTGGGACCCGGCGAAGGCGTTCTCCAGTGCGAGGCCTGTCGGTTTCGCCTGCTTGAGCACCCGTCCGAGGTCCGTGGCGTTCGCGCGAAAGTGGGTGCGAAGGCGGTTGATGTGCCGCTCGTACTCGCCGGAGTCGATGAAGCGCGCCAGGGCAAGCTGGTCGATGGCGTTCGCCGTGCAGGAATAGAACCCCAGGCGATTCCGGAACTGTCGTGCCAGGCGGTCAGGCAGTACCATGTAGCTGAGGCGGAAGGCCGGTCCGAGCGATTTAGCGAAGGTGTTGAGGTAGATGACCTTCTGCTGCGCGTCGATGCTCTGCAGCGAGGGGACGGGGCGGCCGGAGAACTGCAGTTCGGAATCATGGTCGTCCTCGATGATGTAGCGGTCATCGCTCTGGGAGGCCCAGGCCAGAAGCTCGTAGCGTCGGGCAATGCTGGTAATCTGCCCCGTTGGGTACTGGTGGGTCGGCATCACGTGGGCCACGGATGCCCCGGATGCGCGCAGGGCGTCCATCCCGATGCCCTGCTCGTCCAGGGGGACGGGCGCCACGGAAACGTCGTTCGCTTGATAGATGCGCGCGAGTCGGCCATAGCCCGGGTTTTCCAGGGCGTAGCGGCGGTCGCGGCCGATAAGCTGCACGATAAGCTGGTAGAGCACCTGGGAGCCGGCGCCTACCACGATGTTGCCGGGATCGACCCGCATGCCCCGGTAGCCCTGGAGGAATTCGGCAATGGCATGGCGGAGCGCAAGCGACCCGAAGGGGCCCGACTCGGCCACGAGCGCCTTCTCGTCGGCGTCTGTCAGAACCTTGCGCACGTGGAAGGCCCAGCGGCTATAGGGGAACAGGCCCTGGGCCGGCTGCCTTCCCGTCAGATCGATGGCGATGGGGGTGTCGTCGTCGGAGTCGGGCGCGCCTTTTGAATTCGCAGATTTCCCGGTGGGACAGACCGCGGGAAGGAGGGCATCGAGGTCTTGTCCTTGTTCGACGTGTACGCCCGCAGCACGACGCCCGGCTTCTGTGAGCTCCCGGACCGGGGTCCGTCCATCGCGCCCTTCGGGCGTCACCGCGATGCTGTTGACGTAGTAGCCGCGCCGCTCCACGGAGCGGATGTAGCCCTCGGCAATCAGCTGGTTGTAGGCCTCTTCCACCGTTATCACGCTGACGGACAGGTGCTGCGCGAGCTTGCGCTTCGAGGGCAGGCGCTCTCCGGCACGCAGGGCGCCGGACACGATGTCGGCCCGCACGGACTCGTAGAGGTATTCGTAAAGAGGCTGCTCGCCCCTTTTCGTCAGGTCGTAGGTAAGCATGGGGCGTGCACCTCGTAGTGGACGAATAGACTGCAGCTAGTATATCTGGTTTTGGCCTGGTCATAATCTGAACCTATCAAATAGTTTGCAAGTGAATATATGAACAAGACCAGAAAGCCCTAAGGTAATTACTGCGTTCTATCGAAACGGAAGTGCCGACCGTCGCCGACAAAGGAGAGAGTCCATGAGCCATGCCACTGATGCACCTGCATCGCAAGAAGTTTTTTCCGACCGATCCGCCCTGAATCGCCAGCTGGCGCAGATGCTCAAGGGCGGCGTGATTATGGATGTGACCACGCCCGAGCAGGCGCGCACCGCCGAGGCGGCCGGTGCCTGCGCTGTTATGGCGCTGGAGCGCATTCCCGCCGACATCCGGGCGGCCGGCGGTGTGTCGCGCATGAGCGACCCGAAGATGATCAAGGGCATCCAGGAGGCGGTCAGCATCCCCGTCATGGCGAAGTGCCGCATCGGTCATTTCGTGGAGGCCCAGGTGCTTGAGGCCCTGGACATCGACTACATCGACGAGTCCGAGGTGCTCTCCCCGGCCGACGACACGTTTCACATCGACAAGACCCGGTTCTCCGTGCCCTTCGTATGCGGCGCACGTGATTTGGGGGAGGCCCTGCGGCGCATTGCCGAGGGCGCCTCGATGATCCGCACGAAGGGCGAGCCGGGCACCGGGGACGTAGTGCAGGCCGTGCGCCACATGCGCATCATCAACGGCCAGATTGCCAAAGTGGCCGCTCTGCGCGAGGACGAGCTGTACGAGGAGGCGAAGCGCCTGGAGGTGCCGCTGGACCTTTTGCGACAGGTGCACGAGACGGGGAAGCTGCCCGTGGTGAACTTCGCCGCCGGCGGTGTGGCCACCCCGGCCGATGCCGCCCTGATGATGCAGCTGGGTGCCGAGGGCGTGTTCGTGGGGTCGGGCATCTTCAAATCGGGCGACCCGGCCAAGCGGGCCAACGCCATTGTGGCCGCGGTCACCAACTATACCGACGCCGAGCTGATTGCCCACCTGTCGGAGGACTTGGGCGAGGCCATGGTGGGCATCAACGCCGACGAGATAGAAATCATCATGGAAGAGCGCGGGCGCTAGCATGGCCTGCGCGGTAGTGGCAGTGCAAGGCGCCTTCGTCGAGCACGAGAGACGCCTGGAGGCTCTGGGGGAAGAGGTCTTCGAGATGCGCCAGGCGTCCGACTTGGAACGGCCCTTCGACCGCTTGGTGCTGCCCGGCGGCGAGAGCACCACCCAGGGCAAGCTGCTGAGGGAATTGGGGCTGTTCGGGCCGCTGCAGGAGCGGATACGAGAAGGCGTTCCCGTGCTCGGCACCTGCGCAGGGCTCATACTGCTGGCCCAGGCCGTGGACGGCCGGGGCGACCTGCGCTGCCCGGCGGAGGGCGCCACGGGGATCGACGCGAAGGTGCAGCAGCTGGGGACGCTGCCCGCGGCGGTAATGCGAAACGGCTACGGCCGGCAACTGGGCAGCTTCAAAACGAGCGCCCCCTTTGCCGGAGGCCGCGCCATCCCCATGACGTTCATCCGCGCCCCGCGCATAACCCGCCTGCTCTCGCCCGATGTGCACGTGCTCGCCGAAATGGAGGGCGCCCCCGTAGCCGTGCGCTACCGCAA
>CAZHDH010000137.1:0-3557 GCA_964531245.1 uncultured Bacteroides sp. | reverse complement strand
TGGAGCGACGCCGCTCCGCGGTGTCGACACACGTCCGGATGGTGTACCAAGCAGATATACAGCAAATTGGTAGGGCCGCAAAAATTTTGCGGCCGCGTCCGGATGGCCGCCGCGCTACATCCCTCCGGCGCGCACCTGACACCGCGGAGCTGTGTCACTCCACAGGACGGTGCACCACCATCCGGCTGGGGACGCAAAAATTTTTGCGTCCCTACAAAACTTTGTAAATTAAGCAATTACAAGAATATGCGGCGTGGCTCCCAGCCACCGCTATGCCATGGTTTGTATAATCAAATTTTTGCATCCCCTCTCGCCTGACGGCATCGGGTGGGCGCTACTCCTTTGTACGGCGACCTTCGGGTAGTAAATGCGTAATATCTTGATTGCCAGTGATGTAGCATTCTGGGTTTAATTTACCACCACGTTTTCAAGCCTTCGCGGGGTTCGGGATGTTTTTAATTGGCAGCCGAACCATTGCCGAAGCGGGATTTGGCGATGGTGGGCGACGACATCAGGGCGGCCAGGTCGTCGTGGCCGTTGCCGTTGTCCCAGCGGCTGCCTGGGGTGAAGATCTTCACTATCAGATAGCTCACGGTGCTACATACCATCAGTGGCAGGAAGAAGCCATAGCCGTTGCCCACCATCTCGGCTACCAGGAACATTCCCATCAGCGGTGCGTGGATAATGCCCGAGAACGCGCCGGCGGTCCCCAGCAGCGCGAACAGTGCCACCGGTAAGTCTACCCCCGGGATGAGGTTCATCAGGTGAGCGAACACCATTCCGGCCACAGCGCCTGCAAAAATAGTGGGGGCGAAGTCGCCGGCCACGCCGCCGCCGCTGTTGGTCGAGATCGTGGCCCATACTTTCAGCAACATAAGCAGCGCGGCTATGCATATCAGAGCCAATTCGCCGTGGTTGAACGATGCAAAAATCGTGCCGTGGAGCCATCCGTGTTCATTGCCGTTGACAAGCTGCGTCACGGTGCTGTACCCCTCGCCGTACAGGCAAGGAAACATCACCAGACACACCGCCAGCACCCCTGCGCTGCTCACATTCCGCAGCCAGGGATTACGCATCCCGTCATACCATTTGTGCAGCAGCGATGTCACCTTATTATAATATATAGAATAAAATCCCAGGAAGATGCCCAAAAGCACCACCCAACCCAATGTGGACGGGTCGAAGAATGAATGGGGCATAAACTGCACATCGAAGGTGTAGCCGGTAAGCGTGTAGCACGTCATCGCGCCACATACAGCCGACAAAATCAGGGCCAGCACCGTTATGGTGTCAAGGCGCATTTTCATCACCTCAAGCGTAAAGAGCGCTCCGGCTATGGGGGCTTTGAAAATTCCGGCTATGCCAGCCCCGCAGCCGCAGCCTATAAGCACGCGCATCATCTGGGGCGACACCCCGAACAGCCGTCCTACATTCGACCCTATAGCACCGCCGGCGGTGGCAATAGGGCCCTCGGCTCCGGCCGAACCGCCCGCGCTCAGGGTCACTACCGCGCCCAGCAGCGGTTGATATATAAGTCCAGGTCGCAGATCAAACTTATTTTCAGCCAGATAGCGCGATATTCGCGCCGTGCCGTGTTCCAGCGACTCGTGAATCACATATCGCTGATAACACCCCACCAGCAGGATGCCGGCAAAGGGGAGCCAGAGCAGATACCAGTTGAACCCCGAGGCGTGCAGATCTTTGAATACCAGCGATGTAAGCCCGCTGATACTCCATTTCAAAAACCACGCGCCGATGCCTCCGCCAATGCCCACCACCGATGCCATAATGAGCAGCGACAGGCCGATAGGCACGTGTGTGCGCCGCCACGCCACAAATTTCAACCATCGCGTGTACAATTTGCTGCGCGTGGCCTTCTGCGGCGTGCCGGGCTGGGGCGTTGACGGTGTGGGTGTCTGGTTCATAAATTTAAAACACCCGCACCGTGCAAATGGTTTGCTATAATTCTACGCCGCAGATGGTAGCCATGATGCGCGGCAGATCGGTGTTATTATTGGGATGGCGAAACTCATCGGCTCCGACACCCACGGCAAACACCGGCACCATATTGCCCGAATGTGACGTAGTGGTAAAGATAGTGCCCGCAGCATCGTTGAGCATATTGAATACCGACACGGCAAAAGCGTTGAACGAGGCGTATAGGGTTTCCTGATCCGAGCTGTTGCGCAGGTTGAAGGTCTGGTCAAAAGCCTCGCGCAGAGCCTTTTCATCCTTCTCGCTCACGGGGATGTAGCTGAATAGCCCCAGGTTGTCGGCCAGATAGCGGCGCATATCCTCCCAGCTGTATGGATCCTTGGTGGCTATCAGCGACTTGCAGTAATCTGAAAACGCCTCTTTCGACACGCGCTGATAGTCGAAAACGCTCAGCGGATTGCTGAATTTGGTGCGCGAGGCCACATGGCTCATACCGCCCGTATCGTGGTCGGCGGTCACTACGATCAGGGTTTCATCCGGGTGTGCAAGATAAAAATTGTATGCCTCGGCTAAAGCCTGGTTGAAATTGAGTATCTCCTTGATGGCCGCGCCGGCATCATTGGCGTGCAGGGCGTGGTCGATGTTGCCGCCCTCCACCATCAGGAAATAACGCTCCGGCGACACGCGCTCCAGATGCTTCATGGCCGTGCGTGTGATGAGCGGCAGGTTGAGCGCGCCCGAAATCGAATCTATGGTATAGCCGATGTTCCAGGTGCGGATGCTGTCGGCCAGCAGGAGCACCCGGTCGGCCGCGATTTCATCCACGCCCTTTGCGCCCCATACCAGTTGCACTCCATTCTGCGTCAGGGCTTCCTTCACTTCCGGATTATCCTTAATGCCGCCGAACCCCGCACCGGCAATAAAATCGTAACCCGATTGAGCCGCCTGCAGGTCAATGTCGCGGTAAAGCTTGCGATAGGGCGCGTGGGCATAAAAAGCTGCCGGAGTGGCGTCGTCGGCTCCCACCGATGTCACCACCCCTACGCCGTAGCCATTATCCTTGAGTACTCGGGCCACCGAATTTACGGCCGCCGAATCCGGAGTCATACCCACCATGCCGTTGCGGGTTTTGTGCCCTGTGGATAGGGCCGTGCCGGCGGCGGCACTGTCGGTGATAGGCGACGAGGCCGAATACGACATAGCCCACGAAGCCACCGGAAATTGCATCATCAGCAGCGGATCGGAATTTCCAAGCACATCGCGGTTATAAGCCTGGGCGGTCATAATCGGATTAAGACCCATACCATCGCCTATGAAATAAAAAACATACTTGGGAGCCTCGGCAGCCGTCGCCCCCAGCGACGCAAGCCCCAACAGGCCCGCCAATATCAGATTACGTAATTTCATCTTTATAATATAAATATGTATAAAACAAGTTGCGATACAAAATTACGTCATTTATCCCGCATATCAAAATGTTTGGTGAAAATGATATTAATATGGGCAGCCCACAAAGAAAAATTGCGTCCCATCCGGCGTCAGCACCGGGAGCGACGCAGCTCCGCGGTGTCGGATCCGCACCGTATGGCCACCGCGCTCATTTACAGCAAATTGGTAGGGAC
>CAZHDH010000136.1:1304-3610 GCA_964531245.1 uncultured Bacteroides sp. | reverse complement strand
TCACTTCCCATTTTCCTGTTACAGAATTTCTCTGAGCCTTGTTTGATACAGCATCCATCTGTTCTCTTGATAGGTTTGAGTTATGGACTTGTCTACGTATAACAGCTTTCTTATTGTCTTCACGTATCATATCCTTGGCATCTTCAACAGACATACCAAGTGCTGATGCTGCATTACGTATTAATAATGTATCAGTTCCATTAAAGGTGGTTTCTCCTGTTGTCTTATCATAAGTACCTAAACCTTTGAACATACCTTTTGTTCTCTTGGCGTATGCATCTGGATCATTTAGGGACTCCCACATCATAGCAAGAGGGTCTGAACCCATTGCAAAATGACCTCCAAGTACTTGAAGTTTAGCACTTGTTTCAACAGTGCCTTCAATACCTCCACTTTGAATTTTCTCTAACATTCCACCAAGTGAGTTGAGATTAAATCTTACATTCTCAGCCCATTTTGCAAGTTCAACAAATCCTTTTGAACCATTCTTGAAATCATACTTATTGGCAAGTTTAAGATTACTGAGAACGTTTTTGGTTAGTTTCTGCTGAGATAATCCCATCTTATTGGCATAGTTATACATATCATACATAATGTCAGCAGATGATGAAACAGACTGATTAAATACATTCATCTGGGCTGAGAACTGAGTGAAATTATCATCACCAACAAGTCTGCCAACAGCAAGAGATTTTTCCATATCTGTGTTACTGAAATTCACACTTCTGCCACTCTGTTGGATAAAATCTGTTTGAAGTTTTACAACATCTTCAATGGTCTTGTTATAATGAGCAAAGGTTTCAGCTTGTGTAAGCATTCTCTCTTCATATACCTTAGTCTGCTGAACTGTCAGTCCATTCTGAGCCTGATATTGATGAATAGCTTTATCTTGCTTACGAAGGTAGTCATCAGTTAATTTAGTAAACTCATTGGTTTGCTGTATAAACTTCTGTGCATTAGTCAACCTTGTTTCAGCATATTTCTGTTCAATCTCTAATGCAGCCTCGTTATATTTGTTAACTTCACCCCAAATAGGTATCCAATTAGTCCATGTATTAGCCATTTTAAGATTAGCAAGTGATGTTGCATTCTGAGCCTGTAATAAGGTCATTTGACTATCTAATGCCAAATCCTGAGATGTATATGCACCAGATAAGGAATCTTGCCAAGAAGCAACATTTGCCTTTAATTGATTTAATGAAACTTGTGCGACTGCATTCAACTCTCTTAAAGTGTTTTCAGCATTAAGTTTCATGTATTCTGTTGACTTACTGATACCAAATTCAATAGCCTTAACAAGACCTTCTGCAATCATCATATATGGTCCACCCTTCAAATTCTTCAATCCACTTGCCATATTAGCGAACTTACCACCACTTGAAATTGCACTGATAGCCTTATTCTTGTTATTCAAGGCTGTAATATCACCCATAGCAATTCTACGACCAAATAGCTTATCAAAACGTCTGTTAACTTTATCTCGTTTGGTTTCAGCTTCATCACGTTTACGAGCATTGACATCACGTTTGGATTGTTTGTCAATAAGCTCACGTTGTTTCTTGTCAATCTCACTTTGAATCTTATCTCTACCTTGCTGAGTTGTAGCATTATTCAAATGACCTTGCAGATTACTGATAGAGTTGGTAAGTTTCTGAATTTCCTTATCACAGTCTTCCACAATGTCTTTATGCTCTTCATAGGCTTTATCCATATCATCAAAGGTATCAATCAAGTCCTCTGCCTTATCTGCCATCTCTTTTGATACACCTATCTCTCTGCGAAAGGTTTCTTTCGCTTTATCCATCTTGCCACTCTTATTGTCAAGTGCATTTAAACCACTTTCCAAGTTTGAAAACAAACCACTGATATTTGCCATATATTACTCAAAACTATTTATCTTATTTAATTCAGTGAATAAAGAATCATCAATGGCAATATCAATACCATTAAAGTCAATATCAGGATTGGTAGTGATTATGTATTTAAGGAAATTTTCTAATTGTATTTCACTCAGTTTACCTACATATTCTTTAATCTCTGATTTTGATTCATTACCATTGTAAGAGACAATACATTCAAGCATAATGGCTGTTTCCATTTCATCAGTGTTGTTCCTTACTTTCTCAATAATTCTCTGTTCATCAGAATGTGTCAGGAGACGATATTTTATCACATCTCCATTATCTAATAAATAGCTGAAATAGCCATTTTCATCACCTTTAAGATTGAAATCCTTATATTTAAGTGTTGAAAGGTCTAT
Organism: uncultured Bacteroides sp.; assembly: GCA_964531245.1. Taxonomy (GTDB): domain Bacteria; phylum Bacteroidota; class Bacteroidia; order Bacteroidales; family Muribaculaceae; genus CAG-873. Next base: position 1,350 of record CAZHDH010000136.1, on the reverse strand, counting down.
TTCCTGATTAGTAGTAGGATTTACTCTTGTATCACTATAACCAGTA
>CAZHDH010000136.1:0-1294 GCA_964531245.1 uncultured Bacteroides sp. | reverse complement strand
CTAATATGGCATTTCTATCACCAACACAAAGAGTGTCAGGATTAAAGTCATTATCAAGAATTTTAAGCCTTAAAAGTTCATCACAAACAGTCTGTGATAAGATATGTTTAGAAGAAACCATCACATTTTCATCAATGGCTCTTAAATAGCCAACAGGCACTTTAGCCTTTTTATGTGGATAACATTCCCCCTTACTTGGCAACTCCACCCATTCATAGTCTACGTTTTTGATAAGATTATCTAACATTTATAGAAACAATGTTTTTCTATAAATATAGGTGGATAGAAAAGTGTTATCAAATAAAAATGTCACCAAACTAAATTGATGACATTTTTGAATTTTGGATTATATTTATAAGTAATAGAAATATTATTTATAAAAAAATATGAAAAAAATTGGCAAATGGAATGTTCTTGAAGGAGATTGGTGGGATGCTTATCCTCATGGACTTGAAAATAAGGGAAGTGTGCAAAAGGCAAGGATGTATGACAATTCTGAATTAACAGGTGATAAATTTGAAACTTATGCTTTATTTAGAAGAATAAGCAATAGAAAGTTTTTCTACGCTAAAATTATTCCAATAAAAGGTTCAAAAGACACAAAGTGGAAAGCTGTACCTCGAAATGAAGTACCGCAAGAAATTTTAAATGATTTAAAAACGATTAATCCTCAAGGACACGAACCATATCTTCCGTTTTAACATAGAAAGGGTGCTTATCAGCTTTATCCCCTTTGAATTCACTATTACACCCCTTACATACAGGTATGATATAGGTCTGCCCTTCACATATAACGTGTCCTCCAATAAAATCGTCTTTTTTTAATAAACACGATGGACATTTATGAGGTTCTGAAGGAAAATGATGACTAGGATGGCGTTCCTCCCAATAATCTTTCCAAATCTCTGAGTCATCGGTAGAGTCTTTCATATGCCTCACAATACTAAAACCCGATATATTGAAACCTTTTCCTGCTAATGTAAATAAGACCTTTCTTTTAATAATGTCTCTAAGTTGTACAACAGTTATCTTGATTGTCGTCATGGCAAATTCAGTTTAGTACAAAATTAAAAAAATGCTACCACTTCTAAAAATGATAGCATTTGAAATATGTTAAATAATATTTAAGATTATATATTGGAAATTTCTAGGTCAACATGTATATCGTTCCCATTTTTTATTATTATAATACGAATCTGAGAGATAGTATGAAATTTCATTGGGTTTGCTATCATAATATGTCTTATCAATGGTCTTGAATAATTCCGAGTCCGTTATTAATTCCTTTCTACCG
>CAZHDH010000135.1:0-3658 GCA_964531245.1 uncultured Bacteroides sp. | reverse complement strand
GGTTTGGAGCAACCTGCCATATATTTTGACACGGATATTTCTCAAAATCAGTAATCCAATCTTAGGTAAAGGGGTTTCAAGCAATGGAACAACAGATGTTAAGAGACAAAGTGGCTATCATCACCGGGGCCAGCTACGGCATGGGCCAGACCATGGCGGAGTTATTTGCCGAGGAAGGTGCGGCGGTGGTTCTCACCGCCAGGGGCCAGGAAAAGCTGGACATTGTGGTTGAGGGCATCCGCTCTAAAGGTGGCCGAGCCATCGGCGTGGTGGCTGATGTGTGTTCCTCCGAGGATACGAAACGGGTTTTTTCCACCGCGCTGAAGGAGTTCGGGGACGTTGATATTCTCATCAACAACGCCGGTATCGGAGAACAGAAAATCATCGATGAAACGGATGACGACTGGATGCTCCTGGTGATGAACACCAACCTGGGCGGTCCTATGCGCTATATCCGAGAGGCGCTGAAGATTTTCCTGCCCAAGAACGAGGGCGTTATCATCAACGTGTCCTCCGTCAACGGCACCCGGCCCTTCTGCGGGGCGACCTACACCTCCACCAAGGGAGCCCTGAACACCTTGACCAAGAATGTGGCTATGCGGCTGGTCGACACCAACATCCGCTGCAACGCTGTGGCCCCCGGTGCTACCATCACCCCGGCCCATCTGACGAACAAAGCCGGAGAGCAGCCTGGCGGTGCCAAAATGCTGGAGTACAGCGGCCATTTTGTCTACTTCCCCGGCCCGGAGTGCGAGGCCATTGACCAAGCCTATGCCTGCCTGTACCTGGCCAGCAAAATGGGCCGCGCGGTCCGGGGGCAGGTGCTCCAGGTCTGCAATGGCGCGTTCCTATAATAGATCGGCTTTTATCATTGCCTGCCGTGTGGAAGGAGTTTGGAAAAGCTATGAAAAAGCAGTTTTTGTCGTTGTTGGTCGGGCTGAGCATGATCTTTAGCCTGGTCTTGCCCGTTGGCGCGGCGCAGGCAGGTTTTTCCGATGTGGATGGCAATGCCTGGTACGCCCAGGATGTAGCCTGGTGCGTGGAGCACGGCCTGATGGATGGTACGTCCGGCCAGGCTTTTTCGCCCGATCAGCCCGCTGTCCGGGCGGTGCTGGTGGAAGCCCTCTTCCGTCAGGCTGGAAGCCCTGATCCTGGACAATCCGCTGTGTTCTCTGATGTTGCCCCGGTATCCCCGTACTATCGTGCGGTAGCCTGGGCTGCTGAAAAGGAAATCACCACAGGCTACGGTGATGGCCGCTTCGGCGGCGAGGACCCGGTGACCCGGGAGCAGTTTGCCACATTCCTCTGGCGCGCCGCCGGGAAACCGGATTCCGGAGCTTCGGAGCCTTTCGCGGACCAGGACAGGATCTCCGGCTACGCGGTCAGCGCCGCGGCCTGGGCCAGGGGCCAGGATATCATCAGAGGGAGAGAGGGAAACCTGTTTGACCCCCAGGCCCACATCAGCCGGGCGGAGGCCGCCGCTATGGTACACCGCTGGCTGGGAGAAAGTACAGACAACGAAAACAAGGAGGACACCACCATGCCAAAGCTGCGCATCGAAATCGGCAGTCAGACCTTTACCGCCACGCTGGCCGACAACCCCGCCGCCCGCGCCTTTGCGGAGCGTCTGCCGCTGACGCTGACCATGAGTGAGCTCAACGGCAACGAGAAGTTTTTCTATCTGGACGGCAGTCTGCCCGCTAACGCCAGCCGCCCGGGACAGATCAAGACTGGGGATCTGATGCTGTTCGGCTCGGACTGCCTGGTGCTGTTCTACAAAAGCTTTTCCTCCAGCTATAGTTACACTCCCCTGGGCAGTGTGGACAACCCTGCCGGTCTGGCCTCCGCTCTGGGCAGCGGGAGCGTTGAGGTGACATTCCGGGCTGAATAACAGGTCCACAAGAGGCATAGCAAAAAAGCATATCAAGCTATAGAAAACAAGTATTTGCTATTCCTTCTCTTTCGTGCTAATATAATTACAGCAGGAAGAAAAACGTCGAATGAGGGCCCGCATTTGGCATTTTTCCTCCCAATCATTGGACAAAATGAAAAGGAAAAGGAGATGTCATCATGCTCGACCTGCTGATCAATCTGCTGTCCCCCATCTTCCTGAACATGGGTGTGAGCCAGACCGATATTAACACCTATGTTCACCAACTCGGCGGTTACATCTACGCCATTCTCGGCACCCTGGTGCTGGCCATCGTGGTCATGGTCGCCGCCCAGTTCGTGGTGAAGAAGGGCGCCCGCCATGTGGCCGCTGTTTCCGCCGCCGTGGCCTGGGTGCTGATCGTGACCATCCTGGCCAACGTGATCTGCTTCGGCCCCATGTACAACAACCTGGCCCCCATCATCAACGGCGGAGGCTCCGTCTCTCCCGAGTCCGCGGCCGCTTCCGAGGCAGTGATCGAGAAGGTGGGCGACGAGGGCATCGTCCTGGCGGAAAACAACGGCATCCTGCCCCTGTCCAACACCAGCAAGATCAATGTGTTCGGCTGGGCCGCCACCAACCCCATCTACGGCGGCACCGGCTCCGGCTCCTCCAGCAACGAGGGCAACATCGACATACTCGCCTCCCTGAAAAACGCTGGGTTTGAGGTGAACCAGGAAATCATCGACATGTACACCGAGTACAGCCCCAACCGCAACCTGGGCGGCAACGTGGTCAGCGTCACCTATACCGACTGGTCTCTGCCCGAGCCTCCGGTGGACCGCTACACCACGGAATTGATGGACAACGCAAAAGCGTTCTCCGACACTGCCGTGATCGTGCTGGCCCGCTCCGGCGGCGAGGGTCAGGACCTCCCCGCCGACATGAACCCGGTCATCAAAGGCACCGTTGACAATGTGCGTCAGACGCTGGCCAACGGAAATGAGGGCTATAACTACTTCGCCGCGTCCTACACCAACAACAGCGACTCCTATGATGACTTTGGCCCCGGCGAGAGCTATCTCCAGTTGTCCAAGACAGAACGGGACATGATCGACCTGGTGACCGAAAACTTCGATAAGGTCGTAGTGGTGGTCAACGCTAACAACGCCATGGAGTTGGGCTTCGTCAACGACTATGACTCCATCGGAGCGGTCCTGCTTGCTCCCGGCACCGGCCGCACCGCTATGAACGCCCTGGGCCGTATTCTCAAGGGCACGGTCAACCCCTCCGGACGCACCATTGAAACCTATGTGTACGACCAGAAGGCCACCCCCGCTTACAACAACTACGGCAACTTCACCTTCGACAACGTGAGCGATCTCCAGGCGCAGTACACGGAAGCGGACCCCGGTTTCCAGGGCGTGCTCTCCTTCGTGAACTATGTGGAAGGCATCTATGTGGGTTACAAATTCTATGAGACCGCCTACGCCGAGGCCCAGGCGGGCAATATGGACTTCGACTATGACGGCATGGTCCAGTACCCCTTCGGCCACGGCCTGAGCTACACCACCTTCACCCAGCAGATTCAGAACTTCACCGACAGCGGCGACACCGTTTCTTTTGACGTGATGGTCACCAACACCGGCAGCACCGCGGGCCGGGACGTGGTAGAGGTCTACTTCACCCCGCCCTACAATAACGGCGGCATCGAAAAGGCGGCGGTCAACCTCATCGACTTCGCCAAGACCGACGAGCTGGCCCCCGGTGCGTCCCAGACCATTCCCT
>CAZHDH010000134.1:0-3744 GCA_964531245.1 uncultured Bacteroides sp. | reverse complement strand
CCGTAATGTGAGCGACGCTGTAGTGTAGTAAAGAGTTCTTTTTTTAGTAGCGGCTTTCCACCACGTCCCAGTCTACGATATCCCATAGTGCGCGCAATGCGTCGGCACGACGGTTCTGATAATCAAGATAGTAGGCGTGTTCCCATACATCGAATACTAACAGCGGCTGTAATCCGTCTTTCAGAGGATTCTGCGCGTTGGATGCCTGTATGATCAGGAGTTTGCCGTTTTCGTCGGAGCAGAGCCATACCCAGCCTGAGCCGAAGATGCCCACACCGGCTTCTACGAATGCTTCCTTAAATTTCTCGAACGAGCCGAAATCGCGGTCGATGGCTTTACGAAGCTCGCCACCGGGTTCGCGCGACCCGTCGGGTGAGAAAGTGTAGAAGTAAAAGATATGATTCCAGGCTTGCGAGGCGTTGTTGAACAACGGTCCTTCAGCCTTTTCGATGATTTCTTCGAGCTGCATATCGTCAAACTCTGTGCCCTGAATCAGGCGGTTGAGATTATCGATATATGCTTTTTCGTGCTTGCCGTAGTGGTAATCAACAGTTTCTGCACTGATTGCAGGTGCAAGCGCGTCACGAGAGTAGGGGAGTTCGGGTTGTTCGTATTTCATTTTTATGAATGTTATAGGTTAGTAGCTTTTTGAGTCTCTGTATATACAACAAGCCGGCGGGTGAATGGTTCAACCGCCGGCAATATTTTACGATTATAGTTCGTCAAAATCAGTTAAAGCTCGTCACACTCCTTGAGCCACAGGTCGGATAGGGCGTCGGAGGGCATGCGCCAGTCGCCGCGGGGCGACAGGGTGATACTGCCCACCTTCGGACCGTCGGGCATACACGACCGCTTGAATTGCTGGGCAAAGAAGCGGCGGAAGAATGTTCTGAGCCATTTCTTTATAGTGTCGTTGTCGTAGCTGCCATTGAAGGCATTGCGTGCCAGCAGGTAGATGCGGCGCGGACTGAACCCGTAGCGTATGGCATAGAACAGGAAGAAATCGTGCAGCTCGTAAGGGCCCACGAGGTCTTCGGTAATCTGAGCGATGTCGCCCTTGCTGTCGGCCGGAATCAGTTCGGGAGAGATGGGCGTCGCCACTATATCATTCAGAGCGTCGCGGCCGGGACCCTCGGGCATCTCTGAGGCGATATACAGCACCAGGTGACGCACCAGGGTCTTGGGCACTCCGGAATTCACACCATACATCGACATCTGGTCGCCGTTATATGTGGCCCAGCCTAAGGCAAGCTCAGATAAATCGCCTGTGCCCAGCACCAAGGCTCCGGTCTGGTTGGCTATATCCATCAGTATTTGGGTGCGTTCGCGCGCCTGTGAGTTTTCGTATGTCACATCGTGCACCTCGGGGTCGTGGCCTATGTCGCTGAAATGCTGGGTGACAGCCGCGGCTATTGAAATCTCGCGCACCTCGGTGCCCAGGGCGTTCATCAGCGCGTGGGCATTGTTGCGTGTGCGCCCCGTTGTGCCGAATCCGGGCATAGTCACCCCGATTATGCCCTTGCGCGGCAGTTTCATCAGGTCAAACGCCCGGCATGCCACCAGCAGAGCAAGCGTGGAGTCAAGACCGCCCGATATGCCGATCACCAGGCGCGACGACTTCGTGGCCTGCAGCCGGCGACACAGCCCCAGGGCTTGGATGTCAATAACCTCACGGCAGCGCTCGCGCAGGTCGCTTTTCGAGTCGGGCACGAACGGATGCGGGTCTACAAATCGCATCAATTGGCTGTCGGTGGCGTTGGATGTCTCGGCTGTCACATTAATAATATGTAGCTGCGACGTGATGTTGCGTCTCTGGCAGGCTCCGAATGTGGTGTTGTGCATACGGTCGTGGCGTATGGCGGCCAGGTCTATGTCGGCCACAGCCATCGATGCCCCGCGGTGCAGACGCTCGCTGGAGGCCAGTATTGTGCCTTTTTCACATATTATATTCTTGCCCGAGAATACAAGGTCGGTCGACGATTCGCCTGTACCGGCTGCCGAATACACATATCCGCATAATGTTGAGGCACTATGCCCCTTCAGCAGTCCTGTCAGGTAATCGTATTTACCGATAGCATCGGGCGATGCGCTCAGGTTCAGCATAACCTCGGCACCCCCTAAGGTCAGCATGCTGCTGGGAGGCACCGGTGCCCATAGGTCTTCACAAATCTCTATTCCCACCGGCACATCGTTCACCTTGAAAAGCATCCCTGTGCCCATAGGCACATTATGGCCTGCAACGCTCACCGGGCGGATGTCGCCGAATGCGGCCGCAAACCAGCGCCTTTCATAAAATTCATTATAACTGGGCAGATACGTCTTGGGCACAATGCCAAGCAGACGCCCCGCTCCGATGGCTGCCGCACAGTTGTATAGCACACCGTCGAGCCGCACAGGAAGTCCCACGACGCATAGCGCGGGCAATCCGGCACTGTGTTCCAGAATGTATTTCAAAGCACGCTCGGTGGCATCGAGCAGCGTACTGTCGTGAAACAAATCGCCGCAAGTGTATCCCGTGATGCAAAGCTCCGGGCATACTGCCACGCAAGCACCAGCATCTGCCGCGGCCCTCAGAGCTTCAACAATGCTGCAAGCGTTGGCCGCCGGATCGGCCAGATACACCTCAGGGGTCACAGAGGCTACCCGGATATAATCGTTATACATATTTATATCAGTTGAGACAGGTTAGAAAAAGGTTATGAGAATGTCAGTAATCTCTCTCACGCGCTTGCATTGAGAGTGAATGCAAAGATAGCATATCTTTCCCAATATTTAGATTTTTTTTCATAAAAAAACCGCCCGACGCCGCTCCGATGGCCAAAAATACCCTCTCCGATGAAAAAAAGTGGTCAAATACTTTGCCGTTTTAAAACTTTACCTTAAATTTGCGTAATCTTTGCCGTTGGCAGAGTGAAGTAATCTTAACTTCTACTACCATAAAACCCCTAAAAAAACGCTATTTCAGCACAAGAAAAACACACCTCGCTTAGATCTTAACTTAAGAAAGTAAATATAATCTAAATCATAATTCACTAAACCAAAGCATTATTCTAATTATGGAATCTCAAAAGCCCGCTGCTAAGCCCGCTAAGGCTGCAGCCACCAAAAAGAATGCCCCCGGCATCAAAAACGCTTCGTGGGTAATCCTCGTTTGCGCTATCATCTGCGTACTCCTCTTCATCTTCTGGTTCGGTAACGACATGCACTTCGACGAAGACGGTCATCCTCAGAACCTCTGGGGCACCGTTTACAAAGGTGGCTTCATCGTGCCTATCCTCCAGACCCTCTTCCTCACCGTTATCGTGATCTCGTTCGAACGTTGGTTTGCCCTCAGCTCTGCTAAAGGTAAAGGCTCTATCGAAAAATTCGTTGCCGACGTTAAGGGTTGCCTCCTCAAAAACGACATCGACGGTGCTCAGGCTCTCTGCAAAAAACAGCAGGGTTCTGTTGCTGCTGTAGTTTCTGCCGCTCTCGTTTCTTACAAAGAAATGGACCAGAACACCATCCTCACCAAAGAACAGAAAATCGCTAACCTTCAGAAGTCTGTAGAGGAAGCTACCGCTCTCGAAATGCCCGCCCTTCAGCAGAACCTCCCCATCGTAGCTACCCTCACCACTCTCGGTACTCTCGTCGGTCTGCTCGGTACTGTAATGGGTATGATCAAATCATTCCAGGCCCTCGCTCAGTCTGGTGCTCCTGACTCTACCGAACTCTCTACCGGTATCTCTGAGGCTCTTATCAACA
>CAZHDH010000133.1:0-3750 GCA_964531245.1 uncultured Bacteroides sp. | reverse complement strand
CTATCACACTAAAAACAGGAATATTTGATAGGTTATTGTTCTCTAATGGAGTTCCAGTTTTTCCCACATCAGATGACAAACCAATCTATTTCTACCCCAAATTTATTGTGGTAGGAAAGACTATATCTGATTTCGATGTTATGCCGATTGACAGTGTGAATTTGGTGTATAAATCAACGCGTTTTATTGAGGATGACATTCCTCCTGCCGATGCCAAGCAGGTAGATACTACATACCGATACATTAACAAGAATGGTGGTCCCGACCGACGCTATTCCAACAATCCTATTATGCCAGTTTTTTTATATGGAGATATTACATTGCATCCATACGAAACCACGTTCCAAGTCAGCAATAATGATGTTGCGATGAACTTGGATTTGGCATTTAAAATATGGAAGTCAAGTTGTGCATCTGTTGGTACTGAACCTTTGGACGATGACAGCGGAGACTTCCATCCAGTAAAACCCTCTGCTTCCAAAGATCAAGAACTTGACCTGCAATATGATTCATTGATAAGAGATGCTGCCGAACTGGTTATAACCACGCAGGAGGCATCTGCATCTACATTGCAGCGGAAATTGGAGATAGGTTTTAGCAGAGCCGGTCGAATTATGATGCAACTTGAAAGTTTAGGCATTGTTGGTCCTCAGAATGGATCGTTTTCGAGAGAGGTTCTTGTGAAGGATATCTCCGAGTTGGATAATATTCTGAATCTTGATTATGAAGAATCTGAATATGCTGCACAGATGGCAGAGCAGTATTTTAATGATTTATTGTCTGCTGCCAAACGTCTTCTTGATTTCAGAGAAAACCTTACCAATAATTCAGACTTCTATAAAATAGTGAACGATTCGGTTGTGCTCAATAATAATGGAAAGATATTAACTGAAGCAAAAGACAAGATACCTATTTCTTTATTGATAGACGTTCTCCATTGTTATATGGGACTTGGGCATAAAATTGATATGTCTTCCAATGAGGGATTAGGGTTGCTCATATTTTATATGCAGATGATGCATCCTGATTTCCAGATAGAGTATCGATCCCTGAATTTAATAAAGATTAAACTCAAGGATTCTTTTGAGAAGACCATACGTGATATTGTCACCTCAATAGAAGGGGACACCGATATTTTCATTCTTGAGGCTTGTCTGAAAAAATTTGACAATCAGCTACACAATCAATACGTTGTACTTCTGTATCGATTTGCATCTTTGATTGCAAAAGCAGACAAGAAGATTTCAGAGGAAGAGTCCAATTGGCTAAATAAGATAATGGCGTTGAAAGTTCCGGAAGGTGAAGAGGTCATTACACCTGTGGATTCTGCAGAAGAACCTGTGGCAAAGAAAAGGATATCTGCGAAAAGATCTTGTTTAAATGCAGCGAAAGAGTTGGAAGATTTAATTGGTCTAACGTCTGTCAAGTCGGAGATAACCTCGCTCACCAATTATATAAAAGTACAGAAAATGAGGGAGGAGAAAGGGATGAAAGTAACACCTGTATCCCTGCATTGTGTGTTTACGGGGAATCCGGGAACAGGAAAAACGACGGTCGCTCGTATCGTTTCTGAAATATACAAAGAGCTTGGACTCCTCAAAAAGGGGCATTTAGTGGAGACTGATCGTTCAGGTCTTGTTGCGGAATATGTAGGACAAACCGCAGTCAAAACGAACAAAATCATAGATTCCGCTTTGGATGGAATTCTTTTCATTGATGAGGCCTACTCATTGGTTGATGGAGGTAATTCGGATTATGGCAAAGAGGCCATTGCTACTTTGCTTAAACGGATGGAGGACGAAAGAGACCGTCTTGTGGTAATTTTGGCGGGCTATACCGATGATATGAAACGGTTTATTGATTCAAATCCAGGACTCCAATCCAGATTTAACCGATACATTGAGTTCCCGGATTACAGCGCAGACGAGTTATATCAGATTTTCTGTTCGAGCGCAAAGAAATATGAATACACACTGGCGGATGATGCACAAACAACTTTGAAAAAGGTATTTGAGAGTGTTGTTGCTAACAAGGATAAGAATTTTGGAAATGGGCGCTTTGTTCGCAACTTATTTGAAAAAGTTATTGAACATCAGGCAAATAGACTATCAGCAGAAGCCGACGTCTCAGCAGAAACATTGGCAACAATAAAATCCGCAGACATCCAGAAATAACTTAAATAAACTGAATATCAATATAATTTATTACCGCAAGCCATATGAAAGCATATACTGATTATTTTGATAGATTAAATCTGGTCATCAACCAAAACTATGATTTAGATGAAGTTACTGTAGACTTGACAAATAGTGGAATTACTCGTGAGTATTATGCTAAAATTGATGAAAGGAGTGATGCCATTCTGGACTTTTTTCAAAATAAGATTGCCAATCAAGAAGTAAGAAACGCTTTAAAAGAAATTGCAACCATTGAGGGTTACCGTGATGATGATGACCTTATGCTTTGCTTGTTGATGGACATAGTTCACTGCTTCGATGGACTGGACCACCCTACGAGTCTTAGCACTTGCGAAGGTATTGCATTGCTCAATGTAATGGAGAAGGTTTATCGTCCAGATTACTATATGTCATTTGAGGAGCTCTCGGTTGTTCCGAGCTTTATCATCAATCTGGACGCAATGGTCACTTATATTGTTGCCTGCATCGAGGCAACAGATATTATGAAATCGCAAAGCATTATATCTGTACTTCTCCAAAAGGTGAATCCTGAAGCAGATAAGGAGTATCGAATTCTGCTTTACCGATTCTGCGAGGCTATTTCAGAAGTAGATGGCGTCATATCAATTCTGGAACGTGAGTTTCTGATGAACATTTTGCGTCTTGATGATAATGATGTAACTACTGATATTCATACGGATTCAATTTTTACAAGGGAATTGTAAGGATAGGCGTTATGAGGAAGAGAGTCTATGAAATAATCGAGCAAGGGCATAATGAAGATGCGGTCAGCATTGTATATGACATCTTTATGCTCATTACTATCACAGCCAGCATTATTCCTCTTATGTTTGTAGAGGAGACGATAGCGTTCCGTGTTATAGAGATTATCACAGTTTCTTTCTTCATTTTGGACTATGCCTTACGCTGGATTACTGCGGATTTCAAATTGAATAAAGGGGGATGGTCATTTGTTTTGTATCCCTTTACTGGTTGGGCAATTATTGATTTATTATCAATCCTTCCGGGATTGAGTGTATTGGGTCAAGGTTTCAAGATATTCCGTGTTACACGCCTTTTAAGGATTCTGCGCTTGTTCAAGTTCATCAGGTACACGGGTAAAATTCAGCTGCTCGGTCGTGTAATCATCAAAGAGCGAGAAGTCCTTCTAACTGTTTTGGGAATATCCATCTTCTATGTATTTCTGACTGCACTGATTATGTTTAATGTAGAGCCGCGTATAAATCCGGTTACAGGGAATACAAACTTCGAGAACTTCTTTGATGCGTTATATTGGGCGACTGTAACCCTGACGACTGTCGGATATGGTGATATGATTCCGGTTACAGACATTGGACGTCTTGTAAGTATGCTGTCCTCTTTGTTTGGAGTTGCAATAATAGCACTGCCCTCTGGAGTGATTACTGCCAGTTATCTGGACGAGCTTCGTAGCCTCAAAGCAGAGAAAGAAGACAAGCGGTCTAACAAAGAATAGTTTTTTTGGGGGATGGAGTGGCAGGGAGGGGGATTTTATTATTTTTGCGGGTAGATAGATTGAATGATGTATTATGAA
>CAZHDH010000132.1:0-3781 GCA_964531245.1 uncultured Bacteroides sp. | reverse complement strand
GGATCTGGTAGAAGTGGAGCTTATGAAGAGTTCGCGCAAGGAAGTGGCTCGTAAATATATCGCTTATCGCGACCAGCGTTCGCGCGCACGTCGCGCCAAGACACGCGATATGTTTATGGAAATCATCAACACCAAGAATAACGACATCACCCGCGAGAATGCGAATATGAACACCGACTCCCCCGCGGGTATGATGATGAAATTTGCGTCGGAAACCACCAAGCCATACGTCGACGATTATCTGCTCACCGACGAGGCTCGTCAGGCCGTGCGCAATGCCTACATCCACATTCACGACAAGGACTATTATCCCACCAAGAGTCTTACCTGCGTGCAGCATCCGCTTGATCGCATCTTAGGCAATGGATTTATAGCCGGCCACGGTGAAAGCCGCCCCGCAAAGCGCATCGAGACCGCAAGCGTCATAGCCTGCATATCGCTCGAAACCGCGCAAAATGAAATGCACGGCGGACAGGCCATACCTGCGTTCGACTTCTATCTTGCCCCATACGTGCGTTCATCGTTCATCGAGGAACTCAAAAATCTTGAAAACCTTTACGGCGAGGATTTCTCGGATATGTATGACATCAAGCTTAAGGATTTTGAGAAAAAGCCCCTTGAGGGTCTCACCGGCCGCGACCGTGTGCTGCAACACGCCGTAAACCGCACCGTGGCCCGCGTGCATCAGGCTATGGAGGCCTTCATACACAATATGAATACAATACACTCGCGCGGCGGCAATCAGGTGGTATTCTCGTCAATCAACTATGGCACAGATACTTCGGCCGAGGGGCGCTGCATCATCCGCGAGTTGCTTACCTCCACCTACGAGGGGGTGGGAAATGGCGCCACCGCTATATTCCCCATTCAGATATGGAAGAAAAAACGCGGTGTGAGCTATCTGCCCGAGGATCCAAACTACGACCTGTTTCAGCTTGCCTGCAAAGTCACGGCGCGTCGTTTCTTCCCCAACTTCGTAAACCTCGACGCCACCTTTAACCAACACGAAAAATGGCGCGCCGACGACCCCCAGCGTTATCTCTACGAAGTGGCTACCATGGGCTGCCGCACCCGCGTGTTTGAGGATCGCTATGGCGAGAAAACTTCAATTGGCCGCGGCAATCTGAGCTTCACCACCATCAACATCGTGCGTCTGGCTATCGAGTGTATGAACATCCGCGACGAACACGAACGCATCGAGCATTTCTTCTCTCGTCTCGACGAGGTGCTTGAAATCGCCGCGCGTCAGCTTTGCGACCGCTATAATTTCCAGAAAACAGCCCTGGCCAAACAGTTCCCGCTGGTGATGTCAAAGCTATGGAATGGTTCGGATGCCCTCCGCCCCGACGATACGGTGGAATCGGTGATCAACCACGGCACTCTGGGCATCGGGTTTATCGGACTGGCCGAATGTCTGGTGGCCCTCACCGGCAAACACCACGGCGAAAGCGAGGAATCGCAAAAACTTGGACTCCGCATCGTGAGCCACATGCGTTCTCGCGCCAATGAATTTTCGGAACGTTACGACCATAATTTCTCGGTGCTCGCTACCCCCGCCGAGGGCCTTTCCGGCACCTTCACCCGCAAGGATCGCAAAACCTTCGGTATCATCCCCGGCGTGACAGATAAAATTTATTACACCAATTCAAACCACGTGCCGGTGTATTACAAGTGTTCGCCCCGCCATAAGGCGCAGGTCGAGGCTCCTTATCACGAGCTCACCCGAGGCGGCCATATATTCTATGTGGAAATCGACGGCGACGCTACCCATAACCCCCAGGCTATTGCCGACATCGTGGCTCTGATGGACCGCCACAACATAGGATATTGTTCCGTAAACCATAACCGCAACCGCTGCATGTCCTGCGGATACGAGGATGCATCCGAGGGGCTTGAAGAATGTCCCAAGTGCCACTCTCGCAATATCGACAAGCTGCAGCGCATCACCGGCTATCTGGTGGGTACAACCGACAGATGGAACAATGCCAAGCTCGCCGAACTCAATGATCGCGTAGTGCATGAATGATACATTGCGGGTGATCGACATCGTGGAGGGAACAAGCGTCGACGGTCCCGGCCTGCGCACCTCGGTGTATCTGGCCGGATGCCGCCACGCATGCCCCGGATGCCATAATCCCCAGACCTGGCCCCTGGACGCCGGGCGCGATATGTCCGTTGACGAAATACTCGAAATTATTGACCGCGCCGACTTCAATGTCACCCTCACCGGCGGCGACCCCATATATCAAGCCCCCCGCCTGTTGCCATTAGTACAAGCCCTGCACCGCGCCGGGCGCACGGTGTGGCTATATACCGGTTTCACATTTGAACAACTGCAACAAATGCCCCACGCCGCTGCCTTGATGCCGTATCTTGAGGCGGTGGTGGACGGTCCGTTTGTGGCCGAGTTGCGCGATACATCGTTGCAATTCCGCGGTTCATCCAATCAGCGCATTATCAAACTAAAAGATTGGCCTGGTTGTTAATATTCAGTATTAACACTAACAATCTCATTATGCCGGACAACTCTCGACAGGAATATACACCAGACATTCGATTCCTTGAGCTATTAGCCAATAATTTCCCAACCATCAGCGCGGCTTCCACCGAGATTATAAACCTCGAAGCCATTCTGAACCTCCCGAAAGGCACCGAGCACTTCGTAGCCGACATACACGGCGAACACGAAGCCTTTCGCCACATCCTGAAAAATGCCTCTGGAAATATCAAACGAAAAGTCACAGAACTCTTCGGCACATCGCTCACCTCGGCCGACATCCGCGAATTATGCACGCTGATATATTATCCTGAGCAAAAACTGGAGTATATAATCAATACCCCCGGCATAAATCTTTACGATTTCTATACCGTGACGCTGCACCGCCTGGTGAAGGTGCTTCAATCGGTCTCTTCCAAATACACCCGCTCCAAGGTGCGCAAAGCTCTGCCTAAAGAGTTTGCATACATCATCGAGGAATTGCTGCACGAGGGCAGTTCCGACCCGTCGAGCAATAAGCAAGCCTATTTCAACCGCATCATCGAGTCGATTATATCCACAGGCCAGGCCGATGCTTTCATCGTGGCGATGTGCAATGTGATTCAGCATCTGAGCATCGACCAGCTGCACATCCTGGGCGACGTTTTCGATCGTGGCCCCGGGGCGCATATCATTATGGATACCCTCACCGAATATGATAAATTCGACTTCCAATGGGGCAACCACGATGCCCTGTGGATGGGAGCGGCCTCGGGCAACCCGGCCTGCATTGCCAATGTGCTCCGAATTTCGCTGCGCTACGGCAACCTCGCCACCCTCGAGGACGGCTACGGAATAAACCTGCTCCCGCTGGCCACTTACGCCATGGAGGTTTATGCCGACGACGACTGCGAGGGCTTCGAACCGCGCACCGATGATTCTGTCGACCTTACCGACAAGACTTCCCAGCTAATAGCTTCAATGCACAAGGCCGTGGCTATCCTGCAATTCAAAATCGAGGGTGCTATGATTGAAAAGCACCCCGAATGGAAGATGGACGACCGCCGCCTGCTTCATCTTATTGATTTCGACCGCAAAACAATCAAGCTCGCCGGCAAGGAATATCCGCTGCGACGTTGCAACTTCCCCACCGTTGACCCGCGCGACCCCTACCGGCTTACCGATGACGAGAAAGCATTGGTTGACAAACTCGTCCACTCGTTCCGTGTGAGCGACAAACTCAACCGCCACGTTAAGCTGCTCCTGAGCCACGGTGCCATGTACGGCATCTATAACTCCAACCTG
>CAZHDH010000131.1:0-4017 GCA_964531245.1 uncultured Bacteroides sp. | reverse complement strand
ACTGTCTATAGGGAACGGATTGATGAGTATCAAGTATGATATATCATACTTGATGTATGTTTCTTTCCTAAAAAGAAAGTAATACCACCTTAAAGAGATGATTCACGATAAAATATTCCAATACTTTACACGGAAATTGGCTAAAGTGTTAAATATCTCATGTAAGTCCATACCTATGTATGGGGAATCAGATTCTTCAACTCCTTCAAACACTTTTCGGCCGACATATTCGCCCGAAGGCTCAATATAGCGATTCTTAATTTTTATAACTTCAAGAACCTTCCCCTTATAGCATCCAAGTATATGAGTAGCGACATTATACTTTTCTTCGCTGATTGGCCAATACATTCTTGTGCAATCATAAAGACTATTGCGGTATAATGGATGCTTTCTATCATTTCGTTGCATTGCCTCGTATGATACCTTTATATTGACAAAAATCAATTTATCAGAAGAGGTCTCGGATAATAATTCCTTACGCTGCTTTTCCTTATCCAGTAGGGCATACAAAGCCGGGCGCAGTTTGCGGTTGTATTCTTCGATCTCCTTTATTCTTGGAGTATCGGGAGGTAAGATTTCATAATCTCCAGCCAATCCGTGACTGCACTTTGTCTTAGTCTTAGGCATATTGGCGTAATGGGCGTTTAATAACTGACTAACTTCGTCACGAGTTATCTCGCCCTTAACGTTTCTGATTGCCAAATCAAGTAGAAATGTAGAAACTGTCAGTCTGGCTGCTCCTTGCAGACCAATACTGAGAAGCCACGCATCAGCTTTTTCCTTTATTTCAGTGTTTTCGCTATGCGATGACTCCACAAGCTCTTGATATTTCTCACTATAATCCATGATCGTAATTTATTTCTTATTCAGTATATCTACAATTCTTTTCTCTTCACTATGCCCGACTGTTGAAAGCCGTAGTAGAGGAAGACCATATAATTCAAGGATTTTGTCTTTCATCCTGTCTCTTTGAAACTGTTCAGTCCTTTCGTTATGAAAACTATAGCCATCTGTCTCTACCGCCAACAGTGGTTCTTTTGTCACACGGTTGATTATTAAGAAATCAATATGGGTCAGATGATTCATGGCATAGCGCGCTTCGCGTTCTGACAGTTTAGATATATCACTGATGAGATATCGCATAGGGTAGTGGCAGATAGTCTTGATATGAGACATTGTGGGATATGTTGTGCGAATCTTTTCAATTAATTCAAATGTCAGATTCTCTGATTCGTATTTAGAGACAGCATCAAGTTCACTGTCATTTTTATGTATTTGGGTAAAGAGATAGTCAAATATCGAGCGCAGTTTACTTTGCTTTATAATCCCTTGTTGGTACTTTATGTATTCTATAAGGTCATGTATATTTCCATTAAGTTCCTGAGGGTTGCTGGTTACAACAAGACAGAACCTTTTTTTAGCCCTTGACACGGCTACATTCAGAAGATTGGCGTCATCTGTAAATTCGTTGATGATGTCTTTTGTTACGCTCAGAATGATAGTGTCTTTCTCCCTTCCTTGGTATTTATGCACAGTTGCTACCTCGATTCCGGGAATCTGTTTATTGAATTCATCTACTTGATTGTTATATGGCGCTATGATCCCGATCTCGTCGGTATTATCAATCTTTGGCAGTAATTCTAACTTTATTGCGTCGATCTCTCGTTGATTATAGTTATTCCTGCAATGATGTCCGGCTGCAGTGTTAAGTATCATCAGAGGTTTCTCATCATCACATCTTGTTGTCATTATGAGTAGTTTGCCTTCATAAAACTTCTGGTTGCAGAAGTTTATTATATCCGGATGACAACGGTAATGCTCTCGGAGAAGAGTTTTCGCAACCATCGGAATTGTTTCTAAAATAGAACTTAAAAAACTGTGACGAGCGGTATTATAGGAGGCCGGGATATTGGAACTTTTCCATATGTCTTCCAGTTGATTCTTTTCATCATCTTTTCTGACATTAGACAGTTGTTTGGTATCTCCAACTATCACCGCGTTTTCTGCACACATAAGTGCCAGCAGTCCGGTTTCGATAGATACCTGTGATGCTTCGTCCATGATGACATAATCGAAGAGGGTATCATCTTGGAAACACGACTTGGAGGAAAATGTCGTGCTGAGGACAATAGGGTAGTTCTCTAATACGGTTTCTCCGTTCTTGGATAGATAATCAATAGATGGAATATTGATCCTGTCATCTTTATATCTTTGGGCTATAATAGCCTTAAGTATAATCATGGATTTACTTGTAAGTGTTTCCATGAGTTTATTGGCATCAAGTCCAGCGAGACTATTTTCTATATGATCTATTTCTGATGTCAACTCCTGTATTCTACGCTCATAGAAAAGCCGGTCAAGGATTGAGATGATCCGTGAAATAGACTCAGTGGTCAGTTCTTCCTTTATTTCCAGTATGAACCGAAGACTTAGTTCAAGATTGATTTTATCGAAAAAACGCTTTAGACGTTTTATTAGGCCGCATGTATCGTTCTTATACCTTTTTGCGTAATCTTTAATTTGGCTTGACACCTTAAGGATTTTGGCGGAAGATGTTTTGACATCTTTATGGCTGAACTTGAAATCGGTATATTGCTGGTAATGTAGCATTTCAATCTTCACTTCCGCTAATTCCTGACGGCATATGGCAAGCCTTTCCTGATTCTTGAAAATAGATTCAACTTTCTCATAACTCTCCTTTACTTCTTGATATGCGCTGTCTATTTTTGTTGGCGATATGCGCCATGATGGGAGTTCCGGATTCAATGGTGGTTGATTTGCTATGAACGTCTCCTTATTCCTCTTGTTTCCTAACGGAGCCACAAGAAACCCTATACCATTCTTTGAAAGTTTTTCCAGCACATTCTCAGTGGCTGAATTATTGTTGGAGACAACTAATACCGATTTTCTCTCTCGCAAGAGATTGGCGATGATATTTAGGATGGTTTGAGTCTTGCCTGTCCCGGGAGGTCCTTGGATGACACTTAATTGATGGGTTAGGGCAGCCTTGACGGCCTTTTCTTGACTTGCATTGCATCCAAATGGAAATAAGGGTGTGTCAATGTTTCGATGTTTTATCTCACGATCTGGATTCATGTAAACGGCGGCTATAGTTTCATCATCGATAAACTTTATTTTGTCGTATATTGCTAATAGAAGCTTTTTCGATGACTCATCATCTTTCTTGACACCAAGTGTATTTATTTCCGCACAAAGTCGCATATAATCAAACAAGTCACTTGCATCACTTGTCAGGCATGAACGGCGGATGTTAACATCGTTTCCGGAATAATGTTTTACAAAACCGTTGCCATAAGTTATGGCATAATATTTAGTAGCATTGTCAGTAAACAAATGAATAGCCTGAATACTCTTTTCCTTTTTGCCATTGACAAAAATATGACCGTTCTCAAAATTGATTGGAGTCGGATTCGTAAGCCATATGACATTATCTCTTGAATAGGAGTACACTTTATCGGTATTCTGAAATTTTATGGCATACTTATCGCCGTCAAGTCGAATGGATTCTACCTGATAGGTTTTATCTATTCCATTAACAATTATAACATGATTCTGAAGATTCATATTTCTATATCCGATGAAAGAAGATTGTCATTGAAACAATCGGAGTTTGTAATTTGTCCAAACTGACAAAAGTAGCTCAACGCAAAGTTAGTTATAATCTCCCGATTATCAAAGTTGTATCCAAATTTTAACATTCTACACCATGCGCCGCACCGTACAAAACCGGCGAAAATTGAGAAAAAACGATTCTCTACAATAATCACTCCGATTCTCTTATAAATCGTGTTATTCGCTCGTTTACGATACGGGTATAGTTGCGTTTCGCTTTGTCTGGGAGGTAGCTTTGGGCAATGAGTTTTATTGCGCCATCGGGTAGGGAGGTATACTTGTTGAGGATTTTATCCATACGCCTTTTTACCAAGCCGATTTTATGGCCAAATCTTTCAAAGTCAAGACGGCATTATATAGTCTGTCGTACCTTATAATCTATCT
>CAZHDH010000130.1:0-4046 GCA_964531245.1 uncultured Bacteroides sp. | reverse complement strand
TAATCCCTTCCTGCCCGGGTTTAAGCTGCCGTCGTGGTTCTCATTCGTGGTGTTGGCGGTGCCTGTGGTGGCAAGTATCTGGTGGTTGATGGGCCGCACATATTCGTCGGTGGGTATGCCTGCTATATGGAGCCTGCTCTTTGCTTACGGAGCTGCTGTGATGCCGGCCGTATTTGCCGAACCGCTCCACACACCCGAGGCCCGCGAAGCATTTGAATCGCTCAAGAGCGCGCCCGAAAAATATTCGTTTACCTCCACCGGCAAAAGCAGTTCGTACTGGTATAACTATTACCTGAACGACGGGCTGCACCTGCTCACGCCCGGCAAGGAATTCGATGCCCTGAAGCCCGGTGCGCGTCTGGTGGTGGTGAATCCGGCCGACACATTGCTTCTGCCTCGTTCCAACTGGAAAATTTCCTCGATGGGATATAATCCTGATGTGCGTCGCGACGCATATTTAGCCACCAAGATACGATGAAACGGTGGCTGGCGACAGCGATGATGGGTGTGTTCACAGGGCTGACGGCTCTGTGCACCGATTACTCCCACGCCACCCTGACCACCACGCTTCCGGGTGCCGATGAGTCGGTAACATACGAAATAGATTTATTTTCCGAGGTTGCCCCGGCCGACACGCTGGCGCCGTTCAACTACCTGATAGAGTGGACGTCGGAATCACCTGCCGGACAGACCTCCCGTGGATTTTCCGCTTATTTCAATGGCCGATTATACCGCGGCAACGACACTAATATCACCGCCTACGATTTTGACATCGAGCCTGAGCGCTTTGCTCCCGGTGGCGACCCAGAGGCCGGCATACAAAATACAGAAGCTTTTCTGGATCTTATTCCCGCAGTGGTGATTTCATATACCCGAGGACGCACCGACATTTCCGATAGTCGCGGCGACGTAGAGCTGTCGCGTTCAAGTTATGTATATAACAACGCCGGGCGTCCTGTGAGTTGCCGCAAAATCATATCTCCCGACACCCGCCAGGAACAGATGCAGACCATAGGCTGGACATATCCCGACGTGGATGAAATCAGCATAGACCTCCCTACCCTGCAACTCCGGCATCCCGATGAATTTGCCGCGCTGGAATTGCGTGCCGCAGGTGTAGCCGGATTGCCGGGACACGAGCTTCCGGGCTTCAACGCCCCAGCATCCGACGGCCGCAGATATGATTATACTGCGGGCGAGGGATTCCGGCGGCCCATGGTTATCATTGCAATGGATGAAGCAACGACAGCATCGGGCGCCCTGCTGGGACAGATGTGCGATGCTTGCCATAATGCCGGGGTAATGGCCATATTCAAATCGAACCGTATGGATCGTATATCTGACTTAACCAAAAGTATGCAGCCCGACATCACGCTATATTCGGCACGCAAAGCATTGCGACAACTGGGCATCACGCGCTTTCCGACCATCATAGTGGTGGACCGCGATGGTATAGTGCGCAAGGTTTTGCAAGGCGAAAACAATAATGCCGTATCTGATGTTATATCTATACTAACAGAACTAACATAATATGGAAACAGTATTTTTCTCAGGACAAGAAGTCCACACATACGGCAAGGTGCCCGAAGTAGGCACCAAAGCGCCTGAATTCAACCTTACAGGTAAAGATCTCAAGAACATCACCCTGGCCGATTTTGCCGGCAAGCGCGTGGTGCTCAACGTATTCCCGAGCCTTGACACCCCGGTATGCGCAGCATCTGTGCGCAAATTCAACAAAGAAGCCGGCGAGGTGGACAATGTAGCTGTGCTTTGCGTGTCGATGGACCTTCCCTTTGCCATGCAGCGATTCTGCACACTGGAAGGACTTGAAAACGTTGTGCCCGCCTCGGCATTCCGTTCGCCCGATTTCGGCAAGGAGTACGGCCTGCTCTTCACCGACGGTCCGCTGGCCGGCCTACTGGCCCGCTGCGTGATCATCATTGATGAAAACGGCAAGGTGGCATATCGCGACCTGGTGAGCGAAGTGACCCACGAACCCGATTACGAAGCCGCCAAAAAAGTGCTCGAAGGAAAGATTTAAACAACCCACCCATACCATCCACGCCGCCCCCCGGGGCGGCTTTTTTTGTTCCCATTGGAACTTGACCGATGCAGAAAGAGCTTACCAAGCTATTTCCGAGGAAGTTAAAATGTTAATATATGCAAAAAGAGTGAGAAATATTTGGATGACGGCATATAACTGTCTATATTTGCAAAATCAAACCTTAACTCAAAATAACATGAAAAAAACATTACTTCTTTTGGCCATATTGGCGTGTAGAATAATCTCTTTCGCGTCAATAAGCTATACTGCTAAATTAGACCCAACCTTGTTGGATATCATTACCGAAGAAAACGATTCTACAAAGACATCCGTCTTGTACTATCCGAATACTGTATCCAGATTCGTTGATAACGAACCTGTTTACTCCATTATTAATTACACTTTCTCCGTACCTTATAATGCAGTTGGATTCAAGATTGAATCCTCTTTTAGCGGCGCGTATGACTTCAATTTAGCAGCTCCTTTAGCTGTATACGTCGACAACGATTCTACTTCTCGAAATATCGATAAAGACCAGATTTTACGAACAGCTAATGCAGTGATAACCCAATATGGATATCTGAGTGGAACCAATCAAGTGGTGACTGTATCAATAAATCCGTTTGTTTACAATGGCGAAGATTTGTCAATGTACACTCAGGTTCAGCTTACTATCGACTGGCAGATTGAATCTGACGAAAAAGCGTTGGATATGGAACCCACGTATAATTACAAAGCCTTTAAAAGTGGCCTTGAAAACACTAAAAAGTCTGTTATAAATCCAGAGGCCGTGGAAGGAAATGCGCCGTCAATCGCAATGCCTCTGACAACAGACCAACAAGACTATGATTATGTTATTATTGCAGTTGATAAATTATGCAATGCCGCGCAACGACTTGCAGCTATGCGTCGCGTAATGGGTTATGGTGCAAGGGTTTTCAACTTGTCATACGCTCTGAGTCAATTCCCTAATGGAGATTCCGATGGTTTTACTGACGATGCAGGAAAATTAAAAGAATTTATCAAATATTGCTACCAAGCATTTGGTACTCGCAATGTTCTTTTGCTCGGAAAGTATCCTGAAATGCCTATTCGAAAATATGCAACTGCCGCTTCCGTCGAAAATAGAAATCAATATCCAACCGATTTTTATTTTGCCGATTTCAATTCAAAATGGGTACCGTTAAGTTCAGGAGCCGCCACCTTTAAAAAGTTAGATGCTGACAATATTGACTTTTATGCTGAAGTAAATATCGGTAGAGTTCCTGCTGACACTGAAGAAGATGTAATCAATTATATCGAAAAATTAAAAATCTATGAATGGAACCCCGGAAATGGGGATTATAGCTACTTGTCACGTGGGTTCTTATCACGTCAGGTCGATGGAAATATAAATCATTTTGATAGCGAAACGTTGTTGCCATTTTACAAATTATATGAGGAAGGTGGCCTTCGCCAATTAATTTCACAACCAAATCTAAAAGGATCAGAAGTTGTAGCAGCTCTGAATGGGCATACATCTGTTATTCATAATTTTTTGGGACATGGCAATCCCGGAGGAATTGCTACTGGAAAAAGTGCTGATAATAGATCTTATGGCCTTTTCGCTCTGGAAAACACCACAGGAGATACCAAATATGATTGGCATATGGTGCCAGAGTCAAAAAATGGTTTAGATAATCTGACTAACAAGTATTATCCAGGTTGGACGCAAAGTATGTCGTGTACTTTAATGCCGTTTGATATTTTTGAACAATCTAAAACCTCAATCTATGATGTGAAGAAAAATTTTGGAGAATCATATATCTTGGGGAAGGATTACGGAGGTGTCGTAATGTTAGGAAATACCCGTGAAGCTTATGATGGTCAAAAAAATTTCTTACAGCGCGTATACGAAAAGGTATGGGAAACATATAAAGATAAATCAGCAGATCCCTTCTAAAAACTATTTGCTTCAACTATGTGTAATGAGATTAGACAAATTTCATTTTCCACTTATACT
>CAZHDH010000129.1:0-4154 GCA_964531245.1 uncultured Bacteroides sp. | reverse complement strand
CGCAAAAATTTGTACCTGTCGATCTTCTTAATCGTGATTTTTTGTATGGCTGTTGGATTGAATGCATTGAACGCCTTTTTTCCTATTGTTAGTTACTACGCACATTTTATTGGATAAAAAAACATACTTTTTTATCCAGTACAGTGGATTTATCGGATAATCACATATAACTCCTTAATGATGTCACAGAATAGAATCGTATCTGGAATATAGATGATTACTACTTTTCAGAATATATATCCGAGCCCTACATTTATACGATTCTCACGCATCTGAGCATCTGTTTTTATTACATCAGTCAAACCGATAGCACCTGTTAAGTCCACACGAAAGCGATCGAGAATTATAGCGGTGCGAATATCCCAAGCCACATCGAAACGACGCATCCGTGTTCTATACATATCTTCTTCAAATATATCGGTCTGGTCTTCATCCACCTTAGTTCGTGCGGAAATACCAATCACAAGTTCCGGTCCTGTTGAGAAAAATAGGCTGCCACGCATGAAGATGTCAAATTTATACCCTGCCGTCAAAGGTATGCGCAAACCTATCTTACGCACTGGTGGATCATAAGTTTTGGCTGGCTCTGACGGAGTTCCTTCTCCAATTGTAATATTATAGTACCGGTAGTTGTCAATAAATAAGCGTGCTCCGGGTTCAAAGAAGAAGTTTTTGCCAACGAGCAGCATATAATCTGCCCCGACACTTATTCCGCTGCCGGGTTTAAACATCTTGAAAGATTCGTTTGCCAGTTTCCATTTGCCCGGTATAGAGGCATCGTATGCAACGGCTACAGTCCAGTGGTTGCGGTCAGACGGTAAAACGTCATTATCAATGGCCTGCGCATTGCACATACCATTGACAATTAAACCTACAATTAGAATTATGAGTTTACGGTTCATTTATCACTGTATAAGAATCTTTTTCCCGGACTGAACATAGATTGTTCCACGTTTAGGGAATTTGACTTTTCTACCGCACATGTCATAAAGTGTGATATTACAATCCGTTGAATTTATTGTGATATTCTCAATGCCGCTACTGCCGTTCAATGCGATTGCATTACGTGGATTGACAACCGGATCGCCGTTTTCAGCGATTACCGCACCTTCGGGTATTACAAATGTGTAACCTACTTCGGGCTGCATTTGAAATCCACCGAAATCTGCGGACACTACCCAACAGTTTGCCTCAGAGTCAAGGTATGCGTCGACTTCCTTGACCAGTTTATTGACATCAATCTCCCACAACTGTAATTTAGCTCCCTCAGCCACACGAACAGGGCGGTCGTATGTGAAGCTCACTACATTAAGTACCTCTGAGTGCTCTGTGAAAAGGTTGCACCAGACATAATTCAGTGGAGGGAGAGTCTCCTCATATCCTCCAATGAAATTAAAGATCACTTCCTCGTTGACAATATCATCGCGATACATTGCATGTGCACTTCCTCTGGGGAGTACAAGAGAATAATGCACTCCCTTCTCAAATCGCATCTTATCCACTATTCGGGGGTAAGCCTGTCCCAAGTCCCAGTCCCATGTGATATGAGCCGGAAACTCTCGCACAGCCACCCCTTCTAGGTAAAGGATGAACGATGGCTCCCCGATAGCTTCAGTCTCAATACCCTAATAGCAGGGATAAAGACCGCCTCCATCGCGGGATGTCTCTGAAATGGTGACACCGTCAGCCACATCGAAGTGGGCCGGACCGAGATTCGCAGGTATGGAAAATGTCTGGGTAAACTCGACATTCTCCACCCCATCAGCTTCCGAGGCTATGGAGCCGGATGCCACGCTCAAGGTGTAGTCTTTCCCTTTTGGAAGTTTTTTTCCGTCGAAGAATATAGTCAGACTTCCCTGTGTTCTTTTAGAGGAGGTATAGTTACTTACCTCCATACTCTCCGACGTCGCAACAATTTCTCCATCGCATTTTACAGTAGCAACTGCACCACCGAGAAGCTTGATTCCTCCATCGAAATAGAAGCCTATTTCATCAAGTGGACGAGTGAACGGACGGTCTCCTACAGTACAGGATTCAGGAATCGGAGTGGATGCCGTCATCGAGAGAACTGTAAAAGTAATGCATCCAAGAGCAAGCAGAGTTTTTCTCATAACGATAGTTTATTTAACGATTATTTTTTTAGTTACTATAATACTTCCATTATCGACGAATGAAACGAGGTATATGCCTTCAGCCAGTTCTGGCAACTTATACGTGCTGTCCTCGACAGAACCTGAACAGGTCATTCGCCCGGAAAGGTCAAATACCTTTATTGATCCTTCGGAATGGTTGCCTGAGACATGAATGCAACCATTGCTGTAGACTAAATCGACTTTCTCATTGTCTGAAACTACATCGTCAATCCCTGCCTCTTTAGGATTGACAACAGCACGGATGTTGAGACCGTAAGCCTTCAGAGATGTTGCACCTGTAAAACCTCCATAGAGTTCAACATGAAAAGACTTTGCCACGTTACTTGGTTCAATAGGTCTGCCGTTATAACCATTTTGGGGATCTTCACATCCTGTCCAATAGGATGCGCTTGTGCTGTGGAATGGATCCGATTCACCATACCATAAACCAAATCCGCAAATAGGCAGGAAAATACTGTGTTCATTAGGTCCGTGCAACCTTATACCTCTGACTCCGTTTTCTACAGATGCTCCATTTGTCCAGCATAACATACATAGCTCATAGCGTTCCTTTTCGTTTGGGAGGCGCCAGCCGTTGCCCCATTGGTAGCGTGCCGCATCATATTCGGTTCCACAAATGTCGGTGCCTATATTCTGAAGGACAGCCCATTCGCCATTATTCGGATCCACTTCGTATCCTTCAAAGAACTTGTAGCTTGCCCATGAGAAGTCCTCGCGCGGTTCTACCTCTCCCCATGCAAAGTATTTTCCTTTTTCATATGGAGTGGTAGCTCCCACATTACAAGTGGCCCATAAGGTACCGCTGGGGAGACCGAGGTCAATATACTCATGACCTCCGATGATACCGTCCGGCTGGCTTGGAGTAGGTGGCTCTGGTGTGTCCGCTAATGCTCTGACAGGTATAACCGTGAGCAAAAATAATGCTGTGTTTATTAACGTAATTTTCATTTGCCAATTTTTTTTTGCAAAATTAGCAAGAAAAAATGACATTGACGTAAAACAAAGTTTATACCAGACCTTGTTGTGACAGTTTTTTACGTATTCTGCTTAAATAAATCGGTGTTACAAGCAGGTATGAGGCTATTTCCCTCAGGGTTACGATATTCAGTATCTCTGGATGCTTCCTTATCAGGTCGAGGTATCGCTCTGTAGGTGACTTCCTGTATAATTCAAGATGTCGTTGATAAATATCTATGAATAAGGCATCAGATATATTATCATGTAGATCAACCATAATGGTATCAATGTATTTACTGATTTCCTTAAAATTCACTTGCCATACGGTTGTGTCACATCCGGCGACTATAGAAACTTCTGATGGGATGCGGCGATAAGAATTATTGAAGTCACAGACGCACTCATCTTCAAATGCAAATCCTACTACAGCCTCGTTTCCTTCTGTCGTTATTGTTGTGTATTTGAAATAACCTGTCTCTACGCTTCCGAAATACTTTCCAATGCTTCCCTCCTGAACAAAAGCCTCGCCTTTGGTATAGCGACATAGGCGACCATGTTTCCGGCAATAGTCGCTTAATGGAGTCAGATCCACCAAATATTTATATTTATTGAACTTATTCATTTTGGCTGTAGGAATATCAATGTGCAAAATTACGAAAATTTCCTGACATACGAAAGGGGTATAACTCTGACTATTAGCTATGTATTTGATTATTATACGAATTTAATCGTCGTTGATACAGAAAACAATAGACAGCCCAAGCAATAAAGCCTGATCTGTCTTCTCCAGAGCGTTGACAAAATTCATATAGGCGCGTTGTCGGGCTGGGACAGCCCTTTATTAAAAAAAATCCCGGGCCGATGGGTCCGGGATTCGTATGATGAAATGGAATCGTGTGTTTTAGTTTGCAGCGTAGGGCTCTACGTTGATAAACTTGCGTCCTTCCTTGCCTGTATAGAAAACTACGATGCCGTCTACAAGGGCGAAGAGGGTGTGGTCTTTGCCGATGCCTACATTGAGGCCGGGGTGGTGGGCAGTGCCGC
>CAZHDH010000128.1:0-4173 GCA_964531245.1 uncultured Bacteroides sp. | reverse complement strand
GGCTGTATCGGGCGAAGGCTGTGTATCATGGCCGGGGCGGTCTTGATTGCGTGGCTCAGCTTGAAACCTGCCATCATCGCCATATTATCTGTCCACACGTCGAATGCGTCCTGATCTCCGCTTATCCATTCAGGAATAGAGAATACAGTACCCTCGGCCAACGTAGAGGCTAACACCTCTGTGCCTCGCATGGCTACCTTCCCGGCGGTTGAGGTGGTAGCCTTGACAGCTTTGTCGGCTACATTGCCAATAAGCGGAGAGACAACGCCGGTTGCCGCTCCCATGCCTATGCCATGCACACCGCTGTTGAGGACTGAGCCGAAAGAGAAGCCTTCCATCTCTCCCGTCTCCGGATTCATGTAGCCTCCCTGATACAACTGGCGTTCCGCGTCCTTCACGGCCTCGAATGTGCCGAAGTTGGCACCTCCTGCGGCCATGCCTCCTATGATGCGTCCTGCAAGGGTTGTGGTGGCATATCGTGCGGCCACGTCTCCCAGTGCCCTCTTCGCCATCATCTTCCCCACGCCTCTTGTTGCATAATTGAATGCAGTCTTTCCGGCCCAGCCTCCCAGATAGGTGGTCGGGTCTATCGCCATACCTGCTATCATCCCGGCAATGTCCAGCCCTCTATGCTCCGCGCCGTACCTCTCCATCGCGTCAAGCTCCGCGTATGCCTGACCGTATGGATTGATAGTGCCCGACAGTGCGACGGATGCCGGATTAAGCTCCAGCATCTTGCGGACGAAAAACTCATTCTTGCTCTGTGGCCCGTTGCGCTTGACGTATTCCTCATGAACCTGTCCGTACACAACGGATTTGGCTGCATCCTTTGCGGCCTGTTCGATGGTCTTGCCGTTTGTGTCCTCCGGGTGTTTGGTGAAATAGTCGGCATATGAAGCAATCAGCTCCTGCCGATAGGAAGAGGGGAGTGCCGCGTAAGCCTCATCCGCTATCCGGCTCAGATCTCCGATACCGGCCTGTTTCCGGGCTGCGGCATGACCGAGTGCGGCATTGACACCTCCAACCATGTTGAGGGGGTTGCTCATGTAGGCCTCCTGTTCCTTATCGCTCCGCTCGTCGTCGGCCTGTAATGCGGCAGCTACGGCCTTCCGGATCGGTGCCTCATAATCGAGCTGCGCCTGACGCTGCACATCCTCCTGCTTCGACGGATCAAGTCCATTCTCCTTCATGCGGCCTACAAACTGATTCATCAGCCGGACACGACGTGCGCCATATTCCGCTTTGTCTGCCTCCATGAAGTCAGTGGTAAGACTGCCGTCGGGCAGGAGCCACTGGGTTTTACGCTGTCCGTCCACCTCAATGACACCATAAGGTACCGGACCCTGACCGGAGAGAAGAGGTTTCGCCTGTTCGTCTCTCTCTGCCTGACTATTCCCGGAAGGTGAGGCCGACACGTCCGGGGTCAATCCCATTACCTGTGTGGGAGTACCGGCGAGTTGTGCCTGAAACTTGGCCGCTTTAAGTTTCCTTCGGCCTTCTGGGGTATTGCGCTCCGCCACTCGCCGGGATTGCGCTATCCTTGCCTTCGATCTCGCATTGAAATCGGACATCATGGAGTTGAGGTTATACGCCATCCTGATTTTATCCTGCTCCGTCGGTTGCCATGTCGGCTGTGGAGCCGGGGCAGGAGTGGAGACATGCGGCTGTGTCGTCTGCTGAGGTGCTGTCGTCTCTGTGGCCGGTGTCGGTGTCTGTGGTGCTGACTGAGACTGCACCGGCTTTCCCTGCTTAGGTTGTGGGGTAGAAGCAACAGGAGCATTACCAAGCATATCTATCTTGAATTGCTCATAGCTTGGAGGAGTATAGCCTGATTTCGTCAATGTAGAATGGACACCTCGCAAGTTCTCATCGTCTTGCATATCCTTCACAAACTCATCGAATGCCGGAGGAGTGTATCCCTCTCTTTTCAGGGTCTCGTAAACTCCTTTTAAATTTTTATCGTTTGCCATGATGAATCATCTTTTAATTTCCGTAACCTTTCCCTTTCCCCGTATCTTCTCCATAGCCTTTACCTTTGTCCAGTTCAGGTTTCGCCGGTCTGCCTCCTTTCTTGGTCGTTGTAGCTGTCTGGGAAGAGTGGCCGTTGGTTTCATCGTCGCGATCGGTTGTTGTCGATGA
The DNA here is from genome assembly GCA_964531245.1 of uncultured Bacteroides sp. GTDB lineage: Bacteria > Bacteroidota > Bacteroidia > Bacteroidales > Muribaculaceae > CAG-873. The sequence goes on along the minus strand of CAZHDH010000128.1, from coordinate 2,034 downwards.
TGTTATATCCTCTTCCTGCCATGTGCCGTGCTGCTTGGCAAAGCGGTCGGCGGCCTCCTTAGTCCTGAACTTGTATTCATGTCCGTTCTCGTCCCATGCGCTAAACTCATTGGGGTTACTCCGGTTATGTGCGGCTGCAGAGGCATAGGAAGCGGAAGCGGAGGCTCGTTGCGCTCCTGCCCGTGCTTTTTCCGTCTGCAACTTGGCCTCCTGCATCTGCGGGGCATACTGAGCCTCGGCCTCGGCCGCAATCGCCTGTTGCTCGGCTCTGTCGGCCTTCCCTTTCTGCTCTCGCTGTTTATCCGGCTGGAGAGCTGAAAGCCATCTGTGCTGCTCTGCTTCCTGCTCCGCCTTCTGCCGCGCAAGTTTCTGCGCCTCATGTTGCGCCCTCATGTCGCGTATCGTCTTGGCCTTGGCATTCCGCGTATCCCCAAGACGTATCATATAATTGTTGTAGCGGTCTGCGTCGGCCTGCCTCTCGGCCTTTAGAGCCTCGATGTGCCCGTTGACCTTTCCCAATTGGGAGGATTGGGGATTGTAGGCATTGGGAGCGTATTGCGTCGTAAAGAAGAGATTGGAGAGTGCCGACAGTCCATCCACCGTAGCCGCGATTATCTTCTTCGACTTCTCCTGCCTCTCTCGCTTCGCCCTCTGCTCAGGGGTCTCCTGATTCACGGCGGCGGCTGCCGCTTTGAGGGCGGCAATCTGCTCGTCGTAGCCCATGACGGCCTCTCGTTCCTCCTTCTCACCGGCTGTCAGGATTCTCCCCGCGCCGAGGTCTGCCACACCATCCTTACCCCCGGGCCGTCCTATCAGGGACACCGCATCGGTACCCGGTGCCTTCCCGCTCATCTTATCATCATGATCTGCCATATACAGGATTAAAATCGCTTAAACCTCACATTAAAATTCACCCGCGATATTACCGGCAGCCGACGCCACACCCCCGATAGCCTGAGAAATGGCCTGTGCCTTGTTGACCTCCATATTGTTAAGGGTGTCATTAAGTTGAGCGTCACGCTGCTGATATTGCGCCTCGATGGAGTCCTTCCGCCGCTCTCCGTTGACAGCGATTGTCGATGCCGCCTCCGCCATCGCCTGCGCGTTCGCCGCCTTGGTTGCCGCCACACTCTCCTCCGTGCCTCCCATCACAGCGGCGGCTCCTGATGCCGCACGGTTGCGCGCCTTTATTGCTTCCTCGGTTTTAGCGAGTATGGCCTGTGCGTCGGCTCGCTGGGTCGCGTCCTCATTATATCGTTGGTCGTACCAGTCCTGATTGGTGCGCTTCTGGTCTTGCAGGTTATTCTTGACCTGCTTCATTGCCTTCGACGCGCTTATGCCGCCAAAGATGCTACCGGCGATACCTGCCGCACCTCCTATTATGCTCCCTACGAGTCCCATATATGCGTTTATTTTAGATATTGCAATACTTAAAATTCGCGCGCTAAATTAATGCCTATCTTTGGTCCTTAGTTTTAACTGTTGCGTCTCACGCACAAAATTATATTTCACGCTTATGGCAAAAGGATATAAGACAGGTGGGCGGCAGAAAGGCACACCGAACAAAAACAACCCGACGAAAGGAGCTTTGCTCAACCATTCGAGCGAATATCTTACACCCCGCCCACAGGTCGACGAGGAAGGGAAACCGAAGATAATACAGAGGATCAAGTGGGAGAATAGTGCCGACGGTCCGGTGCGTACCGTCGTGGAGATTCCTGCAGTCGATAGCGAGGGTAATCCGCTCGTCATGTCGGATTTTGAATTTGATATGAAATTTCTCTCTCCGGCTGATCGCGTCGCGGCAGAACTTAAGATTATGGAGTTCCATACTCCGCGCATGAAGTCTCAGGATATAAACATGGAGATTAACATGGGCCCGAAGACAATCGAGGACACGTTGAAGGCTCTGTGTGGAGGTGAAGAAGAGGACGAGGAAGAATAACCAATCTCGTCTATTTTATCTACTTTAGAACCTTGCAAGTTGTTTTTATTGCTATAATATCTGATGATAGGAGGGTGACCGTCCGCGAG
>CAZHDH010000127.1:0-4217 GCA_964531245.1 uncultured Bacteroides sp. | reverse complement strand
AGGTTCCAAGGATCTATGTATCCATATAATCAAACTTTATTACAGTTTGTAGTCTTCTTTAAATAAATAAATGAATAAATAAATATCTATAGTTCCAGAAAAAGGTATAGGAACCCATTTGTGTAAGAAAAGGAAAGCCGCGATCATCCATCCATGCTTGGGTTTTAAGAAAACCCTTTGGTGGTAGTTGCCGGCTCCCACAGTCGACATTGCTTGTATGGCTCCACGGAGACAAGTCTAAGGTGTGAAAGCTGAGGAAGAGAAGAAGTCATGTCCAAGGCCAGGAAGAGGCTGGCTGGGAAGGTTCCTGGGCCAAGAAAGAGTAAGTTCATGGGTGGGGCCTACCACTCCCAAGTGGGGGTGGGGCGGGTCTGAAATCAGCATGAATCCAGACTTGATTGAAAATTCACTGCAGGTGTGAATCACGAAGTTGAGTGCTTCTGTCTGCCAAAGGGTCACAAAGGAAGCTAAATGCAAAGGTCTGAGGTCTTGGAGCTCCTCTTTCTTTGCTTTGAAGCCAAGGTCTTGAGCACCTGAGTCCTTGGCTAGCTGACTGTTGCAGGGAGGACTTTCCAAAGTGGAGTGCTTCCCCTGGGAGGCCAGGGTCTGTTGTCAGCATGGCCTAAGGCAGTCCCAAAGGGGTGAACCTGAGGTGGCTCTAGGAACCAGGCAGAAGTTGCAGTTCCAGTTGGGTGGGTGGGGATTGGAGGAGGCTGTCCAGGGTCTCTGGGAAGAGGGCAGCCATGAGCTTGAGCAGGGATCCTAGGAGCAAGGTCCTTGGAAATGGCAGGCCGGCTATGGTGCTAGCCTGTTGTAAGAGAGGTAGGGCAGAGAGCAGATGTGCTCCGGAGTGAGCAGTTGCCAGCGATCCATCCCCATCCCGGGGCAGAGAGCATCCTCCCTGTGTTCACCGCCTAGACCACCTGTTCTTGTAATCTCTGAGGGACTTGGCCATGAGAGGCGCGCTTTTCTTGAGCTGGCTCTTGTTGCTGGGGCCCAAGGGCGGGCAGGGAGCCCTCTGCAGCAGCGGGCCAGGCTCCAAGGCTCCAGGAAGTCTGTTCTCTTTGGAGGAGGCTTCCCCTCGGCGGCATCCAGAGGCAGCCCGCTGCCTTTGGCTTGCGACCTGGGCAGGGAAGGCAGCGATCAGCTGGGTTTGGCGAGCTTGGGCCTTCTTGGCTTGGACCCTTTGGATGCGCTCTCTCAGGCCTTGCAGCAGCCTGAGCTCGCGGGCCTCCTGCAGCTGGAGGTGTGTCTGGCTCTCAGCGCCCGTGGGAGTTGGCTGGCCAGCGCGGCTCTGGGGCCGGCACTCCTCCTCTCCCGCCGGTCTGCTGCGGCGGCGGCGGGAGCAGTCGGGCTTAGCAAGGCACCCTCGGTCCAGTTTGGGCAGGACACCACGGCCAGGTGCGGGACCCGAATAGACTGGGGTTTTCAAGTTCATCCTGCAGGCCCAAGGGGCGGCTTCTCGCTCGCTGTGCAAGGAAGAAGAGTCCTGGCCATCTGGGGGCAAGCAGCCTTGACGACTGGAGCTCAGCTCTGGAAAGCAACTGCCAGGCAGGAGATTCAGCTCCTTGCAGTTTGGAGACTCGCTCCTGCTCCCGCTCCCGCCCCGAGGAACCTTGGCTCCTGGACTCTGGGCCTCAGCTTGCGAGGGGCGTTTCCGCTTCTGCCTCTTGCCCACAGGGCAGTCATAGTCGAGGCAAGCCTCGAAAGAACCGGCCGGGTACAAGTCCGGGTTCCTCTGTGGGCTCCTACTGCTGCCCCCTACGACCTCTCTGGCATCTTCTGCAGGTGCACGAGAAGCAGCAGGCTCATGCGCCAGGTCCTCTGCGGGCTTTTGGGGTGCCTGCTCTTCTGTTGCCAGTCTCAAGGGCAAGGCAAGGTCCTGTGGCTCCGCCTCGGGCTGGCGCTCCCAAGGCGACCTCTCTGACCACCGGGCCGCCAAGTCCTTGGCAAAGGGGATCAGGAGCTGCTCTCTCCTCAGCCGCCTGATGGTCTCCAGGAAGCCAATCTCCGCCAGGGTCTCGCTCAGGATGGGCATCGAACAGAGTTCCTTCAGGGTTTTGTAGAGCTGGCCTGGCTCTGTCTCTGTGTGCAGGCGCTCCCGCAACTTGAGCAGGGCTTTGAGGCGCTGGGCGGACCCCTCCATCTCCATCTCCATCTCCACTGTGGGGACTGGAACTTCGTCGGGGGCACCCGGAAAGCAGCAGGCTTGACTGGGCTAGAACCCTGCCTGTGGCTGCGGACCTGCTTGGCACTCTGGGGGCAGAGGACAGTGCCTCTGGGCTGGCCTGAGCAGTCAGCTGCCTCTCTTTCCCCCCTGTGCAGGGCTGCTCAGCTCAGCTCACCTCTATTTGAAGCTGGTGGGTGGGGAAAGCGTCCTCACACCTGCCCAACCAACCAACCAGCCGCCTAGGCTGCTTCTCCAGGACACGCCCCTTTGCAGCCTACAGCTCTGCTAGACACGCCCACTCTCCAGCTCCTGCCTGCCTTCCCCTGCATCCCCAAACCCCAAGGCCCCAGAACACTGCCTCCCTCACTGGTGAGCCCTGCCACTTGGGAGCCTCCTGAAGTCCTTTGGTCTGTCCTGTCTGCTGACTCTCCAGAGAGTCAGATCAACAGTGGGGCACGCCCCGCCCCGCCCCGCCCTAGGGGCATGGATGCATGCTTGCATGGATGCCCTCACACAGCAGGAGCAAGAAAAGGATGCAATCCCATCTCCTGCCTATTTCTGTGCCATGTAAATGGCTAGAGAGGCTTCTCACCTGAACCTCACTAGGGCAAGAGCTTTCCTTTGCTGACCCTGAAGGTCACAAGACTTCTGCCCCACTAACTGTCCAGCAGAACCCACCTCCACTCTCCTTCCTCCCCCTGCCTCCTGCCACAGGCCAGTTGATGCCTGAATCAGGTGCATATCCAAGAACCCTGGACACCACCACTTTTCCTTGCGGTTTCCCACTTGACGTTTGGTTCTTTATTTCCAAATGTATTCAGTAATTCCAATTCATTCTGTCTCTGTCTCTGTCTCTCTCCCCTCCCCCCTTGCTCTCTCTTGCTCTCTTGCTCTGTCTCTCTTCCTCCCCTCCCCCCCTTGTCTGGCCTGCTGACTGGCTGTTCTCCTTTTTGTCCTCACTTCTCTCTCATACACACTTACACAAACACACACACACACACACACACACACACACACAGACACCGAGGTAGGCACGTTTCTTCAACGTTTCTCCCTCCCTTTCGGAACACCTCATCTTCCATTTATCCTCCTTTCTGTGTTTCTCCAAACTTTGGTATACTCTGCTACCCCCACCTCTGCTCATCTGTACAGGTTATGATTGCATGGACACTGGGACCTTGAAATTCAGGCCTGCTCAAAAGGGTGGGACTAAGGTTGTTCTCTACAGACCTGTTCTCATTCCCTAATGGCACACAATACCCGGGGTCTCTCAACCCATTGTAAAAATGTCCCCTCCCCCGTTTCCGTTTTTATCCAAAGAATAGAACAGGCACACACACGCACACACGTGCACACACACACGCACACACGCACACACACACGTTCACACAAACACACACACAGATGCACATTTTCCTTTCGTGTTTTGTTTTTGAAATTGATTTCCGGTGCCTTTATTTTAAATTAAATGTAGACCCCCTTCGTCATATTTTACCCTCTGTTTCTTGGGGAGTGCATGCATGCCGAATTTTCATCCCAGATTGTGTATCAATTATTTATGCTTCTGTGTATCCAAAAGTCTACGTATTTTTTTCTTTATATAATTCTATCTTTGTGCATGTATCTCTCTCTCTCCTCTCTAGATGTAACACAGTCTAGCAGCTATGCATCAGCTGAGGTGCCAAGGATCTATGTATCCATGTAATCAATCTTTATTGCGGTTTGTAGCCTTCTTTAAATAAATAAATAAATAAATAAATAAATAAAAGGATAAATAGACAATAAATAAATAAACGAATAAATAAATAAATAAATATCCATAGTTCCAGAAAAAGGTATAGGTACCCATTTGTCTAAGAAAAGGAAAGCCGCGATCATCCATCCTTGCTGGGGTTTTAAGAAAACCCTCTGGTGCTAGTTGCTGGCTCCCACAGTGGACATGGCTTGTATGGCGACATGGAGACAAGTCTAAGCTGTGAAAGCTGAGGGAGGGAAGAAGTCATGTCCAAGGCCAGGAAGAGGCTGGCTGGGAAGGTTCCTGGGCCAA
>CAZHDH010000126.1:0-4278 GCA_964531245.1 uncultured Bacteroides sp. | reverse complement strand
CCGATGGCTTCACCTGTGCTACTCCCCTGGGACAGATCGCTACTACTGTGGGCGACTCGCTCTCCATTGTCTCTGTCACCGGTTCACCTATTACCTCATGGGATGCCTTCGTTGGTCTGATTCCCGGCTGCCTTGGTGAAACTTCGGTGCTTTGCATCCTTATCGGTGCAGTGATTCTGCTTTGCAGTGGTATCGGTTCGTGGCGTATTATGCTATCAGTGGTGATCGGAGCGCTGCTTATGGGGTGGATTGCTAATAGTTTTGCTACTACAACCTATCCGGCGTCGTTCCTCACCCCGATGGATCAGCTGCTATATGGCGGACTTGCGTTTGCTGCAGTATTTATGGCTACTGACCCAGTCACTGCTGCCCGAACCAATACCGGTAAAGTGATTTATGGCTTGCTCATAGGCATAATCGCTGTGATTATCCGTACATACAACAATGGCTATCCTGAAGGCGCGATGCTTGCCGTTCTGCTTATGAACGCATTTGCTTCGCTTATCGATTGGTGTGTGGTGCAGTCAAACATTCGCCGCCGTCGGGCCCGTTATGCTAAACTTGTTAAAAATTGACGGCTATGCGATTCAATAAAAATTCCAATATATACATTATTATATATATAATCCTGCTCGTAGTGGTGACAGGGGCAGCCTTGGCCTTCACATCCGTGTCGCTTAAAGACCGGCAAAACGAGAATATCGCTACTGATAAGATGCGACAGATTCTTGCGTCGATTCGCATCTCAGTGCCCGATGATTCGGTTACCGAGGTATTTTCCAAAACGATAACTTCGCAGTTTATTGTCAATGCTACCGGTGAGCAGGTGGCTGGTGAAGCTTTTGACGTAGATGTAGCTGCGCAGGTAAGCCTGCCGGTAGATGAACGTCAGCTCCCCGTTTATGTTGCCACTCTTTCGCCCGGAGTTGTGAAGTATATCCTTCCGGTATATGGTGCCGGGTTATGGGGTCCCATCTGGGGATATGTGTCGCTGGACGCCGACCGTTCCACAATTTATGGCGCGTATTTTGCTCATCAGGGCGAAACTCCCGGTCTGGGTGCCGAAATCACCAAGCCGCAGTTTACCGACCAGTTTGAAAGCAAAACCTTGCTGCATAATGGAGCCTTTACACCCATTCAAGTGCTAAAAAAAGGTCAGAAACCTGAAGCCGGTGCCGATTTCGTGGATGCTGTTTCGGGTGGCACTATCACTTCCCGAGGCGTTGCTTCAATGCTCGATAATTCTCTGGCGCCGTATACTTATTTCTTAACTCATCCTGAAAACTGATACGATGGCTGAAAATATATCATACAAGGACATTCTGTTCAATCCTTTCTCCAAGGATAATCCTGTCGTGGTGCAGGTGCTCGGCATCTGTTCGGTGCTTGCGGTTACTGCTAAATTGGAACCGGCCATCGTGATGGGCCTTTCGGTGATTGCTGTACTCGCATTCTCTAATGTGATAATTTCCTTGATGCGCAATACCATTCCTAATGCCATTCGCATTATCGTGCAACTTGTGGTGGTGGCTGGCCTGGTAATCATAGTTAGTGAGGTGCTCAAGGCTTATGCTTATAATGTCAGTCTGCAACTATCGGTTTATATCAGCTTGATTATCACCAACTGTATTCTGATGGGTCGCCTTGAAGCGTTTGCGATGGCCAACCGCCCCTGGCCTGCGTTCCTCGATGGGGTAGGGAATGGCATCGGATATGCTCTGATTCTGGCCACCGTTGCTTTTTTCCGCGAACTACTCGGGTCGGGCACTCTTTTCGGGGTGCAGGTAATTCCCGATTCTTTATACGAGGCGGGTTATGTCAATAACGGTCTTATGATTCTGCCTCCGATGGCTCTCATCCTGGTTGCCTGTATAATTTGGGTGCAGCGGTCGTTCAACAAATCGTTGCAGGAAAAATAATCTGAACACATTTAAATATGGAAAATCTAAATCTTTTCATACGGTCAATCTTTGTTGACAATATGATTTTTGCATACTTCCTGGGAATGTGTTCGTTCCTGGCTGTAAGTAAAAATGTTAAAACAGCATTCGGCCTCGGTGTGGCGGTTACGTTTATGCTCGTAATTACCTTGCCTCTCAACTGGCTGCTCAATAAATATGTGCTTTTACCCGGAGCCTTGGCTTGGCTCGGGCCGGAATATGTCGATGTTGATCTCAGCTTCCTTTCGCTGATTCTGTTTATCGCCGTGATTGCATCTATGACGCAGCTTGTAGAGATGGCTGTCGAGAAGTTTTCCCCTTCGTTATATAATTCACTGGGTATATTCTTGCCCCTGATTGCCGTCAACTGCGCTATCTTGGGCGGCTCGCTGTTTATGCAGCAGCGCGGATTCGCTTCTATTACCACTGCTATTTCGGCCGGTGCGGGTTGGGGGCTCGGTTGGCTTTTGGCAATTACTGCTATCGCTGCTATCCGCGAGCGCGTTTCTGAATATTCCAACGTACCTGCTCCCCTGCGTGGTATCGGTATAACATTCATTCTCACCGCCCTCATGGGTATAGCTTTCATGAGCTTCCTCGGCATCAAAATCTGATTGTTATGACACCTATATATATTATAGCCGCCACCCCGCTGCTTGGGTCTACCCTCCTGGCTGCTGTAGGCATTTTTTTAGCGGTCACGCTTCTGTTGGTTGTAATACTTTTGGTGGCTAAACGTTTCCTGGTTAATTCCGGAGATGTCCGTATCACTCTTAATGGCGATAAAGTCATTACAGCTCCGGCCGGTGGTTCGTTGTTGTCTACTATGGCCGGCCAGAATATTTTCCTCCCATCGGCTTGTGGTGGTAAAGGTAGTTGTGGTCAATGTAAGGTGCAGGTACTTGAGGGTGGTGGCGAAATGTTGCCTACCGAGGCTGTTCACATTTCGCGCCGTCAACGCAAGGATCATTGGCGTCTGGCATGTCAGCTTAAGGTAAACGAAGATTTGTCTATCAAAGTTGATCCTTCGGCGCTTGATGTCAAGGAGTGGGAATGTACAGTGATTTCTAATCGCAATGTTGCCACATTTATGAAAGAATTCATTGTGGCACTCCCTCCCGGCGAACACATGGATTTCGAACCGGGTTCATACGCGCAGATCAAGATTCCTGCGTTCGATATGACATATCGCGATAATATCGACCCCTCACTGATCGGAGAACAATATCTTCCCGCATGGGATAAGTTTGGTCTTTGGGATCTGAAATGTAAAAATCCAGCACCTACAGTCCGTGCTTATTCAATGGCAAACTATCCTGCCGAGGGCGACCGCATAATGCTTACAGTTCGTATCGCCACTCCGCCCATGCGTCCGCGACCCCAGACCGGATTTATGGATGTTCCCCCTGGCATCGCCTCCTCTTATATATTTAGCCTTAAGCCCGGCGATAAGGTGCTTATGAGTGGCCCCTATGGCGAGTTCCGTCCGATCTACGACTCTAAGCGCGAAATGATGTGGATTGGCGGTGGTGCAGGTATGGCACCGTTGCGCGCGCAGATAATGCACCTTACTCGCACACTAAATACCACCGACCGTGTTATGAATTATTTCTACGGTGCCCGTGCCCTTAATGAAGTGTTCTATCTTGATGACTTCCTTCAGTTGCAGAAAGACTTCCCCAACTTCAAATTCCACCTCGCGCTTGATCGTCCCGATCCCGAGGCCGACGCAAAGGGAGTTGCCTATACCCCGGGATTTGTTCATCAGGTGATATACGATACCTATCTTAAAGACCACGACTCCCCCGAAGATATAGAGTATTATATGTGTGGCCCCGGCCCTATGAGTGCCGCCGTCAACAAAATGCTCGATTCCCTCGGAGTATCACCCGAAATGATTCACTACGATAACTTCGGTGCATAAATAAAGCCTCGCATTGTAAAGTGACCCCAAAAGTTGTATACAAAACTTTTGGGGTGCTTTATGTATAGACACCATAACTTTGAAGAACGGCTGAAAATAGTCAGTCGCCTACTATCAGGTGGACGAGTAGAGCCACTGACTTTAATTGCCGCCATTACATTTAATAGCTATATACGACTTCTAAGGTTTATACGTCATACTAAGATTTATATGACTTATAAGACCAATATGTCTTATGGGAAGAATAAGATTCAAAAGGCCGGATAGAGCATCCGCTGAAGTGAGCCGGAGCGAACAGGGTCGAAATTCGCCCGGATAGGCGTAAAAAAAGTGTGTTTGCTAATAATCTTTAAATCAGCCGAGTAGGAAATTTGTGTCAAAAAAGTATGTTTTAAAGCATAAAAAAGTTGCTGA
>CAZHDH010000125.1:0-4422 GCA_964531245.1 uncultured Bacteroides sp. | reverse complement strand
AAGGCCGGCAATAACGTCTCTGAGAGTTAAATACAAGTAAGTAACTCTTAAAAAATAGACGATATAGAATTGCGAAGGATTGACGATGCATTTTGTCCTTTGAGCAAAGGAGCGTAGCGAGCTACGTGACTGAGCGAAAAGAACAAAAGGCGCGTCAAGACAAGCAAGGATATATCGGCCCGCAGGGTTTAAAATATACCCCATAATATAAACTAATTTTTGAGAGTTACTTATGTTCATTACATTATTGGCTTTAATAATAGCGGCCGCCGGTTTTGTCTGGGGTAAAGTGCGATCAGATATTGTCGCCCTGATTTCGCTGGTTATACTGGTGGTGGCACGTATTCTTACTCCACAGGAAGCGCTGTCGGGCTTTTCCACTCCCATAGTGATAATGATGGCCGGCTTGTTTATAGTCGGTGGTGCTATTTTCAATACCGGGCTGGCCAAAATGATAGGCGCGAGATTACTCAGACTGGGCGGTGACAACCCGATTCGTCTGTTTTTGGTGGTGGTGGCTGCCACCGGGTTGATTGGCGGATTTGTAAGCAATACGGGCACAGTAGCCATTATGCTCCCGATTATTGTGAGTATGACAGCTGTAGCACAAATCTCGGCCTCGCGCTATTTGATGCCGGTGGCATTTGCCTCAAGCATCGGCGGTATGTTGACCCTTATCGGCACACCGCCCAATCTTGTGATTGCCGAAACATGGGAGGAAATCGGCGGCAGCCCGCTCACTATGTTCTCTTTCCTGCCCACTGGTATTATTTGCCTTGTGGCAGGCACAGTGCTTCTATTGCCCCTGAGTAAATTGTTGGTAATGAAACAGAGTCCCGGTGCCTCCGGCGGTGCATCTGCGGGCAATCGTTCGCTCACACGCATAGTCGAAGATTATAATCTCAATCACGATCTGTGGTGTGTCTTGGTGCCTCAACATTCCGCCATTGCGGGTCTTACCCTCGGAAACCTCTCGCTCAGATCTAAATACGGTCTTGATGTGGTAGAAGTGCGTCGGCAGGAGAAATCGCTGATTAGATCTGTCACACAGCAGTCTCCGTCGGCTTCTACCGAGGTGAATCCCGGTGTGATGCTTTTGGTCAGGGGTGAACGTACCTCGGCCGAAAAATTCGCCCGCGACTATGGCTTGATTTTTGATCCGGCACAGGAGGATGCAAAGCAGAATCTTAAATTCTATGACATCGGGCTGGCTGAAATAATTCCGCTACCCGATTCAGCCATTTTGAAAAAGACGATAGGGCAGCTTGATTTCCGAAATAGATACAATATTAATATATTGGCCCTGCGGCGTGGCAGTAAATATATCACCGAGGATCTGCGCGACGTAATGATATTGAAAGGCGACGTGATACTCGTTCAAGGTACATGGCACGATATTGCACGCCTCAACGACAATAATGCCGATTGGGTGGTGCTGGGGCAACCCGCCGAACGTGAGGCACAGGTCACGATCGACTATAAAGCGCCCACAGCCGCATTCATTATGCTTGCCATGATCGTAGCGCTTGTGTTTGATGTCATTCCGGCCGTGATCGCTGTTCTGATTGCATCAATCGCAATGATACTCACCGGATGTTTCCGAAATGCGACAGAGGCATATAAGACGATCAATTGGGAGAGTCTGGTGCTTATTGCCGCAATGATGCCTATGAGTATGGCTCTTGAAAAAACCGGCGTAAGCGGCATCGTGGCATCAACGGTGGTGGATACGTTAGGAGGCCTTGGTCCACACTGGATTCTGGCCGGAATATACCTCACCACATCGGTTATGACTCTTTTTATATCCAATACCGCCACAGCGGTGCTTATCGCTCCCATAGCCGTGCAGAGTGCGGTGGATTTCGGGGTTAGCGCATTGCCGATGCTTATGGCCGTGACATTTGGCGCATCGTTGTGTTTTGCCTCGCCTTTCTCCACTCCGCCAAATGCCCTGGTGATGTCGGCCGGCGGTTATCGGTTTACAGACTATATAAAGGTGGGAGCTCCGCTGCAGCTCATTCTCGGTCTGATTATGATTCTGGTAATCCCCATATTCTTCCCATTTTGAATCAGAAAATCTCCATAGCCACATCCAGCGATCGCAATCCTGAGAGATTGAATCCATGCAAGGTATAGTATTCCAGCAGTCGCGATAGCATACATCTTCGTGCCTCGCGGCTTAGCGCCACGCGTTCAATCACGCCCCATTTCATTCTGCCAAGCATATCGGCCAGTCGAGCCTCATCGGCTGCCAGCCATCGCGAATCAGATGGGGGCAGCAGGCGAAATACCCCGCCCTGCATATCGAAAACCATTCCGGGTGCATAACTTCCCCAATCAGGCTCAATGCCTGCAAAACGCATAAGCTTGCACAAAAACACCGGCGCAAAATTTGATGTACCGCGATTGGTGCGCAACGCATCCAGCACATCTGTTGCGCCTAAGATATAATCAGTAAGGAGTTCATCCCTGACATTTATCCGCAGCACGCGTTCAAGCACCTCGCCCAAAAACATTGCCACCAGTCCCTTGGCCGGATCGCAAGCAATATCGGTGTGCACCCCGATCGGCCGAACGTCGCGAATCGAAAAAATATCACGCCCCGGACGCAGATCTATGCACCCCGAAAACCCGCTCAGCGGCATCATCAGCGCGCGACGCCTGCGCGCCTCCTTGCCACCCCCGGCCGGCACAATCAGCGACATACGTCCGCGCTGGCGTGTCCACACCGTCACAATGGCCCGGGTGTCATCGTATGGCACCGTCCTCAAAGCTATGCAATCAAAATCCTCATACATATATTATATAGATAAACACCTGCAAAGGTACGGCAAAAAAGCTGCTGAAAATGTAAAAATATATTAAAATGCAAATTTGTTGCCTCAAATATTTGTACGATACAAAAAAACTTCCTAACTTTGCACTCGCTAACGCTCCTAAGGCCCATTCGTCTATCGGTTAGGACGCAAGATTTTCATTCTTGAAAGAGCAGTTCGATTCTGCTATGGGCTACAAATAATAAAAGAACTAAGAAAAATAACCATTCATTGACATGGCAAACCATAAGTCAGCACTCAAACGCATTCGCCAGACCGAAACTCGTCGCCTGCGCAATCGTTACTATGCAAAAAGCGCACGCACCGCAGTTCGCAACCTGCGCAAGCTCACTGATAAAGCTGAAGCTCAGGCTAAGCTCCCCGTGGTAAGCGCTATGCTTGACCGTCTCGCTTCAAAAAAAGCTATCTCCAAAAACAAAGCTGCCAATCTTAAGAGCAAACTGGCTCATCACATCGCCAAGCTCGCCTAAGACTGACACTCATATTTTTGAATTTTAGAGGTTTCAAGGCCCATTCGTCTATCGGTTAGGACGCAAGATTTTCATTCTTGAAAGAGCAGTTCGATTCTGCTATGGGCTACAATACCCCGGCTTTCCACAAGGCCGGGGATATTGTTTTACCCCATACCCGCACCAGGAGTACGGTCATCGGATCCAATGCACCGGGAGTGACGCCACTCTGCGGTGTCAGGCGCACCGGATGGCGAAATTGTCCAGTAGAGCGTCGCACCCGCAGTGCTGATACCGCTCCGATCCGTCCGGAATCTTCGCCTCCGCGGCCGTGCGCAATTCCACAGTGGTTGTCTATCAGGCACTAACTGCACCATAAAGTGAGACAACCCAATCGGGATAAATTATAAGAACGCACCTTACGACTATATGATTTGTACTGTCTGAATGAGATCACCGTGAGATGCAAATTCCGTAAGAGCTTTTATATCACAAGATACAACGGATATTTTCATAATCTGTACAAACAAAAAATTATCACATTAAAAAAAACTTGCATATAATCAAAAAACTTTATAACTTTGCGGTTGCAGACCGTCACGCAGAAGCCCCGGTCTGGGGTTAAGCGGAGCGGGATGTAGTGAAAATACATAAGAAAGCGTTTATCCGCGCTGATTCTTGATTGTTGGAAATTCTCGCAAAATTTCATTCTCTGTCAAGGGTTGTGCAACGGTAGATGCCCGTGGATATGTAATTATCTTGCTTTCGGCACGATATTTCGGGAGAAATATAGCCGGACGCATTGATTGCATATACAAGCGTGGGCTTCTGCGTTGCCGTCCAACAGAGAAAGGCAATGCGAGAAGCCTCCAACAGAAGGACGGTAACAGATACAGATTCCTACGCTTTTTTCGTGAAACTACATACGCCAACGAGAGGATGACCGCGGCAACCATTATGAATCATGTACAAATATCGTGTCGCATTCATGGTGAATGGGAAGCAATTGAATGCATGGTTTGGATCAGATGTAGAGTATACTGATGATCCGGCCACTAAAGCACGCTTTCGCGAGATGGCTCAACTCGCCATTCAGGAGTATCTTCGCGAAGCCAGAAGTGTTCCGCAATCCGGTA
>CAZHDH010000124.1:0-4507 GCA_964531245.1 uncultured Bacteroides sp. | reverse complement strand
GACACCGCGGAGCGGCGTCGCTCCATAGGACGGTGTGACTCTCAATTCGCGCGAGTCCGACACCGCGGAGCGGCGTCGCTCCATAGGACGGTGTGACTCTCAATTCGCGCGCTGCCGACACCGCGGAGTGGCGTCGGCCCCCGGTCGGGCGGGGGTGAACTTTATGGGGGGTGGGCGGTTATATTATTTATCTAACCTTGAAATTTGAATTGGTTATTTTATTTATCTAACCTATAAATTGTGAATTATGGAACTTGTGAGTTGGCTTGTAGACACGTTGCGGGAGAATCCTGCTATTGCGATCTTCCTGACTATAGGTGTCGGGTTTTGGATCGGAAAATTCAAGTATAAATCGTTTTCGCTTGGCACGGTGACGTCGGTGTTGCTGGTGGGCGTGTTGGTGGGTCAGCTGGATATTCCGGTTCCGGGCCCGCTGAAGCAGGTCTTTTTCTTATTGTTCCTGTTTGCGATAGGTTATAGTGTGGGTCCGCAGTTTTTTGCGTCGTTGCGCGGGTCGGGCCTGAAGCAGGTGCTGTTTGCGGTGGTGATGTGCGGCCTGGTATTGGGTTGTACGTTGCTGGTAGCTAAGCTGTTCGGGTATAATGTGGGTGAGGCGGCCGGATTGTTTGCCGGCGCCCAGACTATATCGGCAGTGATAGGTGTGGCCGGCGATGCCATTCAGAATATGGATGCGTCGGCGGCCGACAAGCAGGCTTGGACGAATATTATGCCTGTGGCTTACGCGGTAACTTATATTTTCGGCACGATCGGGTCGGCCTGGATTCTGGGTTCGTTAGGACCGGTGATGTTGGGCGGCCTGAAGAAGGTGCGTCAGCAGACCGAGGATCTGGAACGCACGATGAATCAAGGCCAAAGCGATTCCGACCCGGCGCTGGTGAATGCGTGGCGCCCGGTGGCATATCGTGCGTATAAGGTTGATAACGAATGGTTTGCCACGGAGCATAGTGTGGCAGAATTTGAGGTCTATATGCAGGAGCAGGGCCGGCGCGTGTTTGTGGAGCGTGTGCGTATCGGTGATGACATCACCACCCGTCCTGCGGGCGATTTCAAGATTCCACAGGGCTGCGAGATCGTGATTTCGGGCCGTCGCGAGTTTATCATCGAGGATGAATCGTGGATAGGTCAGGAAGTGTCGGATGCGGCGTTGCTGTCGTTCCCGGTGGAACAGATACCCGTGATGGTGGCATCGAAACACGTGGTGGGTCTTACGGTCGAGGAATTCCGAGGCCTGAGTCAGACCCACGGTGTGGCCATCGGGGCAATCAAGCGCGGCAATGCCAATATTCCGGTGCTGGCACAGACGCGCCTGGAACGTGGCGATGTGCTGACCCTGAGCGGACTGGTGACCGATGTAAACGCGGCAGCCGCCTATACCGGATATGCCGATAAGCCCACGACGGCTTCAGATATGGTATTTGTGGGTCTGGGCATAGCGCTGGGCGCGCTGATAGGTGCCATCGCGGTGCGCATCGGCGGCATACCGGTGAGTCTGTCGACCAGCGGCGGTGCGCTGATAGCCGGCCTGGTGCTGGGGTGGCTGCGCTCGAAGCATCCTACCTTTGGCCGCATCCCCGAACCGGCGGTTTGGATTTTCAATAACGTGGGTCTGAATATGTTTATAGCCGTGGTAGGCATATCGGCAGGTCCGACCTTTGTGTCGGGGCTGGCGCAGGTGGGCTGGCAGCTTCTGCTTGCAGGCATCCTGGCCACGTCGCTTCCCCTGATTCTGGGCATCATCATAGCTGCCAAGGTGTTCAAATTCCATCCGGCGATAGCGCTGGGCTGTGTGGCCGGCGGGCGCACCACCACGGCAGCGCTCGGTGCCATTCAGGATTCGCTTAACTCCACCATTCCGGCCATGGGTTATACGGTGACCTACGCCATAGGCAATACGCTGCTGATATTGTGCGGGCTGGTGATGGTATTCGCAATGTAAAAATTCTCTAACCTAAATATACTGAAATGAAATCAAATATCCGCCTGAAAGAGCGCGAACTCGCCCAGATGAGTCCGTTCGAGATCAAAAACACGTTGATCGACCTTGCCAAGAAGGATGCTCGCAAATCCACACGTCAATTTCTGAATGCCGGGCGCGGCAACCCCGACTGGATCGCCACCACCCCGCGCGAGGCGTTCTTCCTGCTGGGGCAGTGGGCGCTGAGCGAATGCCGCCGCACCTTTAAAGCCGACCCGGGCATAGCCGGCTTGCCCGCGAGCGAGGGGTCGATGGAGCGCCTGAAACATTTCCTGACGGTGAATTCCACCGCGCCGGGGGCCGTGATGCTCAGCGAGGCGATAACCTACTGCACCGACACCCTGGGCATCGACGGCGATTCACTGGCTTACGAATGGGCCGAGGGCATCATCGGCGACCAATATCCCACGCCGGTGCGTATTCTGGAGCACACGCAGGACATCGTACGCGCATATATGGCCAAGGAGATGGGCGATAACGCGCCCGGGCTGGGCCGGGGCTACGACCTCTTTGCCACCGAGGGGGGCACGGCGGCCATGTGCTATATCTTTGACTCGCTGCAGGCCAATCACCTGGTGAACGCCCACGACCGCATAGCGCTGATGACCCCGATATTCACGCCCTATCTCGAAATTCCGCAGCTTGACCGCTACGAATTTGACGTGATCAACATTCAGGCCGATAAGATGGACGACGAGGGGCGTCACCTGTGGCAGTATTCCGACGCCGAGCTTGACAAGCTGCGCGACCCGTCGGTGAAGCTGCTTTGCCTGGTGAATCCGTCGAATCCGCCGTCCTATAAGCTGTCGGAGCACTGTATGGAGCGCATCGTGGATATAGTGAAGCACGATAATCCGAATCTGATGATTGTGACCGACGATGTGTATGGCACGTTTGCCAAGGATTTCCGGTCGCTGATGTACGAATTGCCCCAGAACACGCTGTGTGTGTATTCGTTCTCGAAATATTTCGGTGCCACGGGTTGGCGTTTGGCTGTGATCGGTCTGGCCAAAGATAATATCTACGACCGGCTGATAGCGTCGCTTCCGCAGCTGCAGCGCGATGACTTATATCGCCGCTACCGCTCGCTGACTCCCGATCCTGAGAAGATAACATTCATAGACAGGCTTGTGGCCGACTCGCGCGCCGTGGCGCTTAACCACACCGCGGGTCTATCGACCCCGCAGCAGGTGCAGATGAGCCTATTCGCGCTTATGTGCCTGATAGACAAGGAGGACCGCTACAAGGGCGTGATGCAGGATATGATTCACGGCCGTCTGGACGCGCTGTGGACCTCGGCAGGCTTCAAGCTGGTGCCCGACGGCAACAGGGTCGGGTATTACTCTGAAATAGACATTATGGTGTGGGGCAAGAAGCTGTATGGCGAGGAGTTCTGCACGTGGCTTGCCAAGAATCACGAGCCGCTTGATGTGGTGCTCCGCCTGGCGCAGCAGACGTCGGTGGTGCTTCTGAACGGCAGCGGTTTTGCGGGTCCTGACTGGAGCATACGTGCGTCGCTGGCTAATCTGACCAAGGATGACTATGTGGCCATAGGCAACGCGGTGAAGGAAATCCTGGACGGGTATTATAAGGAATACCAGGGGGATAAGTGATGGTGACGCGGGGAGGCCGTCCGGCGCGGGTCCGACACCACGGAGTGGTGTCGCTCCATTGGACGGTGTGCCCCCAATTTGCGGTCCGTCCGGCGTGGGTCCAGTGGCGCCGGTCGGGGTAGATTGTGTCCTGATGGTTTTTGCCGTCGGGACGCAATATTTTGAGTCTGGGGCCGTTATACTTTTTTATAAGTATTCATCATTATGAACCGTTTCGTATCTTACATTATTCTTGCCGGGGCTGCGCTGCTGGCTGTATCTTGCAGTAAAAAGGAGGATGAGCCTAAGGCTGACGAGGCTCTGACTATCACGGAGGCTTATTTGCCTGCGGGTGTGGCGTTTGATCAGGATGACAGTCAATTCCTGAAACGCTGCCAGAAGTGGAATCAGACTACTATCACTGTTAATTCGGCTAATGATCTGCCGGATGACCCGCTGGGTTTCTCGCCGTCGTATTCTAAGATCGATTTTTCGCGTAATACGTTGATATTGACGTATATGCTGCATCGCTGGACGATCGATACCTCGCGCAATACGTATAGTTACAATTATGACCGGGGTACGTATGACTGGCTTATCACGTTGGGTAGCAGTTTTTATGACGAGGAGCAGAGCGAAGTGGTTTATTTTACGCGCTTTGCCATCCAGGTGCCGAAGCAGGCGGCCGGCGCGGTTACTCGCGTGACGGTGAATCTTTATGACGCGAGCTTCAGCTGGGATTGAGGATTTATCGGGAATTTCCGCGCGCCGGGTAATCGTACAGTGGAGAGACGCCGCTCCGCGTTCTAGCGGTCGGAAGACTATGTTGCCGGTCTTTTGTGTGATATTTTAGCTTTAATCTAGTTGAAATTTCAAACAAAACTAACGCATTAAACCAGCACTTTTATGCCCTTAATAG
>CAZHDH010000123.1:0-4614 GCA_964531245.1 uncultured Bacteroides sp. | reverse complement strand
ACTATGGCTCCCTGTGCTACAAATTGCGACGTGGTGAATGTATTTACACGCAGCAGGATATAAATGAAGTCTATCCACAAAATTATATTTGCCACCCATTGAGCCGGCTTGGTCAGCCGTTCTTTTCCCGATTGCTCGCACCATAGGCTCACAGCAAGCGAAAGCATCATACCGGTACATACCAGAAACCACATTGCCGGTTGTACGTTGCGCATAAAAAATGACTGGGACGGTATATCTTTCATCCATATAGTGAGTATCCCCCAAACCGAAAGAGCCAAAAGATAGGCCAACGAAAGCGGAAAGCGCTCTATCGACGAGTGAAAAGCCTGAATCAGAGTGTTCAGCGAGATAAACCTATGACGTTTAGGGTCGGCAGCAGGCGGTGTGAAGTCGGGAGGAGTAATCATGGCGCTTGGGAGGTGTCAGAGTTCGGCGTTTTTCAGCTTTTCGGCGTTTTCGATAATGATCAGGTTGTCAATCATATCCTGAAGGTCGCCGCCGAGTATGCCGGGGAGATTATGAGTTGTGTAATTGATGCGATGGTCGGTGACACGCCCCTGAGGGAAATTGTATGTGCGGATTTTGGCCGAACGGTCGCCGGTGGATACCAGGGTCTTTCGTTTCGATGCAATATCATCTATGTATTTCTGGTGCTCCTTATCATAGATGAAAGTACGTAATCGGCTAAGGGCACGCTCTTTATTTTTCGGTTGGTCGCGGGTTTCGGTACATTCGATCAGGATTTCCTCCTCTACGCCGGTATTAGGATTTTTCCATTTGTAGCGCAGACGCACACCCGATTCCACTTTGTTGACGTTCTGGCCGCCGGCACCGCCCGAGCGGAAAGTGTCCCATTTTATCTCGCCCTCGTTGATTTCCACATCGAAAGGCTCGGCCTCGGGCAGCACGGCCACCGTAGCGGCAGATGTATGTATGCGGCCCTGGGTTTCGGTGGCCGGCACGCGCTGCACACGGTGCACGCCCGATTCATATTTCAGAGTGCCATATACGGCATCGCCGCTTACGCTCATCACAATTTCCTTGAAACCACCGGCTGCACCTTCGCTCACCGATGTCACGGCCACATTCCATCCGCGAGCTTCGCAATAGCGTGTGTACATCTTGGCGAGGTCGCCGGCAAACAAGGCCGCTTCATCGCCGCCGGTACCGGCGCGAATTTCCAGGATAGCGTTTTTATCGTCCTCTGGGTCTCCGGGAATCAGGAAAAGTTTGACATCCTCGGTGATACGCTCCACATCGTCGTTAGCTTTAGCGAGCGCGGTGCGGGCATCGGCGAGTTCGGCGGCGTCAGAGCTTTCGGCAATCACCTCGTTGTAGAATTCAATATCGGATAAAGCTGAATCATAACGGCTCATAAGGTCGGTCAGCTCTTTCAGGTGCTTGTACTCCTTGGTGAGTTTTACAAAACGAACCTGGTCAGCAGCCACAGCAGGGTCGCCCAGCAGGGTTTCGATTTCTTCAAACCGTGTCAGAAGGGTTTGAATACGTGGTAAAAGCGATTGGTCAATCATACCGCAAAATTAACAAAAATCCCTGAAACGGCCAAGTATCGGGTTCTAATCTTTATGAGGAATGAACCATATCTGCTGTGTTAATGTTTCTTATCAAAAGTAACTCTTAAAAATTTAATCACGACTATGAAGAAATATCTCATTGCCATTGCAGCAGCGGTCGCCATAAGTGGAGCGGCGTCGGCTCAGACATTCCAATTTCAGGCCGGATACGGTGGTTATACACAGATGGATGCCACTAATATGGCCGATGGTGCAAATGTGAATACTTCGTGGGGCGCAGTGACGGCCGGCTTCAATATCCGCGTGCTCCCGAGCATGCGCTTCGGTGCCACATATTCATTCTCAAGCGCCTCTTATGCTGATCACTCTCCAGGCAATGCGTATTATCATACCGTGATGTTCAATTTTATGTATGACATATATCGTCGCGGGCCGCTGACGCTTTACAGCCACGCCGGTATGGGTGTCGACATTACTCATCTGTCGGCTCCCGGCTACGGCTTCAACAAGACCTACTACGCATATCAGGCATCGCCCTTAGGAGCCGAATTTAACGTGGGTTCGGGCTGCAACCTCTTTGGTGAGGTTGGCTATGGCGCTCAGGGTCTTTTGCAGGTAGGATTCCGTGTAAATCTCTAAAATAAAATAAGATATGAAACGTTTTTTATTCTCATTACTCGTAGTGCTCGGTATCAGCGGTATAGCATCGGCACGCGGATTTCAGATCCAAGCCGGTTATGGTGGTTATTCACAGATGGATGCCACTAAGATGTCGGACGGCGTTAAAACTAAGACATCCTGGGGCACAGTAACCGGAGGTTTCACCTATCGCGTGGTACCCAAATTTCGCCTCGGTGCAACATACACATTCTCAAGCACCACAAGTAAAAATTCGGAAGCCGATGTTTACTACCACGTAGTGCTCGCCAATGGTTTCTATGATTTTTATCGCCGTGGAGATCTTAAATTATACAGTCATTTAGGACTCGGCTTTGATATCAGTCATATAACTCTTGATGCACCGCGAGGCCATGGATCATGGAGTGAAAATAAATCATATTTCGCTTTCCAAATTTCGCCTATCGGAGCCGAATATAACATCGGTTCGGGCTGCAACCTCTTCGGCGAGCTGGGCTTCGGCGCTCAGGGCCTGCTGCAAGTAGGTGTAAGAGTAAATATCTGATAATCAATTCTGATAACAACCCCAACACTCGGCCCCGCTACGGATTAATATTTATGTATCCGTAGCGGGGCCGGCGCGCGTCTGGCCTTTTTTAGCACATTTTGTCTTTTTGTGGATATTGTGTGGCGCGCAGGGGCGGCCTTTGATGTAATTTTGCAGTGTAATTAAAATTTAGCAAAACTACATTATGAATATCACCCTTGACGAAATGTGGGTACGCCACATTGAACGTTTCTCTGACCGCCTGCGCGGTCGCTTGTACGCAGCTCTTATCTCCTATATTATTTCCGGCACGGAAATCCCTGAAAATCTGATGCCTTACCTCGGCATAATTCTCGACCTTATGGAGCAGAAGGGTAGCGACTCCGGGAAGCCGGCTGAAACACCGCAGGTCGACCCTAATGAAACCGCTTACCTGCAAAAGTTTATGGAGGAAAATACTGCTGCCTTTATACGTCACTATGATATGGAACCGGCGGCTCTGGAGGAGGTAATCAACTCAATATTCGCATATTGGCAAGAGCCTGCGCCCCACGGCGGTCAACCCTTGCGCCACAGTGATGCCGACCATTTCTGGGAACGGATGTCTACCGCCCTGCACCTCGAACTCTCCTCGCGTGGAATCCTCCCGGCCTCGTAGTACTATACCTAAAAAAGAGACAAGATTCCCACTGTTTATAGCAGAAATCTTGCCGTTATAATTATTCTGTCCAATCGGCTCTTAAAGGTCTGTAATAGCCCCCATCATTAAGATTGCATCCGTAAGGCCGGATTTGAGTATGTAAACAAACGGACGGTTGATCTCGTAAGACTTTGTAGGATTTGCCCCCCATCCGCTTATGATTGTGGCAGAGGCAGCGGTGGCGCCTTTTTCATCAATTTCGAAGTACGAAAGCTGCTGCGCAGTAGACGTGGCTTTTTCAAGGCTGAGGCCGGGCAGCATGGCAATTATGAGGTTTAATCCATTTTGTTCCAGAACATAGGTCAAATCCATACGATTCCGCGCCTCGAATTTCGGAATTTTAAGGTCGATCATACGCTCAGTTAATGATTGCTCCATTTCAGCGATCCGGTCATATTTGAGATTGGAGCAAACAGTGGCAAAGTCGGCCGTTTTTTCGGGCATATAGATGAGCAGCTCGGCATCGTGCTTAAAGGGCAGTTTTATAAGCACCTCGCCGTTATGTTCGTATGACTGAGCTTCAATTCCCTGGCCGTGCATCATATCAACGGTGGTCGTAGCTTTCACACCGTGGAAATCTTCTTTGCGGGTATTATCCTGCTTGAACTCTTCTTTCCAACCATCATTGAAGTACATACAGTTGATCATCACGAAATCGTTGGTAGAGAAATCAAACTTGTCCGCGAAGTTTTGCAGTAGCCCCGATGTCTTGACGTTTATCCATTGATTGATTATGTTGGCATCACAATTGTCGTAGTTGTTTACCTCGGAATAAAAAAGTGAATTAACCACCTGTCTGTATTCATTGGTGGGGTGTGCCGAGCCTTTGTACCACACAGAATTTGCCAAAGCAAAATCGTTGTCGGAATTTGCCTGATACAGATTCCGGATGAGACGGTTGGCACACTGGTTGAAGGTGGCGAGGTCGGCAACGTCGTACCACTGCAAGAACTCGTTCACATCGTTTTCAGGCAGGGCATTGGCATAAAGAGCCGCGCACAGGGTAAGACTCAGGGGCGAGAAGTTGCTGCAACCATCTGGCTCGGTGACCATTTGGTTGAAAAACTCAAACCCTTTTACATTCATAGCCGAAACGATTTCGGAGTCGGCTGCTGTCAGTGATACCTCGCCAGACAGAGGCACATCAATCAGTTGGCCCTTGAAGAAGTCGACCCCATCGGAACAACCGCAGAAAAGTGCTCCGAGGGCTA
>CAZHDH010000122.1:497-4770 GCA_964531245.1 uncultured Bacteroides sp. | reverse complement strand
TGGGTCTGACATTAGACGACCGCAGCATGGTAGTACGCCTTATCAAGAGCAAAATACCCGGCAACAAGAGACGCCAGTAGGGACGCGATTCATCGCGTCCGCGTAGAAGCCATCAACCATCGATTGAGTGAACGAATATCATCGGAAAAGATAAACGGGTATGTTCCGGAATATGTATTAATCAGACTCAAATACATAGTTATCCTCTCAGTTCATTTAGAATGCCTTTATATTTCTTTGGCACAGTTACTTTGGTTGCCCCGGATCGAACGGCTTCAGCAACTAATGATTGAAGCATGACATCATTTGGCAATGCCTCAGCCACTGTCTTAGCATAGCCAATGGAAACGGTTACCATTGAAGCATCTGATGTAGTAGATGGAACTTCAGATACGCTGTCCTCAATTCCATTCTCAACTTTTACTTGTGAGATGGCATTACTGAAACTATTGGCATCCATTGTGTCAAACTGGGCTGCACCCCTTACCATTCTTAGTGCATCGGCATGCGGCCAATCATAATAGTTAAGCATGGGATTAACAGTTCTCATACTGAGTTTAGAGAAATTAGTGCGGTCAAACTGAATCCAAACGAGCCCCTTACTTTTCTCGTCAAGCCACACCGATACTCGCTGTTTACTGATATTTATAGCCGCATTGAAGAGAGAGGCTGCTACATAGTAAATCATACTTACTATGGTCTCGGTCTTGAACTGCTCCATCTCTTTAACAAGCTTATCCTTAACAGAAATCTTGCCTGTTGCGAGAGTATTGGTCTTGTTTGTTGGGAGATTCATATCTCCATGAAATTCAATATCAGTGTTGAGTAATCCGGACTTCTCATTATAGTCACAAGAAATTTCCACTCGAAATGGCATAGAAAGCTCACCGAGAATCATTCTTATATTTCTTTCGGTTATGCTTCTCTCACCATTTATGTAATCCTCAATTTCTTTCTTTTGGCGGTTGTACTCTTTCTGAAATAAGGCATTAGCACGAGCCTCTTTGTCATCTTGTATATCGCTGAAAAAAGACTGAATTTCCTCATAGGCACGGAGTCTTGCAGCCATTGCCTCTTTCTCATGTTCATTGACGAATGCTGTTCGCTCCTTACGCTTGTCTTCATACAAGTCAGAGAAGCGGATTTCAGCCTCAGCTTCAAGTTCTCGACGCACGTCTTCACGCATTGGGCGAGATAACGGAAAGGATTCCCTTTCGTACTGTTGGGGAGATAGAGCATCAATTTTCTTCTGCTGATCCGAAAGCTTTTGTATTCTCGCAGCCTTTTTATGCATCGCTGTGAACTCGGCATCTCTCTTTTCAAAGGCCGCCACCATTTTTAAGGAAATGTCGTTTATAGCCGGCTTATAGTCCGCATCGCGTTTGGCACTGTTTTCTTGACTTGAAAAGCGTTGACCATTGACTATCACCTCGTAGTTACCGAGGCTGTCGACCTGCACCGTGGCAGTGCCACCGTTAAAACGGTAGCTCTTACTTATCGCCGCTATGTGGGTATTAACTCGTGGAAATATAGTTTGTTGTATCATTATCTGATGTTGACTTGGTTAAGAACATTCATGACAGTTAAATACCATAGAATTTGCTCGCCATATCTCTATTAAGTTGTAGTTAATATTCCTCTCCATAGAGATTGAATATTGGCTTACTTGCATCAAACTCGTAGTTGAACTGAGACTTTATAGTACTTCTATTGGGGTTGGGTACAATTCGGGCATCAACAATTCGAGATATTTTGAAAGTTCGCTCTTCTTCTCTCACGTGGCAGTATGCACTTATGTATCCAACTCCATATTCTGGACTGATGGAGACATCACTTATGATACGAGAAGATTTTCCCAAGCTATTCTTAGCGTAATCTATCTCTAACGTCAGTTTATCTTCAATAGCTCTTTTTATTATCTGTTCTATTGTTACTCCTTCTTCCATAATCAATTATTTTTTGGACTGAGCATAACGAACCAAGTAACCCAACGCATTACGTTCCGGTGATACTCTCTTTATATAATCAGCATTCCCAACTACATATAGTGTTTGTCGAGCACGAGTGACAGCTACATTTACAAGATTGGGTACTATATAGTCAATCCAGTTGACTTTACGTTGTGGAGAGTTGTCGGTAATAACCAGGCTGTAGATTATAACATCTTTCTCATCCCCTTGGAATCCATGTGCTGTATTTACTTCCACATTGTCTTTTAATGATTCTCCAAGTCGAGATTTGATATGGTCTGCTTGATCTCGGAAAGGGGTTACAATACCAATAGAGATATCGGCTTTTAGTGAGCATAGCTCTTTTGCAAGATTGACTGCTCTATCAGCCTCAACACGATTGATATTTATATTTTCCGACTCCTGTTGTCCATGTATATTTATCATAACAACACCTTTTTGAGGTAATGTCATTCTGCTTTCGTCGGTCTTTACGTTCAGTGGTTTATCAAGGAATCGGCTATAGAATTGATGGTTTGAGTAGCCAATAATATCATGATGGCATCTGTAATGATTCTCCAACGTAATTGGAGAATTATTTTGATTAGCGTGAGCCAAAAAATCCGCAGCATAATCCCACAAGGATTGTTCTGCATACTTAAGATATGGACGTGTGGATAGTCCCATGTGTTCACGGATTACATTTTCATCATCAACTTTTACAGAAGTGATATGTCTTAACTGCTTAGGGTCTCCGATGATGACTACTTGCTTTGCTCTTAAAATTAGAGGTATGGCAGATGCTATGTCACACTGTGAAGCCTCATCTATAATAAGAATATCAAATAGATTATCAACCAAGGGGAAACCGGCTTTTACCGAAAGGCTTGTTAATGATATTAATCGGCATACAGATATGAACTCTTTGCTTCGGCGTATAAAATCTGGAAGTTCATTATATTTCCACGGAATATTGTCTGGAAGATAGGATTTATATGCACTTATCTTTTGTGCAGCTCCTTGTCCTCTCTCTATTTCTGAAATCTTTGCAGATACCAATTGTGGTCCAAGATTTATAAGAGCATCTTTAGACCGGCGGATTGAATACATCAACTCGCTCTTTACCTTGGTTAAGTCTTCAAGCTCTTCAGCCTGCGTTGTATACTTGCGATCTATTGCTTCGAGACTTATGCGCAGATTTGAAATCGTTGTAGAATGACGTTTTTCCTCCTTACTTAATGCGTGTTGCCAATCACAAATACATTCCAGCAGTGAAATTACCTGCTTTGAATGCTCTATGATAGCTGTCCCATCCTTAAAATCATCAGTCGAGCGTGTGAGATTCTGTTCTCTTAATTCTGCTCTAATTGATGAAGGCAGGTCTTCGATGTGGTCAAGGTAAGTTACTGCATGTTTCTTCTTAGAGAAGAGATTATGCCAGATTCCACTGAGTCCGGAATATTTGCGTAGCAGTGAGTTCCGTAGTCTGGTAATCTGACTTATAATCTGACTAATAGAGGTTAAATTTACATTCTCTAAATGAGACACGTTGGAATACCTTTTGTTTATTCCTTCATAGTCAGTTGCAAATCTTCGATTTTCCGCCTCTATCTGAGCCTCGATGTTCGATTTATCTGACAATAATTGCGGAATTGAATCTTTAAGTCCTTCAATTCTTGAGAGTTTCTTCTTTGCATCTTTAATCGTAGATGTAAAATCCCGATACTGCGAGAGCAACGATGACAATGTGTCAGGTTGATTCTTTAGTACATCCAGCCGGTTTTGTATATGCGTCAATGCCGGAATTGTTTGATTTCTTACATACTCTTTCTTGCCAAAACGCAAAAGATATAGGCTCGAATCTATCTTATCAAACCGCTCTTTTACATTATCAACCGCTTTGTTATTCTTACTTGCTACCAACACGCTTTTATCCTTCATCAAGGCGTTCGCAATAATATTCAAGATAACTTGGGTTTTTCCAGTACCTGGGGCTCCAGTTACGACGGTAAATCTGTTGCTAAGTGCATGTGCTACTACAGAAGCTTGGCTATCATCCAAAGAACCTACTGGAATAAGTTCATCCATAGATACGTTCTCAATCAGATTGCCAAACTCTGAGTGAGTAAGGAAGCTTTTTAGAAGCTCATTCTTTTCAACCGCAGAAGAACTTAGTTTATTTAATTCTGCCGAGATTTGAGCTAAAGCAATATTCTTTGAACTTAATCCCAGCTGTAATTCCGGCTTTAATTCTGCGGCTTCTCCTAAATGTCTTTTTACCAGTTCTTGTAAGTCTTCAAATGATTTTACTTGAGCTAATTCGC
>CAZHDH010000122.1:0-487 GCA_964531245.1 uncultured Bacteroides sp. | reverse complement strand
ATATGACGGCTGTCGAGCGAAAAATTAGAAATCCTAACGGGTAAAAGATTCTCATACGGGTCATAACCTTTCAAATCATCATAGTCAATAGTCAAGCTAAATACAATGACTTGACCAGATTTGTCTTTCCGAATTATTGGGATACCAATATAAAAATCCTTAGGGAAAGTCAAATCTCTATTATCAAGAAATACCTTTGTGAAATTCACATTACAAGGAAGGTCAATGAGCATAACATCACTGTCATTATCCTTGAAATGCAGGGCATAAGGATAATAAGTAGCAATGTCAGGTTCCTTGCTCCGTTCTAACTCCAGAATGGTTTTATAAAAACCGATTATCTTATCCAGCTCAGTCGCATGAGATACTCTTGTTTTCCTGAGCAGCCGTTTTAATGATATATTGTCTGATTGCTTCATGACATTCAGATGTTGTTAACTTGATTGAGAACATTCATGACGAACCATGCGTCAAAGCCTTGGAAGAC
>CAZHDH010000121.1:0-4847 GCA_964531245.1 uncultured Bacteroides sp. | reverse complement strand
CCCAGGCTGATCGATGAATGGCAGAAAGCACCCGATATATGGAACCAGGTGAAGGATGACCTGGATTTCGACTACCGGTTCGGGAAATATATCCTGACAGGCAGTTCCACCCCCGTGGACAAAACAGAAGTGCACCACAGCGGCGCGGGCAGAATAACCTCCGTGAAGATGCGCCCGATGAGTTTATGGGAATCCAAGGAGTCGAAAGGCATCGTCTCCCTGTCCGATTTGTTTGACGGAGGCAAGCATTTCCCCTGGGATATGAACACGGAATTCACGTTGGACGATGTGGCTTTCTTGATATGCAGAGGCGGCTGGCCCATATCGGTTCAGGCTCCCAAGGAAATCGCCCTGGAAGTCACGAAGAATTATTACAACAGCCTCTTTGTATTTGAGGACTGCGAGAACGAGCGGTTCAGGAACAAGAAGCCGGAAGTCTTGAAAATGATAATGCGAAGTTACGCACGGCACATTTCCACCAAAGCCGCCATCTCCACCATTATCGCCGATGTAAGGCAGAGCAACGAGCGGACGATGGATACCAAGACTTTTGACGATTATATGGAGGCGTTGAAAGATTTATACATCATCGAGGACCTGCCGGCGTGGAATCCCAATATCCGGTCGAAGACCTCCATACGCAGTACGCCCACAAGGCATTTCGTGGATACCTCCATCGCCTGTCGGGCTTTGGGCATAGGACCCGAGGAACTGAAAAGAGACCTGGAAAGTTTCGGCCTGTTTTTCGAGGACTTCGCCGTCCGGGACCTCTCCATCTATGCCAATGCCATCAACGGCACGGTGACCCATTACAGAGACAATGCCGGCCTGGAATGCGACGCCGTGCTTCATCTGGAAGACGGACGCTGGGGCGCCATAGAAATCAAACTGGGCGGCGACGAACGCATCGAAGACGGCGCAAGAGCGCTTAAAATACTGCGCCACAAAATCACCGAAAAAAGCGACGAAAAAGCCCCCGACTTTCTGATGGTCCTCACCGCCGTCGGTGGTGCTTATCGAAGGGAAGACGGTGTCTATGTCGTACCGATAAATTTATTGAGGTCGTAATATTTGTTATTTCGGTTAAAATAGGTATATTTGTTATAATCAAAAGCTTAGCGATATGACAAAACAAAATGCCATAAAAGTCTTTGAAGAAAAGAAAGTTCGTACTGTATGGGACAGCGATAAAGAAGAATGGTATTTCTCCATTGTGGATGTGATTGAGATATTAACAGAGCAACCCTCTCATCAGGGGGCAAGAAATTACTGGAAAGTATTGAAAAACAGGATGTCCAAGGAAGGGAATGAAACGGTTACAAATTGTAACCGTTTGAAATTACCTGCCGAAGACGGGAAGATGCGACTTACGGACGTCGCCGATACCGCACAGTTGTTCCGGTTAATACAATCCATCCCCTCTCCTAAAGCAGAGCCCTTTAAATTATGGATGGCGCAAGTAGCCAAAGAACGCTTAGACCAAATGCAGGACCCCGAATTGTCTATCGAGCAGGCTATGGTAGACTACAAACGCCTAGGATATTCCGACAGTTGGATAAACCAACGGCTGAAAAGCATCGAAATCCGCAAGGACTTAACCGATGAATGGAAACGGCACGGATTACAAGAAGGCATAGAATTTGCCACCTTAACAGACATCATCTATAAAATATGGGCAGGAAAAACGGCAAAGGAATACAAACAATTCAAAGGCTTGAAGAAAGAAAATCTCCGAGATAATATGACCAACAAGGAATTGGTGTTAAATATGCTTGCCGAACTCTCTACAAAAGAAATATCTGAAGCACAAAACCCGGAATCTTTTGATGAACATATAGATGTCGCCAAACAAGGAGGCACAATTGCCCTCAACGCAAGATTAGAATTAGAAAAGAAAACCGGAAAATCTGTTGTTACTCCTCTCAATGCAAAAAATATATTAGGCTTGCAAAGCGGAGAAATTGAAAATGCAGATTAGACGGAAGTGTAAAATAAACTGTGTCTGTAAAGTTAATCACCGCCGTCGGTGGCGCTTATCGAAGGGAAGACAGCATTTATGTCGTACCAATAAATTTATCAAAGCCGTAGAATCTGTATGCTTATTCTTATCATAAAATAACTATCTGTATGGATGTAAAGCGGGCGGAAACTTGCATTTTTTTCAAGTTTCCGCCCGCTTCATTGTCTCGCTCGATTAATATTTATATCTTTGTAACAATGAATTAGACGTAAATCAACACTCGTTTACCCCTATACTATTCAATGAAAAAATCAAGTTAATAAGAAACGTATGGAAAAGATTATTGGCAGAGAAACCGAATTTGGAAAACTCACCGACTATTTCGAATCAGGCAAGAGTGAATTTATTGCACTATATGGACGTCGTCGTGTTGGTAAAACTTTCTTAATCAGGAGCTTCTTCAAAGATAAATTTGACTTCTATGCAACAGGTGTTATAGAAGGTTCATTGGAAACAGAAATGGAAGCATTTTACACCGCTCTGGTACGTTACGGATACAAGGGAGAGAAAGCCACTTAGTGGATTGGTGCATTTACACAACTTGCCGATCTCCTGGAACGCAAAAACAGAAATCGGAAACGTCGCCTAGTCGTTTTTCTTGACGAACTCCCGTGTTTTGACACACCACGCTCCGGTTTTCTGCAAGCATTAGACCTGTTTTGGAATAGCCGAGCGTCGTGGATTGACAACATTTATTTCATCGTATGCGGCTCTGCCACATCGTGGATGATGCGCAATATCATAAACAACAAGGCAGGTCTTCATAAACGTGCCACGCATACCATACATCTTCGCCCTTTCTCGCTTGGACAAACAGAGAAATACCTCCAAAGCAGGAAATTCCGATGGCCAAAGATTGCAGTGTTGCAAGCATATATGGTCCTCGGCGGCGTACCTTATTACTTGAGTTTGCTTGACCCAAAGAAGAATGTACCAGACAATATAGACGCACTTTTCTTTTCGGCAGAAGCAGAGCTGGAGAACGAATTCCAAAGACTCTTCAACTCCTTGTTCAAAAATGCCGATGCCTATATGGAGATTATCCGTCTGCTCAGCACGCATCGCAATGGCTATACCCGAATTGAGATTGCAAACGAGTTAAAGATTCCAGACAATGGTCATCTCAGTGGGATATTGGACGATTTGGAACATTGCGACTTCGTGCGTAGATATAATAATGGCACTCTACAAAAGAACAGCATCTACCAATTGATTGATTTCTTTTCGCTGTTCCATTATAAATTTGGTCATCGAAGAGTGACGGATGAACACTTTTGGCGTAATGCACTTGGAACACCGGAACAGAATAATTGGTATGGTCTTACTTTTGAACGCGTCTGCCTATGGCATATCAGCCAAATCATACACGGCTTGCGGCTTGATGCCATTAGTCACGAATATTATGCCTGGCGCAGTCATAATAGTCAGCCGGCAGCTCAGATTGACCTGGTCATAGACCGTGCAGACGGCATCGTGACGATATGTGAAATTAAATACGCCAAGGACGATTACACCTTGAGTGAAAAGGAGTACAAAAACATTATCCGTCGTATGGAAACTTTCCAAAAAGAAACAGGACACAAAGGAGGTGTTCAAGTAAGTGTCATAACTACCTATGGCCTACGCGAAAATATGTACTCGGAGATTTCTCCGATACCTATTACAATGGAGGAATTATTTGAATGATAATCCTATCGAGGAGGACTAAGGCATTAACCATATTTGAATTTTATCGCTATTTACCTTAGATTTTTGAGCAACTCCTGATGTTTTTCCTGCCGCCGGCGACACTTACCGTAGAGAGGACGACATTTATGTCGTACCGATAAATTTATTGAGGTCGTAATATTTGTTATTTCGGTTAAAATAGGTATATTTGTTATAATCAAAAGCTTAGCGATATGACAAAACAAAATGCCATAAAAGTCTTTGAAGAAAAGAAAGTTCGTACTGTATGGGACAGCGATAAAGAAGAATGGTATTTCTCCATTGTGGATGTGATTGAGATATTAACAGAGCAACCCTCTCATCAGGGGGCAAGAAATTACTGGAAAGTATTGAAAAACAGGATGTCCAAGGAAGGGAATGAAACGGTTACAAATTGTAACCGTTTGAAATTACCTGCCGAAGACGGGAAGATGCGACTTACGGACGTCGCCGATACCGCACAGTTGTTCCGGTTAATACAATCCATCCCCTCTCCTAAAGCAGAGCCCTTTAAATTATGGATGGCGCAAGTAGCCAAAGAACGCTTAGACCAAATGCAGGACCCCGAATTGTCTATCGAGCAGGCTATGGTAGACTACAAACGCCTAGGATATTCCGACAGTTGGATAAACCAACGGCTGAAAAGCATCGAAATCCGCAAGGACTTAACCGATGAATGGAAACGGCACGGATTACAAGAAGGCATAGAATTTGCCACCTTAACAGACATCATCTATAAAATATGGGCAGGAAAAACGGCAAAGGAATACAAACAATTCAAAGGCTTGAAGAAAGAAAATCTCCGAGATAATATGACCAACAAGGAATTGGTGTTAAATATGCTTGCCGAACTCTCTACAAAAGAAATATCTGAAGCACAAAACCCGGAATCTTTTGATGAACATATAGATGTCGCCAAACAAGGAGGCACAATTGCCCTCAACGCAAGATTAGAATTAGAAAAGAAAACCGGAAAATCTGTTGTTACTCCTCTCAATGCAAAAAATATATTAGGCTTGCAAAGCGGAGAAATTGAAAATGCAGATTAGACGGAAGTGTAAAATAAACTGTGTCTGTAAAGTTAATTATTTTTTACTTGACACAGTTTCATTTACAGTCT